>JBMDWN010000058.1:0-3249 GCA_048595275.1 Olivibacter sp. | reverse complement strand
GTTATTTCCGAAAGTGAATATAATCCGTAGGAATTGGCTCGATTCCGCATTGGCGGAATTCTGTGGCGATTTGCGCCCGGTGGTAAGTAGAATGATTGATGATATGAAAGAGTATATCGGCTACCTTCTTTTCAATCTTATTGTTCGCGTAATGAACGCTGCTAAGCAGGTCAACCCGGTCAATGATTTCATTGGTGTTTCTTTCGTTCTCATGGATAATCGTTTCGAAGCGCTCAACAGAATGCTCCTGCCAGACGGTAAACAGACTGGTTCTTCCTTCGATTCTTGCATTCCAGATTTCATGCGCATCCAGGATATGACTGAACAACTGGATCGATTTCAGTGATGCTCGATTCCGGTGCGTTTTAAATGATTCAGAAAGCAGGAGGTTACAATGGCGGTTGTATTCAAACAGATCTTTGTAGAAGTCTTTCATCGTTATGCTTAATTCAGGCTTTCCAGTAAATAAATTCCAAGAACAACAATAAGGGCAACCAACCCGATGGTAATGGCGAGGAAGATCCCGGAGGAAGGCTCGAATTCACCTTTTAACAATTGCAGTTGTGTGCGTTTGAACCGGATGTAGGCGAAGAGCGCAATAAGCATTGATCCGAAAACTAAGGCAATACCAATAACGGCCGAGTAACCTGGTGTCTGAATCTTGACATCTGTATCGAGCGCAAGCGCTAACTGCTTGATGAACAGGGAAAATTTAACGACCACAAAACCCAGCCCTAGCGTTGCAATACAGGTCCTTATCCACGCCAGAAAAGTTCGTTCGTTTGCCAGGTGATCGTTTGGGATCGGCTTTCGTTCTTTTTCCATAGGGATAAAAATAGGAACTAATTGTCAAAATGTGCCTTTAGTCACCTACACCAACCTCTTTCTTCCAGAACTCGTATTTGCGGGATATGGCTTTTACCCGTTCAGGATGCTGCCTGGACAGGTCTTTGACCTCGGTAGGATCTTCCGAGAGGTTGTACAACGCCATCTTTTTATTATCCTGACTCCCGACTAATTTCCAGTCTCCTTCCCGGACTGCCCATTTCCCATAGTGCTCCCAATATAAGGTTCGATCTTTTAGAGTCTTTCCTGTGAAGACGGGAAGCAGGGAAGTGCCTCGCTGTGCTGCAACGTCCTGTCCTTTGTATTGCGTTGGGTAGTCCGCTCCGGCAATTTCAACGCATGTAGCCATTATGTCTACGATATGTCCGGTAGACTCATTGATGCTCCCGGTGGCTTGCCGGATGCCTTTGGGCCAGTGTGCAATGAAAGGGGTAATGATGCCTCCTTCCTCTGTCCAGGATTTGTACATGCGGTAGGGGGTATTCGAGGCATTAGCCCAGGGCTGATCGTAGGCTACATAGGAACCTTTATGGCCCACCTCCACACCGGCTTGATTAAGCTGACGACCGTCGATATTTTCCGCACAACCACCATTGTCAGAAAGAAAGAGAATCAACGTATTGTCCAGATCGCCATGGCTGCGTAGGTTTTCCACGAGCTGACCAATACCCTGATCCATACGATCTACCATAGCGGCGTAAACTTCCATACGATCTGCCCATTTTTGTTGATCGTCAACTTCAGTCCAGGCGGGGATATCTTCAGGACGAGGGGAGAGGCGGTGCTTTTCGTTTAGGATGCCGAGCTGACGCATCCGCTCGTAGCGCTGACTTCTTAGCGTGTCCCAGCCCTTATCATATTGGCCTTCGTAGCGATCAATGTCTTCTTTCAGCGCATGAAGAGGCCAATGTGGTGCCGTGTAAGCGAGGTAGAGGAAAAAAGGTTTTTCTTTCTCCTGCTGTCGGTGTTGATCAAGAAAGGCCATAGCGGTATCGGTAAAGGCGTCCGTCATGTAGAAATTATCCGCCGGAGGCAGCCAGGGTTGGTCGTCGAGAGCCATGACGCGCTTACGGGGTTCATCGACCAGCTCAAAATAACTGCTGGCACCGCTGATCAATCCGAAATACCGGTCGAAGCCCCGCTTGCGCGGCCAGTGCTCTGGGCGTTCACCTACATGCCATTTTCCGGACATGTAGGTGCTATAACCTGCCTGCTGAAGTACTTCTGCCAGGGTTACGCTTTCCTGGTTCAGGAAGCCCTGATAGGGACCGGGCTTGATCTCCCGGTCGGCCTCGCTCACCATACGACCCATACCGGCTTCATGTGGATATAAGCCGGTCAGCAACGCAGCCCGGGAAGGACAGCAGCGGGCAGCGTTTTAAAACGAACGAAAGCGGCTGCCGCCCTCGGCTAGCTTATCCAGATTGGGTGTTCGGATTTCCCCACCGTAACAACCGATATCGGAATAGCCCATATCGTCCGCCATAATCACGATGATGTTGGGTTTGTCAGATGCTTTTGGAGCCTGCGCCGAGCATAACCCCGTCATGATCGTAAAGAAGAGGAGGCAAGTGTTTATGCGTATAGAGACCTGGTTAGCTTTCATGAGTGTGTAAGTTAGAGTTTTAACCGGACTTTCAAAGGATGGTCGGATCCGCTATTTCCGTTAATGCAGGCAGGTTTCGATCGGCACCCGGATACCCGGGGTTCTGATTGATTACCCCTAGCGTGTTGGTATTGATGGCTTCGGCGGGAATGGGGAAGAGTACGTGATATGGACTGATCCGGCATTCCGAGGAGCCCCAGCGGTAATGCGTCTGATAGAAATTGTTCGTGGCCATTACCCGATCATACCAGAAGTTTCGTTCACTGAAGTTTTCCAGGGAATAGCCATTCCGTTGCTCGGCCGCCATGATGTATGAAATCCGAACCAGTTCTGATTTACGATGTTCTTCGGCATATAATTCCCTTGCCCGTTCATCCAGTATGGTTTCAATGGTCAATTCTCCGGCTGAAAGGGGCTGCGCCTGGGCTCTTCTCCGTACTTCATTAAGGTCAGCGGCCGCCCGGTCTGGCATATTCAACCAGTAATAGGCTTCGGCGCGCAGGAGGTACGTTTCCGCGGATCGGAAAACGTAGTAGTCTCCCTGTCCGCCGTTAGGAACCTGATCGGTAGTGGCTTGAGGAACAAACGTTTTGTAAAAGGGAAAGGAGTGATAATGCTGAAAGGTGTCGGTCAGGCTGGCAAAATTTGCCGGGTCGATCGGCTTGCCGAAGTCGACCGATGCCGGGTTGTTGTACAGCAGGTCTTCTTTAAAAACCCAATTCCCGTCTTTGCGCCGCAGGTCACCATCATCCTTCCAAAGGTCATAGAGGTAATAGTTGGATGGCCTTAGGTTGGAA
>JBMDWN010000057.1:0-4659 GCA_048595275.1 Olivibacter sp. | reverse complement strand
TCCCGGCGAAGGTTACACTCCGCTTTCAACTTGTCAGCTAAGCGCTGTTCCAGCGTTCGGGGGATACCCAGCAGATCAGTACTGATGCAAACCAGCCTTTCGCCCTGAGCATCTTCCAGTGCCACCGCCTTTGCCCAAAGGTCGTGCAGCCTGCCGGAGGCCGGCTGGGTACGGGTAGCGTATCCAGCCATCCACAAAGGTTCCTGTGGTGTAATCACCTTCCTGGCCAGACCAACCCGCCAGGCTAATTCGGCCGCCATAACCGGCTCACTGTAATCCAGCACCAGCAGCGTCAAGGCGATTATGCCGACATTAACCTTTCTTAATATCCTCCGCATGCTGATAGATTCGGTTAATAGCTTCGGCAATCCGCTCCATATCCTGCCGCTCTCCCAATAGCATATTCTGCGTAAACCAAACGGCCTGTTCCTCACAAAGCCGATCGCTGTTCTTGCATGTATTTCGTTCCACATAAACGTCAAAGTCCAGCATGTCTGACGGATAAGCCTGCTGGTAACGTTTGTCCGCAAAGGCTTCTTTCAGATAAGGTTTATCCGTCAGGATCCCGTAACCGCTGCTGCAGGGAATCCCTTCGGCATTCAGCGCTTTGATAAACTGCCCCCGGCTCAGGTCCTTAAACGCTTCCTGCTCAAAACGAAACGGAAACAGGTGAAAGGCCGCCCGGTTGACCTTATCGTAAAGCCGAGAAGGTGTAATACCTGGAATATCTGCCAAGAGCGCACTCAGGTAAGCGGCGTTTTTATTGCGTATGCCCGTCTCGCGGTCCACTGGTCCGAGCATCGCCAAACCGATGGCCGACTGATATTCCGTGAAGCGCGTTTTCGTGCCCGGAATCAGGCTTCCCGACGCCACTGTTCCAACCGCACTCCCATAAGGCAAGCCCAGGTTGTGGTATGAATAACATCGGTCCATGAACGATTCATCGTTAGAGGTAATGGCCCCACCCTCCCCGATTGCCATGTTTTTTGAATTCTGGAAGCTAAAGCATCCGGCATCCCCAATAGATCCGACACGCTTCCCATCGTACTCCGCCAGGTGAGCCTGGCAGGCATCCTCGATCACCAGGAGCTGATGTTTCCGGGCGATCGCCATGACCGGATCCATATCCACCGGCAAGCCGGCAATGTGTACGGGCATGATAGCCTTGGTACGTGGCGTTATTTTTTCCTCGATCCGTTTCGGATCCATCAGGAAGGTATCGAGTTCGACATCTACAAATACCGGCATGGCTCCGTTTGCCAGCACCGCCATTACACTGGCACTAAAGGTGTAAGGCGGCACCAGCACCTCATCCCCCTCACCTACCCCGAAATTCGCCAGAGTAGTAATCAGGGCATTTGTACCGTTAACCACCGTCAGACATCGGGAGGTACCAATGATTTCAGCCCAGCGCCTTTCAAATTCGGATGTCACCCCTGCCCGCGACCATATGCCGCTCCGTAGCACCTGCAGAATCTGTTGTTCATCCGCTGCCGATACCCATCTGGGCCAGGCCGGCCATTTCGCCTCATCGATTAACGGCATTCCGCCCAAACAAGCCGGTTTACCCCCAGCTGCCCGGTGGGGCAAGTTAAAAGACCAGGACATCGCTGCTGCCGTTCCAAGCAGCGCACCCTGTTTGATAAATTCACGACGATTTTTAGTCATCACGCTACAGTTGAAGCGCCTCAAGGCGACCGTTGTTCTGCTTACTCTTATCCGCCGCTTCCATGAAAGCGTAAATCGCCATCGTTTCTTTCTCGTCAACCGGCGATTTGCCTGAATCGAAAAACTTGATAATCTCGATGATCAGCGCGTCGTAGCCATCGTAAGGACCCAGGGTCAAATCTCCCGACTCCCCATAGGCCGTTCCGCCATAGGTATGTTTCCCTGTCCTCGTTCCCCGGAAAGACCCCAGGCGACCATCGCTCCAGCGCGCCATAACGATGTCCGTCCCTTCCGTATGCATGCGGGACAGCTCTACACAATCCGGTCCCATCAGGGCAATAAGCATCTCCACACCGTGGATGCCGTACCAGAAGAAATCCGGGTGATGCGGCTCAAGTAGTGCCGGACTGAAGGTATCCGCTCCGAGAATCTTACCGACTTTACCGGCAATAGCATCCTGAACCGTTTTCATGTAACGCAGGGAGGAAGCCGAAAAAATCGGTACCCCCTGCTTATTCGCCTCATCGTATATTTTTCGGACATCAGCAAAAGAGGCTGCTACCGGCTTATCGATGAAGACCGGCTTCTTTGCCCGGATGACTTTCATAGCCTGCTCCAGGTGCAAGGTGCCGTCGTTCGTCTCCAGCATTACATAATCCACCTCTTCCAAAAGGGCATCCACCGAATCCACGATCTTCACGCCTAAAGCCTTAACCTTTTCGATGTAATCCGGTATACGTTTGGCACTACTCTCTATTTCTTTACTTCCGTAAGGATAAGCTGCGGTAATGCGGTAGTTTTTTAGTTCGGGCTTGACCGATTTTCCATTCAAGGCCTCGGTAAAGGCAATGCTGTGCGAGGTATCCAGGCCGATAATCCCCACTCTTTTCTGTTGCTGGTTAAGTGCATCAGCGGCATAGAGGCCATCCGGCCAGACCGCTGCACCAATAACCGACAGCGATGCATTTCTCAAAAATTTCCTTCTTTCCATAAGCGTTTTATAGTTGATAAATATATTTACGGGTACGTACCCTTTTTTTCTCAAAAAAAATCGCAGCGGCAGATAATGCTATTAAAATTCCTCGGTTTTGCTATCTGAAGTATAATCGGTAACGTAACCGCTAATTAAATAAACATTTTTGGAAGCTCCAAATTTTATTTTCGCTAATTGCGGTAGAATTCGTAATTCTCTTTGGTAATGATGTCGATCGGGGTAAATTGATGCTTCTCAATATTCGCGCCCAGCACCAGATGCCGGAAGATGCTCATGAGTCCGATGTAACCTTGCTCTTCAGGCTTCTGACCGATCAGGAAATCGATCACCCCATCCTTCAGATACCGAATGTTCTCGCTGATGAAATCGTAACCCACCAGGATAAATTTTTCCTGCAGTCCAGCGGTCTCCAGGAATTTTGCGACCGAACGCACCCTGGAATTGGTCACAAAAATGGCTTTGACTCCGGGATGCTGCTTCAGGAAGCCTTTGGTCTCTGCTGCAACGACCGCATCTGCGGGATCGTGCACGTCTAGTTTATGAATGATCCGCTCGCTGTGTTCGTCGATGGTGAAATAAGCACGGAAGCCTTCCTCCTTTCGCAGCAGGTGGTGGTAGGTATCGATTTCTTTGGAAATGTTAATAATCAGAATCTCTCCATCCTTCAATCCATAATCAATAATATGAGCAGCCTGCTGACCGCTTTTAAAGAGGTGCGGACCGATGTAGGACAGGCTCTTTTGCCCGGGCACATCTGCGTTGATGAAAACCAGGGGTAGATCGAGCGCCGTCACCTTATCGGTAAAACGTACACTCAGATCGAAAAATGAAGGAGCCAGCAGCACCCCATCGTAGTTTGAAAGGTCTAATTTCGAAATGAGCTTCTCGAAAGAAGCTTTATTACCCATGTCATAGACCAGGAAATCCATTGCGACACCATACTGCTCAATTTCGATAGCGGCACGTTCTATACCCTTCCGGCTGGAAGCCCAATATTCATTAGCCGCATCGTCCGGGATAATCACAACAAAGCGGTTGCTCTTTTTTGACGCCAGACGACTCGCCAGGATATTGGGCCGGTAGCCCATCTCCCGGATGATGTCGTTAATTTTCTGCTTTGTCTTTTCCGAAACACCGGTCCTGTTGTGCAATACCCGGTCGACCGTCGCAATAGACACGTTCGCTAATTTGGCTATAGCTTTGACCCCCGAAGGCGATGCTTTTTGGTTTTTCGGCATGAATACGGTAAAATTTCTTCAATTATACTAAGATATAATTGAAATTAATAAATGCTTTCTCCCCTGAATATGCTCAAGGATTGCGCGCTGAAGTTATTATACAAGACGCTTGATGAGTTAGTTTAATCTTCATCCTTCTCATGAGAACTTCATTATTTTAGATGATGACAAGTCCTTGAATGAATTACCTCGTCATTTGAAAGATCATTTGATACTGACGAGCGGATCAGTAGGGCTAAATGACTTTTTGGCTAGCAAGGCGATCAGTACAGCAGGTAAATACCAGTTAACGTAAATGTCTTTTTATTTCCCATAACTTCGAAAGCTTGTAGAAGAATTACAAAGCTGAACATCTCTTACAGATCCGCCCCCGGAAAACTTAAAGATCATTCCTATAATATGCTTATCCAAGGGGGCTGGTACCTGGAAAACCAGTGTTTCGTTCACGTAATAAGAAAGAAGACCTTGCGCCCCAACGCATTTTATTCTAACCCATTCATCCGTGTCCTGTCCAAATCCTGAAAAATCCTGTTCTTTACCGGAATAAGTACTATCCACGTTAGACACCATCAAATTAGAAATGCAGCCTGGCGCCGATAGTGGGATCAAAATCGGATGTCGTTCCGTTACTAGCCTCGTCTCTATATATTTACAGGGATCTCGTGCGGATAACGAATTTGACTTTACTTGAGCACTGAACACAAAATCGTCTGTCGGTATAGGTTTAAATCCGCCGACCTCATATAGCTTGATTTCCGC
>JBMDWN010000056.1:0-12502 GCA_048595275.1 Olivibacter sp. | reverse complement strand
TGCATTCTGGTAGTCCGGAATGAGCTGGAGTCCGCCGGACTTAATCCGGTAGCGGTGACGCTTGGGGAGGTTACGCTGAGCGAACCTGCAGCAGAGAAAAAGCTGGACGTGTTCAGCCACCGACTCGAAAGTCTGGGCTTTGAACTTCTGCAAGATAAACGCCTGATTTTTATTGAGCGAATAAAGGCTGCCATTCTGGAATTAGTTCAGCAGCAAAATGGCCTTATCCGTCATAACCTCTCCGATTACCTGAGCAACCACCTGAATCAAGATTACGCCTACCTCAGTTCGCTTTTCTCGGAAAAGGAAGGCTTGACCGTTGAGCACTATTATATTGCGCAACGCATCGAGCGGGCCAAAGAACTGCTGCAATACAACGAACTTACGCTAAGCGAAATAGCCTATCAACTCGGTTTTTCCAGCGTGGCGCACCTAAGCAACCAGTTCAAGAAAGTTACCGGTCAGAGCCCAAGCCAGTTCAAGAAAGACGTTAATGCAGGACGCTTACCACTAGACCGGGTGGGCAAAAAATAATCTTTAGCTGTTCTGAAGCCTCCGCCCTGGAACGTCAAAAAACTTACCTTTCAGAGAATAGCTTGTATAGTTTTCGATAAACTTATCCTAAGTTTGCATTCTTATGAAAAAGTATTTCTCCCTGGTTTTGTTTGCGCACAGTATTTTCGCCCTGCCTTTTGCGGTAATCGGATTTTTTCTTGCTGTGCATACAACTGATTATGCATTCGACTGGAAGCTGCTTTTTCTGATGCTGATTTGTATGGTAAGCGCCCGGAATGCGGCTATGGCTTTCAACCGGTATCTGGACCGTGATATTGACGCTTTGAACCCAAGAACCGCTATGCGGGATATCCCCGCCGGCCGGATTACCGCTCGAGGCGCCTTATTGTTTACCATCCTGAATTGCGTCGTGTTTGTAGCAGCTACTTTTTTCATTAACCCGGTCTGTTTTTACTTATCGCCGGTAGCTCTTTTTGTGGTGTTGTTTTATAGCTACACAAAACGCTTCACCTCCCTATGCCATCTGGTGCTTGGCCTGGGATTGGGTTTGGCACCACTGGGTGCTTACCTGGTGGTTACCGGAACCTTCCACATTGTTCCGGTTTTATATACGATTTCAGTATTATGCTGGGTAAGTGGATTTGATATTATATACGCCTTGCAGGACGAGGAGTTTGACCGCCAGCAAAACCTTCATTCTATTCCGGCTTATTTTGGTAAAGCTGGGGCGCTCAGGATTTCTGAAGTCCTCCATGTTATATCTGCAGCTTGTGTGCTCATCCCCTATTTCTTACTGAATCTAGGTTGGTTGTATCTGGTTGGAGTCGCTTTTTACTGCGGCTTGCTGGTCTATCAGCACCTCATTGTCAGTCCAACTGATCTGCGCCGGGTTAACCGTGCTTTTATGACCGCTAACGGAATCGCTTCGATAGTGTTTGCTGTGTTTTTCCTGATGGATATTTATTTTTTGGGTTCGTAATTTTAATAAACCTTGCTATAGCTCATCAAATATTTTATTGAGGTATTTCATAGACCACTTGTTTCTGAAAAAAAATTAGTTCTCCTCATCGTCTGAACAGTTAGTTGCAGAAGCATTTTATCAAGCTGCTGATATTTCGAATTCGCATTTTTGTGCTCTATTTTCGTTGGTAACTTACATTTTATGGCAATAAAGTCACTCCCTGTTTCAAAGAAGCAACCCAATTGCCAGTACACCGATCTTAGCAATTCTTTCAAATAGACTTCAATTTTGAAAAACACACATTACTTTTTCTGAAGATAATGGGAAACTCCTCTGGAAAAGATTTTCCAGAGGAGTTTCCCATTAATCATCAATAGCCTGGGTTCTGTCTCAAAGCCGGCTCTACACGCAGCACTAATTCATGGAAAGGCCAGAGATAGTTTCTACCTGTAAAAGAACGGTCTTCAATATGCAATGACTGAAGACGATCATTTATCAATCTGGTGTGCCCAAGTGCCGGTTGGTTAAGAACATCTTCGGCAATACGCCAGCGTATGATATCATCGTACCTAAGCCCTTCCCCGGCGAATTCTATTCGACGCTCATTGCGTATCAAATCAATCCATTGCTCTTGCGAGAAAGCCGAATAGTAAGGTAACGACACGTCCGCTTCGGACATATCCAATCCTGCTCGTTCCCGAATCTGATTGATACAGCTTTTCGCCAGTTCATCCATTTCTCCCATCATGAGCTTTGCTTCCGCATACGTTAACAGGACTTCTGCGTACCTTGATAGCCCAAAGGTTAAATTCCCATTTCGGAAGGCGTCGGCATCCGAGACAAACTTTCTGAACCAATAACCCGATTTACTCGCACGTTGGTGCCCATAGAACATCGGGTTGTCCGGATCATAAATATCGATAACCTCACCATAAAACATGTCGCCCGGCCCCATAATGCTAGCTTCGTATCTGGGGTCACGATTTAAATTTGGATCAAGTTCGTACTCCGCTTTTGTATGAAGCGGGCATTGATCGATGGGTCTCCCTTGTTTCGTCCAATAGGCATCTACCAATGATTTTAACGGTACAATATGCGACTGACCGTTCCCTGTTCGGAAGTGTGGACCAAGATCCCGGAAAGAAAATGTCGTATTCCCACTGAAACTTTCGATATCCATATGCTGAATAAACTCCCGGTTTCGCGTGGCTCCTTCATATTGAAACAGATCACGATAAACAGGATATAACTGATATTTACCACTGTCCATCACCTCCTTTGCTAACCGCGCTGCCAGTTCAAAACGACCATGATAAAGTGCGTAGCGCATGACCAGGGTTTTAAAGGAGAACCTATTAAACATGAACTTATTAGTAGTGTATTCATCGGGAGGCAATCGATCGGCTATGCTTTCCGACATTGCAAAAAGATTTTCCAAGATCTCAGCTTGAGGCATCGGGGGCTGACGAGACTCATCAACAGTGGCTGGCTCAAGTAAAAAGGGGATATCCCCCCATCGGGTTGTCATTTCGAAATAGTGCCACGCCCGTATCCCTTCTAAAATCGCACGATACCTTTCCCTTATTGCTTCATCCTCAACGTAGGGGACATCCATATTATCAATATAGGTATTTAATCGCCCAACATGTTTCAAATGAATGGTGTAATAATATTCAAATGCTCTTGTATTGCTATTCATGTTTCCATTAGCGATTTGTAAATGATGGTCTCCGTCTACACGTGCATACGCATTATCGGAGCGGCCATCTTTCATATAGAAAAGCGTTCGCCTATCGTTATGATTGGTGAACACATCATAATAACTACTGTAAGTGACTCTGCGCAGATCCTCTTCATCTATAAAAAATTGTTGGAATGTAGTTGCCGTAGGGTCTTCTTTATCAAGAAACTTCTCGCAGCCCATCAACAAAACGCCGGCTGCCAGAACTATAAATTTTTTCATAACTGAATTCATAATGATATTCTGGATTCGATTAGGTGACTATAAAATTGTGGCTCGGAGACCAAAGCTAAATACTGCCATTCTTGGATAGCCACCATTACCACCGTCTCTTTCAGGATCCAATCCTTCCCATTTGGTAAAGGTGAAAGCATCCTGAGCATTCAAGTAAATTCTCAGATTACTAATGCTGGATCCGATTTTCGGGAATGTATACCCAAGCTGTAACATTTTTATCCGGAGAAATGCGGCATCACTTAGCCAAATATCGCTTAACATTGCATTTGGACTTTGACCTGTCCATACACGTGGAAAGCGACTATTCGGAGTTTCGGGCGTCCATCGGTTATCCATGTATTCCTGTCTGGGCGTACCAAGATTGTTATTGGTTCCATCCATAAGTACGGGATAACCTTCCATGCCATTCAACCGGCCCATACGCCGTCCGACACCCTGGGCGAGCATGGTAAAGTCCCATCGCTTGTAGCTCAAATCTAGATTGATCGCAAAGTTCATGTGCGGAAACGGGTCGCCAAGATTGACCCGATCCTGTTCATTTATGATACCGTCTCCGTTCTGATCAACATATCGGATATCTCCTGGCAGCGTATTGGGCAACCTGGCAGGTGTATTATTTACATCTTCTGCTGTTTGGAAGAATCCGTTACTTTGGAACCCATAGTAGTTTTCAATAGCAATTCCCCTATACCAGATCTGATCAACATTATCCTTGAATATCAATGAATCTCCCTGATTGTAACCAGCTTTTAATACCCGATTCTCGTTATTGAAAAGCATCCCACCTACGCGATAGGAAAAATCACCGATCTTATCTCCCCAATTCGCCGAAATCTCGAAGCCCTTATTCTCTACTTCGCCAATATTAATGGCCGATTCTAAATTGTTTGATCCCGTCAAGGGAGGAACAGGGAATCGGGAATAAATCAAATCATAAGAAAATTTATGATAAATTTCCCCCGTAAAATTCAAACGATTCTTTAGTAGACTGACATCCAAACCTATATTTCCCTGGCGTTGTTTCTCCCAGGAAAATTCGGGATTGGGGACTCGAATCGTCCAGCCCCAGTTATTGACAACCTCCTGCCATAAATATGGTGGTACATTCTCATTTCCCACTAGTCCATAGGAGACCCGTACCTTCAGATTATTGATAATATTACGATCTCGAAGTCCAGCTAAGAAAGCCTCATCATGAGCGTTCCAGGCGATAGCGCCGGAAGGAAAGAAACCCCAACGGTGGCCGGGAGCGAACTTACTACTTCCATCAGCCCTGGCAGTGAATTCAAGAATGTAACGGTTTGCCAGGGAATAATTGGCTTTACCAAAAAAGGAGGCTTTATTGATTTCCCGATAATCGGTAAACGTGTGGTTCATAATCTCAGAACCTGCAATTAAATATAGCTTATCCTTATTGGAGCGTAAATCCTTCTCATAATTCACATTTGCTCTGGCAGTCAATTGACTTTCACTTACTCCCTGATCGGCCCCAACGGTATTCGTCCAATTGAGCGCCGGCCTGCCATTCCCATCGTAAAACATAAAAGGTCTGCGAACCTCTTTCCAGGCTGACTTGTTTATCATGTACGAGACATTTCCGTCGATTGATAGCCCATTACTGATAAAATAGCGAGGCCGCAAATTAATTGTACTTCGGTCGTGCACATTATTCCGCATCCCACCATAATTTATCGAGGCGATAGGGTTTATGTTGTTGTGGAGGATATAATGATCGGGCCGCTCCGACTCGTAAAAGATCTGTTGAGTCGGATTCATCTTCCAGGCATCGTGATATAAGCCATGTCCGTTCGTGTTCGTCATCAGTCGATCTACCTGCAGACGATGCGCATAAAAGTCTGCCATCAATACAAATTTATCAGCTATGTTGATATTGGTATTGAAACGAGCACTGAACTTTTCGGACCCTTCAGCGTTGTTCATCCCATTCTCCGTCAAGTACCCCAGCATCAGATTAAAGGCTCCCACACCGCCGCCACCAGAAATATTAGCTGTGGTATTGTGTGAGTGCGCCCGACGCTCCATGATCTCATTAAGCCAATTTACCTCATTAAACTCTCCCCGGTCTGCCTGCGCGATCTGATTGGCATCAAACAACGGTGTCTGCCCCTGAATCTCCCTTGCTTCATTATTTAGTCGCATATAATCCCTCGCATTGACGAAATTCGGAAGGTCTATCGGTTCCGAAAAGGCGGTCCAGGAATGTAAGTCTACTTTGAACTGACCCGTACTCCCCCTTTTTGTCTCAATAATAATGACCCCGTTCGCCCCGCGTGAACCGTATAAAGAGGCGGAAGCAGCATCTTTCAATACGTTTATGCTTTTGATTTGATTAGGATCAATGTCCGTTAGCGATTGCTCCATACCGTCCACAATCACTAACGGACTAGCTTCCTGCAAGGTACTTACTCCACGTATAGCAATAGAACCGGGTACACCTCCAGGAATATTACTCCCTTGCACCATAGTAACGCCGGGAATGGTACCACTAAAGGCTTCCTGCAGTTTTGCGATGGGACGGTTGGTCGCCAAATCCATATTCATCTCAGAAACCGCGGAGGCAACATGTCGCTTTTCGATCCGGTTATAACCAGTTACCACTACTTCATCCAGATCGCGACTATCAAGCTCAAGAACCGCATCGATACGTATTCTTTCTTTTGTACCAACTTCCAGATCCTTGTATCCGACCAAACTGAAGATCAAGGTTACGTCATTCGAAATCTCTAGTCGGTAACGTCCCTCGTTATCTGTAGTGGCACCTATATTCGTCCCCTTTACGAGGACATTGACCTCGGACAGTGGCACTCCTTGACCATCCCTCACCGTACCACGAATTTCACGGTTTTGAACGACCTTTTTCTTTGCTTTTAGCGTAATTTGTCTTCCGGAAATCTCATAGTTCAAGTTCTGTCTATCTAGGACCTTTGTCAAAACATTCAGAAGCTCCTGGTCCTTAATGATCAAGTTTTCAACCTTTCGGTTACTCACCAAATTGTCCTTATAAAAGAAAATATAGTCGCTTTGATTTTCAATCTCGGTTAAAAACTCCGTTAGGCTTCCCGTTTTAAGGTTTAAGTTTACTCGCTGAGAGTAGCCCTCGGCGTGGACCGTCATCAGACCAATCCATAGTAATAACGCAATTGTCTTAACCATAAGAATACATTGCATAGTAAGGCCACGGAAATTCCTCCCCAGGAATCTCCTAGCATAAAAAATTTTCATAATTTCGAAAGTTGTTGCTGGTTTAAATCTAATTTTAAAAGTAATGACTTAGGGTAGCTGTTGCAGCAGCTGCCCTTTATCTTTCGTTTTGGTCTGCTTGTTGAATTTCAATCCTCCTTTCTGTTTTTAATAATCTGTATTCATCCGTATCGTAAAGGATAGTCAAGACTTCCGTTACCGATTTTGTTAAATCTAATCGCCCGGAGAAAGTATCGGTCTCCTTATTTTCTGTCTGATCGTCTATCTGTATATTATAAATTCTTGAAATTTTTTTGAGTAGTTCCCCTAGCGGCATTTTTCTAAGAATAAGCTGTTGTCTTGTCCAGGACATCTCTTCTTCCAAATCCCTTTTTGTAATCTCAAGAGACTTATTCTCTCTCCTGTAAATAGCAATCTTTCCGGGTGCATCCAGTTCTCTGCTTAAATTTCTTTGAAGATTTTCCACTCTGATTTTGCCCGTTACCAGCATGGCAGAAGTGCTTTCTTCGCTTAAATATGAATTTATGGTGAATGATGTTCCCAAGGCCGTAATAACCATGTCTGTCGTTCGGACCAGGAATGGCCTGCTCTTATCCGCGGCAACATTAAAAAAAGCTTCACCTTCCAGAAAAACGGATCTCTCTTCAGGCTCGAAGTGAGACAAATAAGTCAGCTGCGAGCCTGCATTTAATCGAACTTCGGTTCCATCGGGCAAGGTAACCTCGCTAAATTTCCCGAAGGGTACGGTTATTGTCTTAAAATCTTCCGAATTAGCATTGTCATTAATGCCAACATCACTTTGTTTAGTTTCCGTATAATGAAAATCTTTTTTACCCTCTTCTGCTCGGACCGATGCGCTATCTTTCATCTGGCTTTGCCTGTTAACAGCCACAACCGTTAACCGGTCGTATGACAATTTACTTTGCAGAAGAAAAAGGGAAGCAGCGAATACGAGAACAATACTTGCGGCCGCCAGCCAAACCTGATATTTTTTAAAGACGAACTTATCACGCTTTAGAATGGAGCCCTCTATCCTGCTCCATACCTCGGCTTTTGCTTCATCTGGGATAAATAATGGAATAGGCTTTTTAAAAAGCGTCATTAGAGCCTTGGCAAGACGTTTATTCCACCGATTCGGTTCCGCGTCGATCTGCCGTTCGTGATCATCGGAGGAAAAAATATCTTCAAGTTCAGGACGCATATAATATAGGCTTTATATTAAAGAGCGCGACTATTATAGTTTATAGACAAAAAATTTGAAAAAAATAAATCCGAGTTTATTTTAGGCTTTTAGCGCTGATGAGCATCCACAATAATTGTGGCGACTGAACGTCAATAAGCTCAGAACGAAGCCCCTTGATAGCTCTGTATATCACCGTTCTACAGGTTGGAAGCGGTATGCCCATAATTTCTGAAACCTCTTCATAACTGTGTTCACAGCTGAATCGGAGATAAATTGCTTCTCTTTGTCTCGGCGTCAGCGATTGCAATGCCTTTTTTAAGCGATTATAAAGAATCTGGTCTTCCTCGGATCTAGTTAAATGATGTTCTACATCCCATTCCACCTGGAAAGTATATTCAGATTCTTTCAACGTATCTGTACTTTTTTCTGCATCCAGGGATTTAATAACCCTTCGTCTGAGAGAAGATAGCAGATAGGCTTCGACCTTGACCGTTTGACTAAGTGTGAAACGCTTAGCATGCACATACAAAAAAAGGTCGTGGATACAATCTTGTACCAGTCCTTGGTTTGGAGTATATCTTAAACCAAAGCTTAGGAGCATATCAAATTGATTCTCGTATAAATTACGAAAAGCGACTTCGTCTCCCTCCAGAAACTTCCTCCAATTACTCAGCTGAGTATTTTCCGACATATATTATTTGATCCGATGATCGATCATAAAAGTATCAAAAAACGAGAAGAAACTTATTAATTTTGTATCAACGTTCTAAAACCAAAATGTCGAGTATTTGCTTAGGATTTAACCCTACATAATCTTCAATATAATAATCACAAACCGGAAGCTCTTCAACACTATGTGAGGACAATACACCAACTACCCTCATGCCGGCAGCCTTCGCGGCGCTTACCCCTGAAAAGGAATCTTCGAATACCACGCAATCTGCCGGATCAACTCCAAGATTAGCCGCTGTTTTCAAGTACACCTCCGGATGAGGCTTATGCAATTGAACCTGCTCGCTTGCTAATATAGACTCCATATCTTTCTCAAAGCCGAGTATCCGCATGATTAATTTGAGATTTGCCTCAGGAGCGGAGGTCGCTACGCCCGTCTTTATGCCCCGTTGCTTTAACTGCCCTAAAAAGTCTGTAAAGCCCGCTATTTCTTTAGCTTCTGTCTCGTAAATCCGCCGAAACAAGCCTTCTTTCTCATCTTCCAATTCTTTCAGTTCGCCAGTTTGCAGTTTGCGTCCGAAAAAATGTTCCATGATGTAGCTATTATGCTTCCCATACATATGCTCGACAAAATCTTCCTCGTTGCAGACGACACCTCGTTTTTCAAAAAACTGCTTGAATGCTTCTGCATGGTATGGATTAGTGTGGCATATCACTCCATCCATATCGAAAATTACCGCTTTATTTACCATAAGGAAACAAAGATAGCACCTTTAAAATTTTCATGGAGACACAAAATCGCCAACAAATAATGAAAGGCAACCTACCATTTACTGAATGAGTCCGGGTTGAGTCCGGGTTGAAAGCGGATTGAGAGCGGGTATTGGCTTAAATAGCCGGACTCAACCCGCTAAAGTACCGCTTTCTTAAGGGTGTCGAGGCGGCGTTGGTCGGTTAATACTAATATGCTTTCCAGTTCAGCATAGGGGTTCAAAGACGGAAAGGCAACGAGGGTGAAACAGTATCCCCCCGCCGACGGCACCTTTATTAATCAATGTAGTCAAAGCCGGTGTAAGGCACCAGAACTGTCGGGATACGAATACCCCGTTCATCCTGATTTTCTTCCAGCAGGCAGGCAACAATCCGCGGTAAAGCTAAGGCACTGCCGTTCAGGGTATGAACCAACTGGGTTTTCCCCTGCTCATCTTTGAATCTTGCCTTTAGCCGGTTACTTTGGAAGGTTTCGAAGTTGGATACCGACGATACTTCCAGCCAGCGGCCCTGGGCGGCACTCCAGACTTCCATATCATAGGTCTTTGCGGAAGTGAATCCCATATCTCCACCGCAGAGGTTTAATACGCGGTAAGGAAGTTCCAGTTCTTTGAGCAGGGACTGCACATAGTTACTCATTTCTTCCAGGACATCATATGAATGCTCAGGCTGTACGACCTGAACCAGCTCGACCTTATCGAATTGATGAAGGCGGTTCAGTCCGCGTACATGAGCGCCGTAGGAACCGGCTTCACGACGAAAGCATGGGGTATAAGCAGTATGTTTGATCGGAAAATCTGATGCTTTAATGATTTCATCCCGGTACATATTAGTAACGGGGACCTCCGCCGTCGGTATGAGATACAGATCATCCAGATCGACCCGGTACATCTGCCCTTCTTTATCCGGCAGTTGTCCCGTTCCATAACCGGTATCCGGATTAATCAAAATCGGAACTTCTACTTCTTCATAGCCCGCCTCACTGGCTTTATCCAGGAAATAATTGATTAGCGCTCGCTGTAGTTTGGCTCCTTTCCCTTTATAGATCGGAAAACCGGCTCCGCTCACTTTTACACCCAGCTCGAAGTCAATCAATCCGTATTTAGCCGCCAGCTCCCAATGCGGTAAAGCATCCGCTGGCAGTACTTTTTTATCTCCGAATTCAAGGACGACCTGATTGTCATCCGCTGATGTTCCTTCCGGAACAGAAATATGTGGGAGGTTAGGTAACTGAACCAGCTTTTCAAACAGCGCCTTATCCAGATCATCGACCTGAGGTCCCAGGTTTTTGATCTGCTCTTTGTATTGAGCAGCGTCTGCTTTAGCCTGATCGGCAGCATCTTTATTTCCCTGACGCATTAACTCGCCAATCTTCTTTGCTGCTGAATTGGCTTCCGAGGATAATCTTTCCATATTCAGCTTCACGGAACGATGTTGTTCGTCCAAAGCCAGGATATCATCTACCACGTTCAGGTCGCTGAAATTACGTTTTTTCAGCCCCTTCAGCACCTCTTCACGGTGTTCTCGGATGTAACTAATCTGCAACATAAGGAATTCTCTCGTTTCGCCGCTCATTGCATAGCAACGGCAATTTATCTAAGTTTGCAGACAAAGATAGAAAAGAAAAGAAGAAGCTTTCATAAAAAGAATATGCTATACCTGGTGCCCACCCCCATCGGAAACCTGGAGGACATTACCCTCCGGGCGATCCGGATTCTCAAAGAGGTCGACTTGATCCTCGCCGAGGATACGCGTACAAGCGCTACGCTCCTGAAACATCTGGACATAGAGAAGCGGGTATTTGCCCATCATCAGCACAATGAGCATAAGGCGACTTCCGAGATTATTCGATTTCTGAAAGAAGGCCAGGATATTGCGCTGATCTCCGACGCTGGTACACCAGCTATATCAGACCCGGGTTTCTTCCTGGTCCGGGAAGCGATTCAGGAAGGGATAGATCTTTGCTGCCTGCCCGGGCCGACAGCCTTCGTTCCAGCCTTGGTCGTGTCCGGTCTGCCGAGCGACAGCTTTGTTTTCGAGGGCTTTCTACCCGTAAAAAAAGGACGGCAGACCAAGCTTGGTATTCTGGCCGAAGAGAAAAGGACCATGATCCTGTATGAGTCGCCACACCGTCTAATCCGTACGCTTACGGATTTGTCCGCGCATTTCGGATCCGAGCGGCGGGTGTCGGTCTCGCGCGAAATCAGCAAGCATTTCGAGGAGACCAAACGGGGAAGCCTTGAAGAAATAAAGCAGCATTTTGAAAACCATCCGATCAAAGGGGAGTTTGTTATCTGTATAGCTGGAAAGCACTAATTCAACACATTATGCAATACGAGCAATACCTGACTGAAGAACAGGATCCGAAGATCGTTGAGAAAACCCTGACGAAAATAAAAGATTTGCTAACACAGAGCGAGGTTATCCATTATATCGCCGTACAAAAGAAACCGGCGGTTAATTTACTTCCAGACTGCATCGCCATCAGCAGCAAGCGCATTTTCCTTTGCGAAGCCACAAAACTAGGGCTCACCACCAATTTTGAAATCTTTTCTTGGAAGGACATCAAAAGTGTTACCTTCAAAGAGGAGTTCTTCGGCGCCAAGTTTACGGTAATTCCGAGAATGGGAGAAAATCTGACAGTGGAATATATTCCACGCATACAAGCCAGAAAGTTGTATCAGCTTTCTGTGGAAGCGATGGAACAGCTGGAGAGTAAGCAAAAGCTCGACGAGGAGCGCATTCAGAAGCAGCGTGAAGAACAGGAACGCGTACTCCTTCCGGAAGAGGAGCCGGTGCTCAAAAAGGACACAGCGGAAGACGAGCTCACGGCAAAACTAACTCGTCTAAAAACGCTTTTCGATCGACAACTGATCAGCCAGGCAGAATACGAAAGCAAAAAAAACGAACTTTTATCCCAACTCTGAATTGCGTGAAAAATCCTTATCTCTTAGCGCTGCTAAGCTCCGTATTATTATGGTTCAGCTGGCCTCCGATGCCCTACACCGGACCCTTACTCCTGATCGCATTGGTACCGCTGTTAATGGCTGTTGAACTGATCTTGAAAGACGGACGGCCGTATGCTCGTAGAAGGATTTTCCTGATGGTGCTGGGATCCATGTTTATCTGGAATACTGCGTGCATTTTTTGGGTGTTTAATGCCATCAGTGCGGTAATGCCTTCTTATGTAGCTATCCTC
>JBMDWN010000055.1:0-4696 GCA_048595275.1 Olivibacter sp. | reverse complement strand
ACAGTACCGGAAGTGGTCCTTTGATTGTATTTGATGAAGCGCACAACAACGCTTCTACCTTAAGAGGAGCTTATTCAGCCTTTGGGAAGCTGCTGGGGGGCGACGGTTACAAGGTGATAAGCAGTAAAAAAAAGGTCAGTTCTGATCTTTTAAAAACAGCAAAGATTTACGTAACGGTGAACGCGATGTATGATATGGAAGACTGGGATCTGCCTGCCCGATCCGCTTTCTCCAGAGAGGAGGTGCATGATCTTTCAACCTGGGTTGCCGAGGGCGGGAGTTTGTTTTTGGTCACAGACCACATGCCTTGTGGAGCTTCTGTAGCAGAGCTTGCCGGAAGCTTTGGCATAAACGTTATGAATGGCTTCGCATTGAGAAAAGACGGTAGGGCAGAGGTGTTCTCGAAGGAAAAGAAGACGCTCCTTGCAAACGAGATTACGAGTGCCCCGGGTATGGAAATCGATAGCATCATGTGTTGGGGCGGGACCGGCTTTATTGTTCCGCGGAATGCACAGATTATTTCTGTATTGGGTGATCCGTACGATATTTATCTTCCTACACACGTTTCTCAGATTAAAAGACCGATGGCAGATACGATTCCGTCCGTTTCCGGCAGGGGGGTAGTAAATGGTGCGTATTTAGAATTTGGCAAAGGAAGAGTCGTGATCTTTGGAGACGGAGCTCCTTTTTCAGCACAGCTGCAGGGGATTAAAAGTGAGAAAAGGGGGATGAACCATCCGGGGGCCTCGCAGAATGCACCATTTCTGTTGAATATTATTCATTGGCTTGACGGGAAGTTCTAAGAGGAATGCGACTTTCCATTTCATTTTGTAAATTAGGAGATATGGAAACCATCGGCATAGAGCAATTTTACGAAAAATCAGCAATAGAGTTCATCCATGATCTGGGTAATTTTAGTGTAACCACTGTAGATGATTTATCCACCTGCGTGATGCAACCCATTCCCTACACAAGAAAAAATTTTTATAAGATCAACCTGATGCAGGGACGATATAAAATACATTATTCCGACAAAACCTACACGGTTCAAAAAAGAGCTATCCTATTTGCAAGCCCACGAATACCGTATAGTTGGCTTCCGCAGGATGGAAAACACAGCGGCGTCTATTGCATATTCGCACCGGAGTTTTTCCACCAGTTTGGTGATCTGGACAATTATGAGGTATTTGGATATGAAGGTGATCACGTCATAGAGCTTAGCAATGAGCAGTATGATCAGCTTGCTTTGATCTTCGCAAAGATGCAAAATGAATTTGAGGGAGATTACCACCACAAGTTAGATCTTTTACGCAATTTGGTGTTTGAAGTTTTACATTCGGCGACAAAAATTTCTGCTCACAATACGCATAAAAAAATACATGACCAGTCTTCAAAAAGATTAACGGATGCGTTCTCAGCGCTGTTGGAGGGGCAATTTCCGATTACAGCAACAAATCAACGAGTCAGGTTATTGAAGCCGGTCGATTTCGCGGAAAAATTAGCCGTCCATGTTAATCACCTCAACCGAACGCTAAAGAAGACCATGGGGCTTTCTACATCCAAATTAATTCAAGATCGGGTCTTGCGGGAAGCAAAAGTATTACTGAAACACTCTACCTTAAACATTTCCGAAATAGCCGATCTGCTAGGCTTTAAAGAAGCTACTCATTTTTCAAATTTTTTTAAAAAGCAAGAGGAGATGAGCCCTTCTCAGTATAGGATGATTTGATTTTTGTAAGATATGGTTTCTTATGTGTAAACGCCTCTGTACCTTTTTTATTCATCTTTGCTTAGATCATCAAAAGAAAATAACATGAGTAAAAACTGGTTTATTTCCGGCACTTCCTCCGGAATCGGTCTTCGAATGACGGAAACACTATTGGAAAGAGGGGATAATGTTTTTGCAACCTTGCGTAAATCGGATCGATTGAAAAAATTGCAAGAGCAATATCCGGAACAACTCGGCGTCGCCCGATTGGAACTGACCGATAAAAACGAAATTAAAACCGCTGTTGAACAGGCGTTCACCTCCATGAGGAGCATAGACGTTTTGGTCAGTAATGCCGGTTACGGGTTAATTGGTGCGGTGGAGGAACTTTCGGAAGAAAGCATCGAACATATAATCGACGTCAATCTATTAGGTTCTATATTGCTGATCAAGTCAGCAATTCCTTTTTTGAGGAAGCAGAAAAATGGTGGACATATTATACAGGTTTCGTCGGAGGGCGGGCAATATGCTTATCCGGGCTTTAGCTTGTACCACGCCACAAAATGGGGAATTGAAGGCTTTATCGAATCGGTAGCGAAAGACATGGAACCGTTTAACGTCCGGTTTACCATTGCTGAACCTGGTCCGACAGGGACTAATTTCGCTTCTGGCTTGGTGATATCTGACACCCTGGATGATTATCGGGATACACCGGCAGATGAAGTCCGTAAACTATTGGCTGACGGTGGTTTTGGTGAGTTGGATGATGTCGATAAAGTTGTTCAGGCGATCATTGATACAGCGGATCAGGAAAAACCACCGTTGAGGGCAGCCATTGGCGATGTTGCCGTAAAAAATGTTCAATCGGCACTTAAAGAGCGGTTAGAGAATTCCAATTTCGTTAAAATCTGAGGAGTAGGGGCTCCTTCAGAGGCAGCCAAGAAACCTTTCCTAGTCCTTTCCTATATCATGTCCACTCCATTTACGTGTAAAAAACCAAAAAAATACCAGTCGGTTACGATGGAAACTCGTAAGCGATTCGTAGTTCCCTGGTAAAAGACTCGTTTCAGACTCGTATTCAGAGCGAAGATGGTATAGGAATGGTCCCTATCTGGTTAGGCACCTTTATCTGAGTAGGCATGGTAGGTCCGGATGTCTAAAAATAAAAAAAGCCACTGTTTATCAGTGGCTTTTGTCGGGGTGGCAGGATTCGAACCTACGACCTCCACATCCCAAATGTGGCGCGATACCGGGCTACGCTACACCCCGAACCTATTGTAGCTTCGACATCTGTCTCCGCTTAGGGTGTGCAAATATACACTAAATCATAAGCGATCAAAAAAATGTTTTTATTTTTTTCGTATCCTTAAACCATGATTGCAAAATGGCTTGATAAACTTCGTCGTCCACATAAAATTGGCCTCACTCTTTCAGGAGGTGGCTTGCGCTGCATCGGGCAATTAGGAGCGTTAAAAGCGCTCGAAGAATACAAATTGGCTCCAACGATCCTTTCCGGATGTAGTGCCGGGGCTGTCATCGCTGCATTTTATGCTGCGGGATACTCACCGGATAAGATGATGAAGATTGTAATGGAGAATGATTTTTTTACACGCTCCAGTTTTCGATTCCGTTTCTCGGGCTTTATGGATAATGCTTTTCTGTTGAACCTTTTTAAGAAATATGTTCCCGATGATAGCTTTGCTTCCTTAAACCTGCCTTTATATGTTGCGGCTACAGATATGATACAAGGAGAAACCGTTTACATCAATCAAGGCAATCTGACTGAAGCGATCATTGCTTCTTCAAGTATTCCGCTTGTGTTCCCGCCCTTGAAAACAAAAGATCGTCTGTATTACGATGGGGGAGTGATGGATAATCTTCCGATCGATCCGATCCGGAATCAGTGTAAAATGTTGATAGGTGTTCATGTCAATTCGATTGAGCATTTGACAGATACCAATTTATCTACCTTCAAGGTGATCGATCGGGTAATTCACCTGGCGATTGGTCAATCGGTTTACCGGAATGCCAGAAAATGCGACCTGTTTATTGATCCGCCTGGAATGACCAGGTTTAGTATGTTTAGCAAGAAAGAAGCTCAAACGGTTTATGATCACGTTTATGGTTATACAGCTTCATATTTACGATCACATACTGATTTACATTGAATTAAATACTAATCGCTATCCTTTTTCGTATGCAAAATGGCATATTTTAAGAAATCGTCAAAAAAAGTGTTGAATAACCAATTAAACAGTCGTTGAAATGGAAATTTGCTGATCTTTTTTGTAAAGATATGATAGAATATCACTCAAACTGATCGTTTTGCCTCGTAAGGTAATGTTAACTTAACATTAATTTAATATACCGATTGCCTTCACTATCAGATCTACTTGGTAATTTTGTACCGTTATTCAACAACGATTAGTCACTTAAAAAAATTACATGAAGAAGTTTTTACTTTCTCTTGTACTGGTAGCAAGCGTAGCCCTTGGGTACGCGCAGGTCACTACCAGTAGTATGAATGGTACGGTTACCTCTGGCGGTCAAGAACCTGCTATCGGAGCCAGCGTCAGGGCAACGCACGTACCAAGCGGTACCGTTTATGGCGGATCGACCAATGAAAATGGCCGTTTTAACTTTGCTAACATGAGGGTGGGTGGACCTTACAAGGTGGAAGTTACGTACATCGGCAGCGAACCGGCAGTTTACGAAAACATTATACTGCAGCTGGGCCAACCATACGTATTAAACGTCAATCTGAGCTCCGGTTTGGCTTTAGACGAGGTGGTGATTTCTGCTACAGGTTCTAAGTTAAACACGAACCGCACTGGCGCCAGTACGAATGTTGGCACCAGGCAGTTAAGCGAAGTACCGCAAATTAGCCGTAGCGTTACAGAGTTCACTCGCTTAACACCTCAGGCAAGCGGTAACTCTTTCGCCGGACGTGATGGAAGGTATAACAATCTTCAGATTGATGGTGCCAAT
>JBMDWN010000054.1:0-14208 GCA_048595275.1 Olivibacter sp. | reverse complement strand
TGCCCTTCAGGATTACTCCGGCAGAGGCTTACGCAGAGGATATCGCGTTCCTGTCCCTGAAAGGCATCAATGGTGTTGATGCTTATGGTAGAGGGATCAGGCGGAGAGACCTGTTGAACTCGGATTGTTTCCAGTTCTTCCACCTGACCGCGATAAGGAGACACCAGACCGATCTCCGGGCTTGCTGCGGGATTATGCTCTTTCAGGCGATCCAGATACCGGGTAAGCAGCCTCCAGGCAAAGAGGGCTTCCGCCGGGTTGCTGAGTTTAGTGCCATCCATCTTTTCTTCAAATCCACACCCGGCGGTATCGATAAAAACAAAGGGTTTGTCTTCCGGAAAAAGGGTTTGGTCCGCTACGGAGGTATGGGCCACCAGCCCGTTTTCGTAAAAAGAACGGGAAGGAAAAGCCATGATCTGTTTGTGCATCCGGTATTGTGTCCGCAGCGGATAAACAGCATCCGGATGCTGTTCAACGCATTTTTCCAGAAGCGTATGGCCCAGGCGGCGGGCCAGAGGCTGGTCGGACTTGATTGTCGGCGGAAGCTGCTGATGATCACCCGCCAGGATTAGTTTGTCGGCTTCCAGGATCGGGATCCAGCAAGCGGGTTCCAGTGCCTGGCCGGCCTCGTCTATGACAATAGTGCAGAAGCGCCGGTTTTTGATGGAGGGGTGAACCCGGCCAAGCAGGGTTGCGGTGATGACTCTTGCTTTATCCAATAGGGCTGAAGCGGCGGCTTGCTCGTTTCCTGCCGCTTCCTGAATTCGGTCACGGGCCTCCTTGAGCAGTGCCTTGCGTTGCGCCCGTTCTGCCGGTCCGAACTGACGCTTATAACGGAATGCCAGATCCCGGAACTGATCCGCTTGTTTTCTCAGGGCTTTGTTCCCGGAGATGTAGGGATGCGTTGCCAGTTGCACGTCCAGGCTTAAACGGTTCGCCTCGCCGGAAATACGTGCTGCATTTCCCACGCGAACCACCGGGATGCCTCGCTGACTGATCTTTTCGGTCAGCCAATCGGTGGCCGTATTGCTGGGAGCCATAACGAGCAACTGCTGGTCGGACGCCTCCAAAAGTGCCTCTATTGCGGCTACCAGGGTCGTCGTTTTTCCCGTCCCGGGCGGGCCATGCACGATGGCCAACTGCTCTGCATGTATGATCCCTTCAACAGCTCGACTTTGTTCTTCATTCAGGCCGGGCCTCACCGGCAGAGCTTTCCGGTCGGCATGCTTTATCGGTAGTAACTGACCCGTCAACACCTTCGCCAGATCGGGAAGCTCCTTTTGCTGATCCAGATCGGCCGCACTTCTTAACGCTTTGGCCATTTCCTCGTAAGTATAGTCGTCGAAGAGTCTTTCGAGGCCTAATTTGCCGTCTCGCGTCCAATCCGGAAGGCTGTCGTTGCGGGTATACAGCTTCAGCTGATCGCTACCCAGGCGGGTGATGATGCCTTCCAGACTTTGTGTTTCGGAAGCTCGTTGAGAAAACAGTTTCACTTTGTTAAACAGACGAAAGTCGTGCGTTTCACCAAAACCATTGGTTTTGGCAACCGTGATGCTGATGTAATCGGCCCGGTCAGAGTCTTCATCACGCAAAACGACCGGATACCATAAGAGTCCCGCAGCTCTTTTTTCCTGAAGACTCATCCGGGCGCTGTCATCGGAAAACGATCGGAGATCCGCCTCCTTTTCGGCAGTCAAGGCCTCCAGTAAGTCATTGAAATAAGCCATTCGCCCACAAAGATAGGCTTTTGGGTAGCTTATTCGTTTCGCAGGCTGTCGACGGGCTTCATCAGCGCCGCTTTGATGGACTGAAAACTGACGGTCAGCATCGAAATCAAAATCGCTGCAGCTCCAGACAGCACGTACAGCCAGGCGTCCAGTTCAACCCGGTAGGCAAAATTGTCGAGCCATCCGCTCATCGCCCACCAGGAAAGGGGACAGGCAATCAGGATAGCCAGGATGACCAGCAAAATAAAATCTTTGGAGAGCAACAGCGTAATTTGTTTCACGGTAGCGCCCAGAACCTTGCGTACCCCCACTTCTTTTACCCGCTGTTCTATGGTGAAAGCAGCCAGGCCGAAAAGACCCAGGCAGGCGACAAAGACAGCGATTCCGGCGAAGCTGCTCGTCAGCAGCTGGCTTTGTCGCACATCGGCGTACATCTGTTCGAAACGCTCATCCAGGAAAGAGTAACGTAACTCCTGATCGGGAAGCACCTGCTTTGCCGTATTTTTAATGGAATTCAGGGAGGCGGACAGGTCGGTGCCGCTCATTTTCACCAGGAGCATGCCCGGATTATCACTCAGGGAAAGACATAAAGGGGTGGTCTCTGAGCGGAGCGATTCGAAATTGAAATCTTCCACCACACCGATGATGTGCCACAGGCGCCCATTATCAACCACTTCCCCTACCGGCTGTTTCAGCCCCAACGCCTCAACGAAGCGCTGATTAACGATCAGCGCACTGGAATCCGAGGCGATCTCTGGCGAGAAATTCCGGCCTTCCGACAGTTGCATGCCCATAGTGGAGAGGTAATCCTCGTCAATCTCCCAGAATTGTCCTGGTGTCGAATTTTCTACCGCATCGCCCTGGCGGCGGAAAGGGTTTCCGTTCCTTTTGGCCCCACTCATCCGGACGGGAATGAAGGAGCTGATGGAGGCATCAGTGACGAACGCTTTTTCCTTCAGCTCCTGCTTCAGGAGTGGAAGCCGGTTGGTACCGCTCTCCATTCCCTGAATCATCACCACCATGTCTTTATCGTAACCGAGTTTTTTGTTCAGAATGTAATGCATCTGCCGGGAGATCACCAGCGTACCGGAAATCAGCAGAATGGTACAGGTAAACTGGAAAACAACCAGGCCGCTGCGTAAAAGGCGGGCTTTGAAGGCTCCCTGATCAAGCTGGTTATTCAGGTTTTTGACGGGGCGGAAGGAAGATAAAAATAAGGCCGGATAAAGTCCGGCAACTAAGCCTATGAGCAGTGCGGCGAAAAGCATAGCGATCCAGAAACCAAAGCTGGACAAAGGGAAGGATAAGTCGGTACCCGCAAGGTGATTGAATAAGGGCACAAGAGGGAAGGCCATTAGGGTAGCGGCGAAGAAAGCTATAACCGAGAAAAGAACCGATTCGGTTAGAAATTGCGCTATCAGTTGCTCTCTCAGGCAGCCAACGACCTTTTTCACACCAATTTCCTTGTTTCGCCTGACGGAACGTGCCGTCGTCAGGTTGATGAAGTTAACGCAGGCGATGGCGAGGATGAAACAGGCAATCCCGATGAAAAGCCTCACGGTACGGATGTCGCCCCGTGCGATTTGCTTATAATCATCAATATCGTAAGACTGAAGGTGGATATCCTGAATTGACTGCAACTCCAGCCGGTCCTTTTCTACCACTTTTTCAACGTTCTGCACGCCTTCTGCTTTCAGGCTGGGAATGACATAGTTGTTGAGGATGTCATCCCGGAGAACCTTTTCCAGTCGGCTTACAGAAGTTCCTTCTTTTAATTTGAGGTAGTAGACGTAATTACTGGCGCCCCAGTTTTCCTGTTCACCGGGATAGGCCTCACGATCTTTCAAGCTCAGAAAAAATTCGTAGCCTTTCAGATGCGAGGTGCCTGGAAGGTCTTCAACAACACCACCGATCACCCAGGGGAGTTCATGGTTGTTGGCCAGGAAAACTTTCTCTCCGACAGGATCCCTTCCCGGAAAATATTTTTCTGCCTTTGACCGGGTAAGAACCAGGGAATAAGGGCTGCCCAGCGCACGTTGGCGATTCCCGTAAACCATCGGCAGCTCGAGCATTTCCAGTAATTCCGGATCCATAAACGTGAAGCCATCCTCGTAAAAGGCCGTTGTGGATCCGGCTGCCTGAAAGCTGTTCGAACCTGCGCCAAACAGTGTATTGGGCAATAAGCGACCGACTTGCTCGACATCAGGAAAGTCGTTCGACAAGGCTTGCTGCATCGGAGCGGGAAAAGCAGTACCTTTTGAAATCTGACTCTGATTTTGGTTAACTCCGATTAATCGATATAGTTGCTTTGCCGCGGGATAATCACGATCGTAATGCAGTTCATGATATATATAAAGTCCGATGAGCAAACAAGCAGCGATACTTAAGGCAAGTCCGCCGATGTTTATAAAGGAGTAGATACCTTCCCGCCGAAGGTTTCTCCAACCGATTTTAATATGGCTGTACAGGATCATGACTTTTTTATTTATTGGACACCACAAAGAGTGCTACAAAATTAACTAACTCATTCATAGGTCTGTACGGTTTGTTTTCCGAATTTCACTGTACGCTTCTGAACAAAACATGTCCGATTTCGGACACCTTTTAGCTCAAATCTTTAGCTTTGTTGAGCTGTTTTTGATATGGATATAACTGCTCCCCCATTTTCCGTCGGACGATTCCCCAATTTTACCTTCTGCGATCAAAAAACAGTTGATGGTCTGGGTATTTGGTATGCGCGCCAGGTTCAACAGCAACCCGATCAGGCGTTCAGCCATAACGTGGTCTCTGACCACCTAAACGTTGGAGAATGTCTTTTCTCCTACCGTCCGAAAGTAGGAACTGTAGTACAAGTGCTGATCTTGCAGACGGAATCCGGTTTTTGGCTGGCTAGTGGAGAAGCGTATGAGCGCGAATCTTTTCTGCTTAGCGAGGCCTTGAGATCCGTTATCCGGCTACTGCTTGGCGAGCGTAATTTGCAAGCGTTTTTTGCGGGGGAGCTGAGAACAGAACTGTTCAGGGAAGCCGCAATACGTTATGGATTAGCAGGAGCATCCGATCTTGAGCAGTATTTCAGGCTGGAAATGAGCTCAGGGCAGCCTCAGGTAGTACCGTGCGATCCAGCGCTTTTGGCAGCGGATGCGGATTGGATCCGTGGCTGGAGTAAGACGGAGAAAGAGCCGAATTTACTGGATATTCAGCCGCAACAGGCGGTTCGGGGAGAAACGCAGCAGGTTATTCTGGTCATCGGTAGGCAGAAATTTAACCGGAACCTGTATATCGGCTTACACGAAGTCTCTTTAACAAAAAATGGAGCGTTGAAGGATCCGGTTCGCCCGCGGAACGTTCTCGACTGGCTCTCCGCAAATCAGGACGAACGGAAGCTTCGGTTTGCTTTGGCGCTTCAGCGCTTTCAATTGAGTGGACACTCGGACGATCCCGCAGCGGATATCGACGCGCTGAGCAAGATTGCAGAAAACCCTTTTTCTTTTCCGCTCTACGTGCAGCAGGAGGAAGCGTCCGGGGTTATCAGAGCGCGGACGTTGAAAAGGTTTGATATTTCTATTTTCATGGGACCGGTGGAGGTCAGCGTTAAGCCGGGCAATTTTTTGTATGCCGTTGATGCCCGACTGGGTTTCCGGGAGCAGCTTTTGAGCATGAGCGAACTTTCCTTCGCGTTCAACTACTTTATTAGAAAAGATGACGACACACTTTTCGTCGTTCCGGATTTCGAACTCTTCCGTTTCCTTCGCCTCCTGAAAGAACATAAAGGCAGCCTCGCCTTGAGCAAAACGCAGTATCCCTTATTCAGGAACGAGGTATTGAGCCGTATAGAAGAATATGTGCGGCCGGTTCCCGACTTTAGGGATGAGCGTGTCCTGGAAGAGTCTGGAGGATTGAAAGAGAAGATCTTGTATCTGGAAGATTTCGGCGACTTTATAACCCTGACACCAGTTATCCGATATGGGGAACAGGAGGTACAGATCAGAAATCGCAGCGCGGTACAGCTTATCGACCATCGGGGAAAAAGAACCTGGTTAAAGCGGGACAATAAGCTGGAAAAAGCCTTTCAGGAGCTCTTAAGTGCTCAGCACCCTTTTTTTGCCGAGCAGGTAGAACTGGAGTTGCCTTACTTCTTTCTGCATAGAAAACGCTTTCTCGAAAACGACTGGCTGGTGGAAAGCTTGCAGCTCTGGCAACAGGAGGGCATCACGATATACGGATTTAACGAGTTGAAAGGAAATGTGTTAAATCCCGCTCCTTTAACGGTGAAGATGCTACTGAGAAGCGGAAAGGATTGGTTTAACGCGAAATTGGATATCCGATCCGGGGGCCGAAAGGCTGCTACGAAGAGCCTCCGGGCGGCCATACGCGATGGGAGGAAATACGTTCGCCTGGATGATGGCAGCTGGGGTATTCTCCCGGAAGAATGGATGGAGCGATTCAAGGTCTACTTTAACATCGGTGAGCTGATCCGGGAGGATGAACTGCAGTTCCATACCGCTCAGTTTAACCAGTTTGATCAGTGGTTTGAACCGGAAAGCATTTCTCCGGAAGCACGCCTACGGATTGATGGCCTGAAACGCCTGGTTTCTGATTTTCGGGCTGATCTGCAGCCTCCACCGGAACGCCTTATGGCTCAGCTGAAGCCGTATCAACTTGAAGGCTATAACTGGCTGCTCCGGATGGACGAAGCCGGCCTGGGGGCCTGCCTCGCCGACGAAATGGGCTTGGGGAAAACGCTGCAGGTGATTGCATTTTTGCTGGCACTGAAAGAGAGGCAAGGAACACTCAATGCCTTGATTGTATTGCCAACATCCCTATTGGGTCACTGGCAGGAAGAGCTTTCGCGATTTGCACCGGCTTTAAACGTCCTCGCGGCAGGGGCAGGCGATGCGGAAGGGAGGCGGCTCAAAGCATACGATGTTGTCCTTTTCAGCTACGGTCGTGTGGTCAGGCAAGTGCACCGGATTCGCCGGTTCACATTCGACTACATCGTGCTGGACGAATCGCAGCAAATCAAGAACACGTTTACGCAGCGGTATTCGGCTATCCGCCAATTGAAAGGCCGTGGGCGTTTAGTATTGAGCGGCACGCCGGTGGAGAACAACGTTATGGACTTATATGCTCAGCTGTCTTTCGCCAACCCGGGCTTGCTGGGAAGCGTGTCCTATTTCCATGACGTATACCTGAGGCCGATCAGCCAGTTTCAGCATAAGGCAAGACTTGAAGCGCTGAAAGAGAAGATAAAGCCGTTTTTTCTTCGGAGAACCAAAGATGAAGTGCTTCCGGATCTGCCGGAAAAAAAGGAGTGGATAAGCTACTGCGAGATGCCCTCGCGTCAGCGCGAACTGTATACCCTCTATGAGCGGGAGTTTCGGGATTATATCTCAGCAGTTGATGATGAAGAGCTGGACAGGCAGCGGATGAATGTGCTGCGGGGAATTACCCGACTCCGGCAACTTTGCAATTCGCCGGTATTATTGGGTGAAGGCAGGCTGCCGGGCGACGAATCCGCAAAGCTCGACTGGCTGATGAACGACCTTTCGGAACGAATAGGAAACCATAAGGTGCTGATTTTCTCCAGCTTCGTTTCCATGCTGGACCTCATTCGTATACGGTTGGAAACGGCTGGCATTGAGTATTCGATGCTAACCGGAAGTACCGTAAAGCGCGCTGAAATCGTAGAAGCCTTTAAAAGCGAGGAAAAGAAACGAGTCTTCCTCATTAGTTTAAAAGCAGGAGGTACCGGCCTTAACCTGGTAGAAGCAAGCTACGTCTACCTCTTCGAGCCCTGGTGGAATCCGGCAGTAGAACAACAGGCCATAGACCGTGCCCATCGTGTTGGACAGCACCGGCCAGTCAGCGCGGTCAAATTAGTTTGCCGCAATTCGGTAGAGGAGAAAATGCTGGAACTTCAAGCGGCAAAGAGCGACCTCTTCGAGCAACTGATCGGCTCTGCGTCCGGAAAGTTAACTAAAGCTTCGATCCTGAACCTGCTGTCTTCCGAAAAGCCTGACACCTAACGCTTACTTTCAGGCCGGTGGCTGATGAAATGCTCTTTGAGCTTATCTGTATCCAGGGCTTTTTCCGCTTCATCCAATTGAAAAACCCAGCCCCGGTCCGAGAGCAGCGGAATGTGTTTCTTCGCCTCCGAAAGATCGAAGGGTTTGATCCGAAGCTCTTTTTGTTGCGGAGCCGCCGGCTCCAGGGCCTGAGGGCTGTGGAGCAGCCATTGAAAAAGAAAAACAGGCCAGTTGCCTACGTCTTTTATGCTCATCTTTTGAAGAGGTGCGGCACTTTTAGCTCCGATCCTGCCAGCATATTCACCAGCAACCCGCCCGGAAGTGAGCGTTCCGAAATTCAACAGTAAATCGTAAGACGTTTCATTGATCAGGTAAAGTGTTCCCTGTGGTTGCTTCTGGTCACCTAAAACGGCGAGGAAAATGCCTTGCCGGACAAAGGGCCCGGTGGGTGCAGCTTTCTTTTGAGCTGGTTCGTCGAAATCGGTTTCTTTCCGATTCTGCTGCCCGTAGACCTTAGTGATGGCGGAGATCTGAACAGGAATTTCGAAACCATCCTCGCCGGTTACGGCAACCAGTTCCTCATTAATTACGTTCGTAATGTAGCCTTCAAAATCTTCCTCCACGAAGCGTACGAAATCGCCGATTCTATAGTCCATATTGTTATGCGTTAAAAAACTTCCCCCAAAGAAAGCTGAAATCCGGTAAAATCCCGACTTTTTCCCAAATCAAGTGCAATATTTGTGCCCGCCCGCTTGTTGAATTTTATCCTCAGCCCACCCCCCACTGCGAAATTCCAGGAGCGCAGAAAGTCGCTGTTAGGCCCTTTAACCGAGTTGGCGTTGCTAAACAGGACGAAACCGAACAAACCGTCATGCGTAATGTCCCGCCGATACTCAGCCTCGAGGTACATTAGGGAGCGACCCCGGTAGCGGTTCTGGTCGAAGCCCCGGCCGGAACGATTAAAGCCGTCCCAGCCGATGCTGGGTAGATCGAGGTAAGGAACAGCCTCACTGAAGACGGTCCAGTAATAGGCCCATACAGCCAGCATATTTTGTTTGTTGATGTCGTCCGTGAACCGGCAGTAACGACGTAGATCAACATAGAGCGAATTCCAGGGGTGGTCGCTGCCCAGAAAGCGTTTATTGACGCGGTACTGCAGCTCTGCATAACAGCCATCCAGCGGGTTGATGGAGTTTGTGCGTGTATCGAAAAGTACATTGAGGCTAAGGCCGGAGGACACGGTATGGTCTCCCGGAGAGGTACCGTATGGATAATCGGTAAATTCGTAAAGGCGACGATCCTCGGCATCTAATTCTACGTTCATACGATAATCCAGATCGTATCCCAGGCCGACAAAAATACCATCGGTTATTTTCTTGAGTGGATGCTGGTAGAACCTCAGGTAATTGTAGTTCAGCAAAAGTTTATCCTCTTCTGAGTGGTGCCTGCCCAGGCCCCAGGTATATTGCGGGTAGCGCAAAATCCGGGTGTCGCCCATAATGACCCACTCATTATCGTTTAACCAGACGAAGGAGCGAACGGGCAGGCCAAACCGCTTTCCGAAGTTCCAATAGGGTGTAAAGGTTACCCTTGACAGGTTTGTCGTCTCACGGTTGCCCAGGTAAAATCCGGCCGTGGTGGATGTGATCAGCGCCGTTCCCCCGCCGGGCACCTGCGTAGAGAAGGGGAGAAATGAAAAATATACCTTTCTTCCGCCAACGCTGTCAAGCCCCTTATCAGTCTTGATGCCGAATAGTTTCCTGCCTACATCGATGAGGTCTCGCTGCGTGCTGGTGTCTGCCTGACTGGTGGTAAGCTCGACCTGATTGATTGGACGCTGTGCGAAAATGGCGGTCGGTAGTAGTAAAAATAAGGTAATTGCCAGGTAAGTAGCTGCCTTTATTTCCGATCTGTTCGACATTCCCCTTCGCATCTGCAGCTTTTATTCAGTATCTATGACCTCAAGCAGGGCCTGTAAATCATCCTGTGTATTATAAAAATGAAAGCCTACACGGAGGCCGCTGCCGCGGGGCGTACATTGGATACCGGCCCGGTTGATCCGCGAGATCTGTTCCTCGGACAGGGCCAGGTTAAAAATGCCAGAGTGTTCTTCGCGCTTCAATACGGCCGGGCTTAACAAGTTGCGATCGGAAAAAGCCGTTTTGGCGGCATGCTTCAAATCGCCTATTGCAGCAGCGATGTTATCCAGGCCGGTTTCGGCAAGCTGCCGCGCAGCTTCTCCGAGCGTCCCCATGCTGAGGCTATCCTGATGACCCGGCTCGAAATAGTGTGCCGGGAAACGTTTGTCTTTTAAAAATGGCTCCCGCGGGAGGGGTCGCGTCTTTTGCTTTTGGTAAATACGTGTATGCAGTTGTGCATTCGTAAACAGAAATGCATTTCCGTAACCCGCCAGCATCCATTTATATCCGCTGCTTCCAAGCAAGTCCAGCCCGGATGTACGGAAGGAAAAGGCCTCCGTACCGCAGAATTGCGTTCCGTCGGCCACCAGCAGCAGATCGGGGAACTGTTCTTTCAGCAAGCGCAGGAATGCCGGTGATAAACGTATGCCGCTGATGTATTGGACCAGGCTGAAGGCGAAGACCGTTGGCTTGTGTGTGCGAACGGCGTCGAGAATCCGCTCTTCGAGAAATTCATCGATCCCAACACAATGATGTTCGAAGCCTCGGCTAGTAACGGCATAATGAATGGAGGGGTAGTCTTCTTCCAATAAAAGAAATTGCTCATTTGGCTTAAGACCATCCAGGAAGGTATTAAAACCGAAGGAAAAGTTAGGAGCCAGATAGGTGTACTGCTCTTCCGCATCGAAAAGCGACGAAACCAGAACTTTAATGTCTTTAAAATAGTCGGCCTTGCCTGCAAGTAAATTCCCTTCAGTAAGCGTATCCGATTCGTGGCGCTTTCTCCAGATACCGGTTTGTTCAGACAGTAGTCCGGCTGCTGCTGTATTCAGGTAAACACCCCGGCTTAGTGCTGGAAAATTCAGGTAATTTTTCTGCATTTACCAAATGTAATGATTTTGAGTATGATGAACAGATGACAATTCAAGAATTCACAGAACGAAAATCATGCCCGATTTGTTTTACTTTTGCAACGTGTAAATTTAACACTAAGCTTATGAAAGCAAAGCTATTACCGCTCACCCTGGGGGGGCTTGGAATCGGGATTACGGAATTTGTCATGATGGGGTTGCTTCCCGACATTTCCAGGGCTATGGACGTTAGTATTCCCGAAGCCGGGCATTTGATCTCGGCCTATGCGCTTGGGGTAGTTATCGGGGCGCCTTTTCTGGTGGCGATTGCCGGGAAATATCCGCCTAAGCAGATACTCATCGCCCTGATGGTGCTGTTTACGATCTTTAACGTATTTTCCGCTTTCGCACCGGACTACAACAGTTTATTTTTATCACGCTTGCTGGCCGGGCTTCCTCACGGGGCGTTTTTTGGCGTAGGATCTGTTGTCGCCAGTCGGCTGGCAATTAAAGGAAAAGAGGCTCAGGCCGTGTCACTTATGTTTCTTGGGCTGACGATAGCCAATATCGTGGGCGTGCCCCTGGGAACCTATATCGGCCATCATTATTCCTGGCGCTGGTCTTTCGGTCTGGTGGGCTTGGTGGGGTTAGTGACTTTATTAAGTTTGCATTATCTGCTGCCTGCCCTTCCGGCAAGCGCCGATCGCAACCTCAAAAAAGAACTCTCCTTTTTCAAAGGGGCAGAAGCGTGGTTAATTGTAGCGATGATTTCCATCGGTACGGGCGGGCTTTTCTGCTGGATCAGTTATATCTCCCCGCTGATGACCGAAATTGCCGGTTTCCGGGAAGAATCGGTGACCTACATTCTGGTGCTGGCAGGCACAGGGATGCTGGTTGGTAATCTTTTTGGCGGGTATCTTGCCGACCGTGTCTCTCCGGGAAAAGCGTCGTTCAGTATGTTGATGCTGATGACACTGACCTTAGTGGTCGTGCACTTTGTCAGCTTCAATCAGGTAGCTGCTCTGGTGATGACGTTCATAACCGGCGCCGTTGCTTTTGCATTGGCTGCTCCGATACAAATGCTGATGATCCGGACGGCCAAGGGTGCAGAAATGCTGGGCGCTTCCGTCAGTCAGGCCAGCTTTAATATTGGCAATGCACTTGGTGCCTATCTCGGCGGACTACCCCTGGTACTTGGAATGGACTACACCTGGCCTGCAATCGTGGGTGCTGTCATGGCTCTCCTCGGCGCGTTATTCGCCCTTACGCTGATTCGGCGGAATGTTGCTTACGGTAAAGCCACGGGCCCGGGAGCTAGAATTCCTCAAGAGCAGCCCCGGCACCTGACAGAGGCAGGCTCCTGATCCGTGAACCGGTTGCAGCAAACACCGCATTGGCAATGGCGGCAGAGGTTGGTCCCTGAGCGGCCTCTCCGGCTCCCAGCGGGTCAAGCTCCGGCCGGTTGATGATCTCCACTTCTATTTCCGGCAACTGCGGGAACCGAAGGATGGGGTAGCTTTGCCAGTCTTTACTGCGTAGGCCTTCTTTGTCGAAACGAACCTGTTCGTAAAGCGTCCAGCTGGCTGATTGGATCAAGCCGCCTTCCGTCTGATTTTTGAGTCCATCCGGATTGATGACCTGACCGGCATCGATGACTGCGGAAAGCTTCTTTAACTGAAAAGACCCGCGGTCTTCATGGCTTTCCACCTCTGCAACGACCGCAATATAGGCCGCATGGTTTTTATATTGCGCAAAAGCAACACCCAGGCCGCGTTGACCATCTGCCCGTCTCTTCTTCCAGTCGACGAGCTCTGCAACGCGGCGGATCACCGCAACGGAGCGTTCATCCTTAAGGTGTGCCAGCCTGAAATCTACCGGATCCTGTTTTGCCTGGTAAGCCAGTTCATCCATAAAAGACTCAAGCGCAAAAACATTCGCATATCCGCCCAGCGAACGCAGGGCAGAAGATCTTAACGGGCCCTGGCACGCGTTAGCAAAAATCCCGATGTTCGGAATAGCGTAGCTGGGGAAAGCGTTCCGATAACTACCTCCGGATATTCCCTGTTTTTCCAAGGGCTCAGGATTTGCCCGGTAGCGCATCGACAGCAAATGGCTCGGCTGTCCATTCGGTCGCGTGCTGTGGCTGTCCGACCAAAGCTCGGTTTGCCAGGCTTTTATCTTCCCCTGGCTATCCAGCCGTGCCTCGATCTGAATCTCCATTGCGGATCCATAAGGCTCCCAGAGGTGTTCATCTTCCCGGGACCACTGCAACCGGACAGGCTTATCCGGATAAGCAAAAGCAATTAAAGCGGCCTCTGCAGCGACATCGTCTGCACCATTATGCCCGTAGCAGCCGGACCCCGGCACACCTATGATGTGGATGTTGCCTTCATCTATAGACAGCGATTCAGCCAGGGTACGCCTTAGCGGGTAAACGCCCTGGCTGTGCGTCCATATTGTCAGTTTATTTTTTTGATAATGCGCGAGAGCGCAGGATGGACCTACGGAACCGTGCATATGATAGGGTCGTTGGTAAGCGGCTTTCCAGGACGGGTTTTTCAGCTCTTCTTCCGTATTTGCCCGACCTTCAGACTCGACAAGCTTACGCTCAGTAGCCTGGCCTTTAAGGTGAGCAAAAAGTGCTTCTTCAGCACAGGGAAGGGCCTTTTTTTTCCAGTCCAGCAACCCGGAGAGTTGTCTTGCCGCCTTAACCGCTCCAAATTCAGTGTCTGAAAGCACGGCGATAAAATCCCCATCCACAACAAGCTTCAGCAGATTCAATTGTTTTTCCAGCGCTTCGGGATCCAACCTTTTTTGAAGTTTTGAACCGTAAGAAGGCGGACGTACCACGCGGGCATGTACCATGTCTGGCAAACGCATATCCTGCACAAAATGCGATCCTCCGGAAACAAGGTTCATCAGGTCGTCGCGGCGAATAGCTTTTCCGACGATACGATGTTCCCTGGGCTCTACCAGTTTGACCTCGGGATGTATGGTCGTGTTAATGGTTTTTCCCCTGAGCAGATCCGCATAACTGATCAGCGAAGAGGATGCACCTACCTGGAAAATCTTCCCGGATTCGGCGTGAAGTCGCTCAGGTGAAAGTTCAAAACGTTCGGCTGCCAGCTCAATCAGGTGGGCTTTGGCGGTGGCCGCGGCCCGGCGAATGGCGTAGCCGCTGCTCTCGATCGAAGCACTACCCGCAGTGAATCCTTCTTCAGGAGTTTGCCCGGTGTCGGCAATAACTATGCTAACCATAGACATATCTACCATCAGCTCCTCGGCTGCCATTTGCATCAAGGGTGTTTTTATGCCTTGCCCGAGCTCCATTTTGCCGGTGAAGACGACTACCTTTCCAGACTCATCTATCTGAAGCCAGGCATCTACGCGATCCTTTTGCGGCACCTCTCTTTGCGGTAAATCCGCCCGGGCCTTTTCGCTATTTTCGCAGGCGCTTAACAGTCCA
>JBMDWN010000053.1:0-6672 GCA_048595275.1 Olivibacter sp. | reverse complement strand
ATTCAAAACCGCATGCTGCGGCCAGGACAGCAGCTCAAAAAATCCGCCGCAGGCACAGGGTCGGTTGGCTTCGGATTGCAGTGCTGCGAATAGCGCATAAAAGCTAAAGGCTAGCATGACCCCAAAAAATGCAAGGAGTCCCAAGATCCATCTTTTCCCTGGCAGGGCCATTACCAAAGCAATACCGAGCTCCAGAGCCGGAACGATCCAAGCCAGACCAGCCGCCATCCAACCAGGGAAAGGCTGTCGGAGCATATGAATCCGGAAAACTGCAAAATCAGCTAACTTTTCCATTCCGCTATAGGCGAAAAGTAGAATGAAGCCGATTCGGCAAATCTGCTCAAATACAACATATCCGCGGTCAATAGTATCCATATACCAAAGGTATCCGTATGGGGGACGAGAGAAGTTGCGTTTACTACATAGAATTGTTTGCCTAAACGCAACCTTGAAAACCTGAATGGCTATATTTCCATCAAACGTACCACCTGGAAATAACTGACCTGCAGATACCGGGAAATATCTCTTTTACTGAGGTAGGGCAGGACGGAACGATACTGCTCCACAAATAATTTAAGCCGCATCTTGGTGCCCCGCTGTTCGAGCACCCGCTGCCGGAATTGACTCCGGAGTTCCTGTTCCATATACAAAACTTGCATGAGCTCGAGAAGCTCACTTCGGATACCAAAGTCATCGCTGCTGAGGCTTACGGTAATGATTCGGGTGGGTATTATCGCCTTAAGGTAATGGTTTTTGTTGTGCCGGTGGCTTAAGATGAATTGATCGGCTACGTAAAAGTTTACGATAGCGGGAGAGCGGCGGTAGCGCGCGTCATATTCTTTCAGCACGCCGCTAACCACAAAGCTTACCTGATCCTCAGTACGGGGGGAGGACTCCCCAGCACTCAGTTCCAAAATCCTGGCATGCAATTCCAAATACGCCATCGTGCTGCTCCGGATAGGATAAAGCTGCAGCAGCTGCTGTTCGAAATTAGACAGGTATTCTTCCATAATCAGGCATTAGAGAACGTATAAGATCGTAAACAAATCTGTTGCTTGTATAACCAAATGTTAGAAAGGCTTTCCCGGCTTCCGAAAGGATGCTGCCGGACAGTTAAATAATTTCTTAAATGCTAAAAGGTGGAAATTAGATAATTCTAATTTCGGGTTTACACAGTCAATTGCTATCTTAGAAACCAGAACTTTATTATGAAACTGGTCTTCCTATGATTTAATTGATGGTTGTACAAATTAACTCATTTGACTATGCTGATAAAACCTACTTCTCAGTTACTGGTTTGGCTCATTTACTTAATCTATTATTATGCGGTAAATAAGCTTGACTATTCCGGCATGACAATAGCCGAGGCGACTATTTCTACCGCCTTCTTTGCCCTAATCGCGTATTCGGTTTATGGCTTGCTGCGCTTCTTCTTCGCTGCGGGCCGATACCTGATCGGGACTATTGCACTGCTCGCCAATTATAGTTTGCTGATTTCGCTGGCCTACCTGTTGATTTACGGTTTGTTCCCGCTTCTAAACATGGAAATTACAGTTCCGGATGTCCCGTTTAGCCGGGCTGCCTTCGCACAGACGTGTATTGTGATGCTATCTCATTATTCCCTGTTCGCGCTTCTTTACTTTTATATAGAAGTGGCTTCGCACCGTAGTTCGGAAAAAAACCACTTCGAATTTCTTGCCCTTTCGGGTCAGCTTTCTCCACACGTGGTGGTAAACATGGTTTCCCGCTGGCGGGTTTTGCAGCGGAACGCGCCGGAAAAACTGATCATCCACCTGACGAATTTCGCGGAACTGCTGCGGTATTACCTGCAGGCGGGGAAAGGGGAGGAGGGCCAGGTGGTTCCGCTGGAACAGGAACTGGAAGAGGCGAAGCATTTATGTGCCGTACTGGGGTATAAAGAGCTGACGGGGGAGGGAGCCCCCATTCAACTAAAGGTGGAAGGAGAACCGCGAGAGCTCACCATTCCGCCTACTACCTTGTTGACGCTGATTGAAAATGCTATTAAATATGGGCGCCCGGACGATGCCCTCAAACGTCCGGTTTTGATCGTCCATTGTTTTGAAACGGGTTACCACATTGAACTTCGCAACCATATGGCTGATCAGGCTGCCTGGGAAAGCCACGGCTTCGGCCTGAATAACCTGATTCGAAGAATGGAATTAATCTACGGCGAAGACTTCTCCTGCCACACAAGAAAAAATCAGGGCCTTTATCATTTTAATTTGAAGGTATGGCACAAAAGTTAACAGCGATATTGGTAGACGACGATCCCTTTGTACTGGAGGATATGAAAACGATGCTGGATACCGTCAGCAGTGTGGCGTTACTCAAGTGCTTCACCGATCCGATAGAAGCCTGGCATTTTATTCGGAAGGAACAGGTGGATGTGGCTTTTCTGGATGTGGAAATGCAGCCCATGGACGGCCTGGAGCTGGCCCGCCAGCTCCCGAAAGAAACGAAGCTGGTGTTTGTGACGGCTTACCGCGAATTCGCTTTGAATGCTTTCGGGATGAAGGCTTGCGATTACCTGCTCAAGCCTGTTTCTTATGGAGCCTTGCTTGGCGCTTTAACACAGGTGCAGCAGAGCTTGCTCCTCCCACAACGTCACGGTGAAGTGCTGTCTAGCGACGAGTATAGGTTTTTCATGAAGGGTAAGGGCCGGCCGCCGTTGCGGCATCTGGTAAACTTTGACCAGCTGATCTACGCCCAGGCTTCAGAAGGGGGAACGGACCTGTACCACTTAGGAGAGGAACAGCCTATCCCGGTCAGAGAGTCTTTACAGCGGGTAGTAGAGCGGCTTCCGGATCAATTCTTCCAGGTGCATCGCGCCTTCGTCATCAACAGCCGCCTGATCAAATATATGGACGCGGAACAAATTTTTATGAAAAACGGGACCGCAATCAAAAAGGGCGATCCCACCCATTTTCCCGCCTTTTATCAATGGGCACGGGAACGTTATTTCGATTAGCCCCCCCAATTGCCGAAACGGCCTTTTTGCGTAAAATGCATCTTTTACCCCTTTTCGTCTTCTCACAAGACCTTTCCGATATTCTTTTCCGCCCTTCCGAAGCATTATGCCAACATTTACCCCAGATCAAAGAAAGCTTCCTGGCCAGAAGAAGTCGGTAACCTTGTTCCGAAAACAGGGATGATAAATAACCCAAATTTTAACACATGTTGATTATTGAATTTTTAGAGCTCGGGTTGAATACGCTGCCCGAATTAGCGGATGTAAACGAAGCTACATCAAATTTTGCAGAACTGGTTAAGGAGAAGAAATGTAAGCAGGTCTTTCCAATTGATAACCTTGAACGCGTAGATCCATAAACAGTTCTCGCAACAACCGAACGGCACAGGATCTCAGCATCCTGTGCCTTTAAACCTCAATTATCATGAAACAATCTAATAGAATCAATGCGAGAGCATCGATTGAATTTGGCTACTTCAGCAGCTCGCTGAACCGTTTTTTTCCGGGCTGGCCACTTCAGAAACATTACCGTTATTATCGCAAAGCGTTGAAAACGCAGGATATGCAGCTCAGCAAATCTTTTGAAAAGCGCTTCCTGAAGGAGGACTTCCGTCCGGAAGGCCTATTCAAACGCCTTACGAAGCCGGGCATCATCCTGAGCTTCCATTTCGGACCTTATCGCCTCTTGCCCATGTGGTTGATGAAAGCCGGGATTCGCTTCACTATGGTGGTGGAACAACGTATCGCCGCGCGTTTTGGGCAGGAGTATGAACGCTTGTACCGCCGCATCTGCGGCAGAGACCCAAAAGGTCATTTTGAACTGATGATTGCCGAAGACCGGCAGTGCTTACGCCGGATGAAAGCGCGCCTGGCAGAGGGTCACTTCATCCTGATCTTTGCCGACGGATATTCCGGTACGCAGCGGCACATGAAGCGGGCCGGTATATTGGAGGCGGGCGGCCAGCATCTTTTCATGCGCATGGGCTACCTGGATTTCTCGAACTTGTTCGAGGTGCCGATTTATCCCGTAATGCCTTCTTACAAAGGGCAGTCGCTCGTTCCGCAGCTCAGGTCCTGGCCCACGCTGAAACGTAAAAGGGATGAGGGCAAAAGCGACTTTGTGGAAAGAGCGCTGGGACGTCTTTCTGCCTACCTCTGGTACGTGTTGAAACGTTACCCGGCGCAGTGGGAGGCGCTCTTTTACCTCCACGAATTACAGGATCCGGAACTGACCCGCCCGGAGCGTACACTCAGCGAGTTTGCTCCAATGTACCATAAAGGGAAGTTTTACGTATTGCATAAAGCCTCTTTCCAGGTGTTTCAGGTTCGTAAAGAACAGGGTGAGGAGTTAATTTACCATCTAAACAGCCAACTATGAAGCGTCAGTTTTTAAATCTTATGGCGCTGGCTAGCCTGATGAAGAACCTAAGTAAAAAGCTGGACCGCGTGTTGGAATTGCTGGCTGAGCCCAAAAAAGCGAAGCCTCCGGAAATTTACCGTGACGCGGACTACGTGATGGACCGCGTGGGCATCAGCAGGCGAACACTAGCCCGCCTCCAGGAGCTAGGCATCATCAAAGCGGGACGCTTTAACGGACGGCAACGGCTTTTCCGAGACGAAGACGTCGAACGCTTGCGCCGCGAGTACAGGTCCTGACCAAGCAGGGACCATTCCTATATTAACTTCGCCCGAACTACGGGTCTCGTTCGGGTTTTTTACGGGAATTTTTCGGGTCGTCTACGGGTTGTGTCGTAGACGACCCGTTTTTTTGCGTTACCGGTTCGTAAATCGGGTGAAGTTGGTATGAAGTTAACCCCCCAATGGTAGCGATGTGCCAGTGATGTGCCAAAAACCCGTAAACGATGTGCCAGTGGTGTGCCAATCGTTCTCCAACCCTTTTTTTTGGTGATTCACCGCTCTATGTTTGTCCCAGTTCGCAGAATATACCGGTATGCTGAAGCGAAGAAACGAATGGTTGAATGTTAAAATTGAAAAGAAAATGGGAACGATTAGAAAAGGGGTAAATGGTGGCTTCAGCGGCAAAGCCGGTAGTGTAATCGGCAGCAGCTGGAACGGCATCGACTACATCAAAGGGCTTTACAAGAAGCGCACGAAGCCTTTTACGCAGGAACAGCTGGAACAGCAGGCGAAGCTTCAAGTGATCGGACGCTTCCTCTTCCCGCTGAAAGCACTGATGCGTCTGGGCTTTCGGCAGAGGGCTCAGGCTAAGCAGCAGACTGGAATGAATGTGGCGATTACCGAAAACCTGAAAAATGCGCTGAGTGGAAGCTATCCGCAGTTTGCTATCGATTATTCAAAAGTGCGGTTGAGCGATGGGGGACTCTTACGGGCTGGAAGTGAGGAGATTGACTTTGACAATGGGTTAATGACCATCCGCTGGGAGGGGGAGGTCTCGGGAATTTCGGGTCATCCGGACGATGAGGTTTTCATCTTGTTCTATCATCCTCAGGAGGAATATTTCTTCATGCCTAAAGAACCGCTGCAACGCAACATGCAGGAGGCGGTGGTGGAAGTGCCCCGCCGACTGAAGTCCGGAACGGTGCATGGCTGGATCTTCCTGGTGGAGCGCAATAAACAGGATGCTTCAAAAACCGAATACCTGGGCAGCGTGGAACTGTCTGAATAACCAATATTGCTTACCATAGTCTCCGGCGCCTCCGCGCCGGGGACTTTCTTAACGATTAACCATGAAAAAACAGATTTTGCCCCACAGGGCCCGCTTTGGTGTAGCTACGCGTTTCCTCACACCGCTCCGATCCGTGATCTCGGCAGCTTTCGGCCAGCGCGGAGCCCGGAAGAATTTTAACCGCTGTTTGTCGGTTTGCCTGAATGGCGCTATGGATTTAAATGCTGATCCCATCCGGGTGAACCCGGAGCGGGTTCTTATATCGAACGGCTCTTTGTCGGGCGTGGGTGCTCCAAAGGTTATGCTCGAAGGGCATCTGCTGAGCGTAACGTTTGATTCCGCATCCCGGCTATCGGGCTTTCCGGACGACCTGGTCTGGCTGTGCGCCTACGCTCCGGAGCTGGGTGTCGTTGATGTAAATCAACGCCTTTTTGTATGTGAAAACGGACGCGTCGAACTTCCGCTGATTAAATTACTTAGAGGGGTGCCGATGCTGGTGTATCTGTATGTCAGTAACCGGAATAAGACGGCTTATTCCCGAAGCCAGTTCCTCGGGGAGATCGGAAAGGAGGTGGACGATGTTGCTGGATAATGCTTTGGTGAGGACGAAGTCGGACGCGCTGATCCTGCGGGTGGCGCAGGCGCGGAACACGACCTTGAGTCATCTGTATATCCGCGGTTTGTTCTGCTGTTACTTGCTGGAGGATAGCATTCGAGAGGTAAAGGTAGCCGGCGAGACTTGTATCCCGGAAGGGGAATATAGTCTGCGGCTGAATTTGATGGCTGGGATGAACGCGACTTACGCGCCGCGTTATGGCGACCTGCACCGCGGGATGATGGAGATCTCGGGTATCCCGAACTTTCAGCTGGTCTTCATCCACATTGGTAATTACCATACGCAGACACGGGGCTGTCCGCTGACGGGTTCGTACTACCAGTTGGTCAAAGGAGATTATCACGTACTGCATTCGGCGGTGGCTTATCGTAAGGCCTACACGGAGCTCCTGAAGCTGGTGGATTCGGACGCGTTGGGAAT
>JBMDWN010000052.1:0-10484 GCA_048595275.1 Olivibacter sp. | reverse complement strand
GCGCTATCAACCGGATAACACGCCGAATCCGGATTTCGTATTGAACAACCCGACCTACAGCGGGCCTATTTTAGTAGCTGGCAAGAACTTCGGTTGCGGAAGCAGCCGGGAACATGCCGCCTGGGCGATTAGCGATTATGGTTTTCAGGTGGTCATCAGCAGCTTCTTTGCCGATATATTCAAGGGAAATGCGCTGAACAATGGTCTTTTACCCGCCCAGGTCAGTGAAGAATTTCTTCAGCACCTGTTTGAAGAAATCGCGAAGGATCCGGAAATAGAAATTGAAGTTAACCTGGAAGAACAGGTTATTCGCCTACCGAAGACGAGCCGTTCAGAGTCTTTCGAAATTAACGCTTATAAGAAAGCTTGCCTGATTAATGGCTACGACGACATTGACTACATCTTAAGCAAGAAAGATCAAATAGAAGAATTTGAGCACAACCAGCTCTAAACTTAATAGGTATGAAGAAACATATTTTGGTAATTCCGGGAGATGGGATTGGTCAGGAAGTAACCGGCTGGGGAAAAGCCGTGCTGGAAGAAATAGCAGAAAAAAACGGTCACGAGTTTAGCTTCGATGAGGCGATTATGGGACATACCGCTATCGAGTCTACCGGCAATCCCTTGCCTGATGAAACCCTGGAAAAAGCCAAAAATTCCGACGCTATTTTATTCGGTGCTATAGGGCACCTTAAATACGACAACGATCCGAATGCCAAAGTTCGCCCGGAGCAGGGTTTACTGAAAATCCGGAAAGAGCTTGGATTATATGCCAACCTTCGTCCCATCCTGCTGTTCGACGAACTGCTGGAGGCCTCGAGCCTGAAGCCAGAAATATTAAGGGGCACGGATATCCTGTTCTTCCGGGAGTTGACGGGCGACGTATACTTCGGTGAAAAAGCACGTTCGGAAGATGGGAATTTTGCTTCAGACCTGATGAATTACAATCGCTATGAGGTAGAGCGCATCGCGGAAAAAGCCTTCGAAGCAGCAAGAGCCCGCAGCAAGCGGCTATGTTCTGTCGATAAGGCCAACGTGCTGGAAACTTCACGTCTCTGGCGGGAGGTGGTTCAGGAAGTTGCTAAACGCTATCCCGATGTCGAAACAGAGCACATGTTTATCGACAATGCGGCTATGCAGCTGGTTAAAAATCCGAAAAAGTTCGACGTGGTCTTAACCGCAAATCTTTTCGGTGATATTCTGACGGATGAGGCTTCGCAGATCGCGGGTTCCATGGGTATGCTCGCTTCTGCTTCTGTGGGTGACAGCACCGGTTTTTTTGAACCGATCCACGGATCCGCGCATGATATTGCCGGACAGAACAAAGCTAATCCATTGGCTTCTATCCTTTCAGCCGCCCTTATGCTGGAAATTGCTTTCGGATTAACCGAGGAAGCTAAACAGGTGACTGACGCCGTGGCTGCTGTCCTGAAGCAAGGCTATCGTACAGCAGATATCGCGGACGCGCAAACCGCAAAGAAAAAAGTTCTGGGTACACAGGAAATTGGAAAGCTGGTTATACAGGCCATACAACAGGTAGCAATAGAACAAAACTGATCATAGGAAACTAAATTATGTAACGCCTTTTAGGAAGGCATAAAAATTCAGCGTTATGTTACACGATCCGAATCATTTATACATATTTGACACCACGTTAAGAGATGGCGAGCAGGTCCCGGGCTGCCAGTTGAGCACAGCAGAAAAAATTGAGATTGCACGTGACCTGGAACAGCTGGGTGTAGATATCCTGGAAGCAGGCTTCCCGGTTTCCAGTCCCGGTGATTTCCAAAGTGTTGTAGAACTTTCAAAAGCTGTCGATAATGTGATCATCTGTGCGCTCACCCGCGCTAATGAAAACGATATTAATGTTGCGGCAGATGCCCTTAAATATGCGAAGCGCCCGAGGATCCATACCGGAATCGGGGCGTCCGATATGCACATCAAATATAAGTTCAACAGCTCCCGGGAAGCTATCCTGGAAAGAGCTGTAGCCGCCGTGAAGCACGCGAAAAAATTCGTGGAAGACATCGAATTTTATGCCGAAGACGCCGGCCGTGCAGACATCGCCTACCTGGCACAGATGGTCGAAGCCGTCATTGCGGCAGGCGCTACCGTTGTCAACATTCCGGATACCAATGGCTACTGCTTACCGGATCAGTACGGCGCTAAAATCAATTACCTGAAAGAACATGTCAGCAACATTGACCAGGCTATTATATCCGTTCATTGCCACAATGATCTCGGCTTAGCGACAGCCAATTCCATTGCAGGTGTTCAGAACGGTGCCCGGCAGATTGAATGTACCATAAACGGGATAGGTGAACGTGCGGGGAATACTTCTTTGGAAGAAGTGGCGATGATCATGCAGGTGCATAAGAGCAGTCTGAAGCTCGACACCAACATCAACAGCAAGCTTTTCACGGCTATCAGCCGTAAAGTAAGCCGGATGATGAATATGCCCGTGCAGCCGAACAAAGCCATCGTTGGCCGGAATGCCTTTGCACACAGCTCCGGAATTCACCAGGATGGTTTTCTGAAACACCGCGAAAACTATGAGATCATTAAGCCGGAAGATATTGGTTTAACGGAAGCGGATATCATCCTCACCGCCAGAAGCGGTCGGCACGCGCTCAAACATCATCTGGAGCGCCTGGGCTTTGAACTGGATAAAGATCGGCTTGCGGAGGTATACAAGCGTTTCCTTGATTTGGCTGACAGCAAGAAGAACCTGAGCGACGAGGACCTCATCGCTCTGATGAAAGTAGAGGCATAGCCGGAACATGACAGAAACGGAACAACAGTTTAACTCGAAAGCGGCGCTTCTGCGTATCGCGCCGGTAATCAACCGGACGCCTTTGCAGTATAACAGCAGGCTCTCTGAGCATTTTGATGCGGACATCTACCTGAAACGGGAGGATCTCCAGGTCGTCCGCTCCTACAAATTGCGGGGAGCATACAATAAAATATCGTCGCTTCCAGAAGAGGATCGCCGGCGGGGCGTTGTTTGTGCCAGTGCAGGAAATCACGCACAGGGTGTAGCCTTTTCCTGCAAGCACCTCAGCATTCCGGGTGTCATCTTTATGCCGAGCCCCACGCCAAAGCAGAAAATCAGCCAAACCGAAATGTTCGGTAAAGGGCAAATTAAGATCGTTTTGGTGGGAGACACATTCGACGATTGCCTGAAAGAAGCCCTGGTTTATACGGAGCAGCATCAAATGACCTTTATCCCGCCATTTGATGATCCAGCGGTCATCGAAGGACAAGGTACTGTTGGAGTGGAGATCCTTGAAGACTTACCGGATGTAGACGTAGTAGTCATGCCTGTCGGCGGTGGCGGTCTTGCTGCTGGTGTAAGCTATTATCTTCGGGAAAATCGTCCCCAGACGAAGTTGTGGGGCGTAGAACCTGCGGGCGCAGCAAGCATGCGGTCGGCTTTGGATCAGCGTGAACCCGTTACGTTGCCTAGTATCAATCGTTTTGTGGATGGTGCGGCCGTGAAACGTGTCGGGGATTTAACTTATAGCCTGTGCAGCGCGTTGCTGGACGACATGAAACTGGTCCCTGAAGGAAAAATATGTACCACCATCCTTCGTCTTTATAACGAAGAAGCCATTGTAGCCGAGCCGGCCGGGGCGCTGTCTGTAGCAGCTCTGGATTTTTTCCGGGATCAGATCAAAGGGAAGAAAGTTGTCTGTGTCGTCAGTGGCGGAAACAACGACATTGACCGTATGGCGGAAATCAAAGAGCTCTCGCTGCTTTACGAAGGACTTAAGCATTACTTTATCGTTCGGTTCCCCCAGCGTCCGGGGGCACTGAAATTATTCGTAACCGAGGTACTGGGACCAGGCGACGATATCACCCGTTTTGAATTCATTAAAAAAACGGAACGGGAACGCGGCCCGGCATTAGTCGGTATCGAACTGAACCAGGCCAGCGATTACGATGCGTTGATTGCTCGTATGCAAGCGCATAATTTTGACTTCAAAGAAGTCAACTCCGATCAGACCTTATTTGAATATTTGATTTAAAGAATTATGGAAGCGCCTTTTAAGGGCGCTTCATAACATACATTAAGCCTTCCAGCAAATGTTTACGGTAAGCGGGATCGTCATAGCTTTCCTTGGTATGGCCCATTCCGGTGTAATAACTGCGTCCGCCGTCGAATTCCTTGAACCAGGCAATCGGGTGGTTGTCTCCGTTTTCCCCACCTTTATAAGTAGATTCATCCAATTTAAGGAGTACCTTAATATCCGGTTGAATATCTTTAAAACTATACCATTCATCCCAACGTTCCCAACGATCGGGTAATTGTGCTGTGCTGGCGTGCTCCAGTTCCGTTTTAAATACCACGGCATCCTGCTGCTCCGGATGGTTGAGAAAGTAGGCTCCAACCAGTTGACCATACCAGGGCCAGTCGTATTCCGTATCGGCAGCAGCATGAACACCCAAAAAGCCCCCACCCGATTGGATGTAGCGTTCCATAGCAGCCTGTTGATCCGAATTAAGAATATCTCCTGTGGTGTTCAGAAAGACAATGGCAGCGAAACGATCCAATTGATCGGAAGTAAACATTGAAGCATCCTCCGAGTGGACAACGCCGAAACCAGATTCTTTTCCAAGTTCCTTCAGCGTTTCCGCTCCCTTCTCAATGGCGTCATGCCTGAATCCAGCCGTTTTTGAAAACACAAGCACTTGAACTTCTTCCTCTTCGGCTTCTTCCTTTGCACGGCTGCAGGAAAAGCAAATCGACAGGCTCATAACCGCCATACAAGCAGTCAGAAAAATTTTTACCTTGTTCATCATTTAAGTTTTATGGTTAAGTTTTTCAATTTCCAACAGACTTATTGATCGGCAGGTTTATGCAGCTCTACAGCGGTCCGGTAAAAATCCAGACCCTTCCTGATCGCATCCTCCTGAAGAAAATGGTCTACATCACAACGACCGATTTCTGCTAACAGCGCGAAACCAATTTGCCCGTTGCTATTTTTTTTATCCTTTAGCATGAGCGAAATCAACTCATCGTATATACCCTCTCCAAAACTGTAAACCGGAAAAACCTCCATCAGGAAGCCCACAATACGGTTCAACGCATCGGAAGCTAAACCATTATGGATATGCGAAAGATACGCTTCCGCTACCATTCCTATGGCTATAGCTTCTCCATGCAGCAAGGGAAACGAATCGTTACTCAGCGAATAGCTTTCTACAGCATGCCCCACCGTATGACCAAAGTTAAGGATCTTGCGAAGACCTGCCTCTTCAGGATCTTGCATCACAACGCTATTTTTGAGGTTGACCGAATGTCGGATCATCAGGGCATCGGGATTTTCATAAGCCTCCACTGCCCCCTCTGCAAGCTGATTGAAATAAGGCTCGTCCAGGATCAGACCATGCTTGACCATTTCCGCAAAACCACTTCTTTTCTGCCTTGCATCAAGTGAATTCAGAAATTCTACCCGCATGAAAACCGCTTTTGGCTGTGTGAAGGTTCCGATGATGTTCTTCACGCCATCCATATCGATCCCCGTTTTACCACCTACCGATGCGTCGACCTGAGATAAGAGCGTTGTCGGCACCTGGACGAAATCCAGACCGCGTTTGAAGGTAGATGCTGCAAATCCTCCCATGTCCGTAATAACGCCCCCTCCAAGATTGATGAGCAGGCTCTTGCGATCGGCCCCGAAATCCATTAACGTCTTCCATACACCGATACAGAAGTCAATGTTTTTGTTCTCCTCCCCCGGATCGACTTCAATGAGATCGAAGGTAACCTTTCCGAGGAAAGCATCTTGCAGAAAAGGTAAGCAGTGCTCGGTCGTGTTTCGGTCCGTCAGGACAAAAACTTTGGAATATTTTGCAGATTGAATAAAGGAAATCAATTCCTCCAGCTGCGCATCAAAGAAAACCTTATATCCTTTACTTTCTATTGCTGTCATATGAATGCCTTGTAGTTAAGGTGGTTAGAGGACCTGAATAATCTGACCATCGAATTCAATTTTATCCCCCCGCTTTACCTTATATCGTTTGCGGTATTCCGGTTGCCCGTTGCAGCGGACATAACCCTTGGAAACTACCGCTTGCGCCATGGCACCATTCTCGACCAGGGCCGTAGCTTTCAAGAGCTGGATCAGTTGGATGTGTTCTCCCTCCAGTTTAAATTCCATCAAGATCAAATTTCCCCAAACTTAGATAAATTGGCCGGGATAGTAAAATCAAACGAAATCCTGTACCTTTGTGTATGACATCTGCGCTTTCAAGTGCTGAGCCCAAAGCGGGCACAGACATTCGATTCGATAATACTGAAATTGCCTTTAAAAGCAAAAGCAAAGGAGATTTAAGACGGTCCTACTGGCTTTTCAAAATAGTCGCAAATAATTTCCTGACCAAGGTTGGCCCTCCCGTAACCAACTTCGGACTTCAAATCGGCCTCCCCCTTAAGGGGATTATCCGCAAGACCATTTTTGCACAATTTTGCGGTGGGGAAACGATTGATGATTGCGAAGATACCATACAGGAACTCGCACATCAAAATGTGGGTACCATACTCGATTATTCTGTAGAGGGGGAAGACACGGAACAAGCTTTCGATGAAACGCTGGTGGAACTGCTTTCCAGTGTTGACCGGGCAAGAAAAGACGAAAATATCCCTTTCTGTGTATTCAAGGTTACCGGGTTGGGACGCTTCGATCTTTTGGCCAAACGCGATGCCGGAGAAGTCTTTAGCGCGGAAGAAGAAGAGGAGTTTGAACGGATCCGGAAGCGCATGCACCAAATCTGCAAAGCTGCGAAGGAAGCGGATATGAAAGTACTCGTCGATGCAGAGCATTCCTGGATTCAGGATACCATTGACGATCTGACCCGTGAGATGATGCAAAGTTATAATGCAGAGCAAGCGGTCGTTTACAACACTTATCAAATGTATCGCCACGACGAGTTTGCTTCGCTACAGGCCGATTTTGCCTTGGCTAAAACAGCTGGCTTTTACCTTGGAGCTAAATTGGTACGGGGCGCCTACATGGAAATCGAACGGGAGCGTGCGCAAAAGATGAACTACCCCTCTCCTATCCAGCCGAATAAGGCGGCTGCGGATCTGGACTATGACAAGGCCCTTCATTTCTGCCTGGAGAATCTGGATTACATTGGCTTGATGGCAGGCACGCATAACGAAGAAAGTTCTCGCCTGCTCGCCATTGAGATGGACCGTATGGGCCTGGCGCACGACGATGAGCGCATTTACTTTTCTCAATTGCTGGGAATGAGCGATAACCTGACTTTTAACCTTTCTGCAGCAGGCTACAATGTTGCTAAATATATGCCTTACGGTCCAATAAAATCCGTCATGCCTTACCTCTTCAGGAGGGCGCAGGAAAACACCTCCGTTGCCGGACAGACTAGCCGGGAACTTAACCTCATTGTAAGAGAGATGGAAAGAAGAAAGGGGCGATAAGCTCCTTATTTTTGAAAAAAACCACTAGCCATTTATCGCTAAAAACGTCATGTTCAGGGTCTTGCTAACCATCGGGTTCTTACTTTTAAGTGTTATGTCAACGTTGGCACAACCGTCATCCTATCGGTTTAAGCAGCTCAAAGATCGCGACGGGATCTCAGGAAATCACATTACAACCACCATTCGTGATGCCGATGGCTTTCTGTGGATCGGGACCTCAACGGGCCTAAACAGATATGACGGTCTTAACATGGAAATTTTTCAGAATGGTAAAGACCGACCCGGCTCCATTTCCGACAACAACATCCTCGGCCTTTTTATAGGACCAAAAAATTACCTTTGGATTCGTACAGGTGGAGGAACAAACATCTACGACCATAAAAAAGGTCTTTTCTATACCAATAGCGACAGCATTTACCGATCGTATGGTTTGCCGGCGGGCGAGCTGCAAGACCTGCAGGCAGATGGTAAAGGCAATTACTGGTTTTTGATTAGCGGACGGCTTTTCCTGTTAAAAACTGATGAGCAGATGGTTAAACCTACCGTTACCGCTGCTAAATTGTTGATCAGTTCGATAGCCCTCCATCCATTACGGAAAGCGCTTCATGCCATTTCCGATGACGGACAGTACCTGGTTTTTCCGGAAAGTTCTCCTCTATCGCTGCAAAAAAATGAAAAACGGTCGGCAGTTTTCAATCGGGTTCCTGCGGAATACCGACTTACATTCGATGCATCGGGAAATGCCTGGGTTCACGCGGCAAATCGCCCCATTGGAGCCTATTGCTTTAGAGAAAAAGATGAGTCAGTTACGCATTACGGATCCGAGGAAAAAACGCATACGATCCCGAGCGACCTCATCAGCGGCATCTCCACAGATCCTTTAAATCGGGTATGGCTCGCCACGGATCATGGCGGAGTCATGGTTATTTCACCGGGTAGTAAGCAACCTTTACTTCTGACCCAGCAGGAACAAAATCCTTTCAGCATTGCGCAAAACAGCATCTCTTCAATCTATACGGACCGGCAGGGAATTGTTTGGATCGGCACCTACAAACAAGGGCTCAGCTATTACCATCCCAATCTGATGCAATTCTCCACCGCCAATAAGTTTTCAGGGCTCCCTTTCGAAGACGTAAACCGTTTTGTCGAGGACGAAAAGGGAAACATTTTTATTGGAACGAATGGTGGAGGCCTGATCTATTATGACCGGAAGCAAAACAGTTACCGGTCTTATAAGCCTGAAGAGAGTGAGAGTGGTATGGGCAGTAACATTATTGTCAGTATGTGCCTGGATTCCCATCAGCAACTCTGGATAGGGACTTTTCAGGGCGGTCTCTATCGGTTTGACGGCAGGACATTCCATTCCTACCCGGGAAACTTCACCGATACGCTTGAGCTTGACCGGAACATCTGGGAAATACTGGAGAGCCGGGATGGAACTCTTTGGATCGGAACCTTATCAAAAGGGCTTTTTAAGTACGACCGGTTAAACGATGAATTTCATCGTTACCAGGGGGATGGGATACCCGCCTACATTTCGGCTTTACTAGAAGACAAAGAGGGTCATTTATGGATTGGCTCCAACAACGGGTTGACCGTGATTGACCACAACGGTAACCGGCTTCAGCGCTACGAGGTTTCTGCCGTTAAAAACAGGCAGCTCAGTCATGATTACATTACCGATCTGCTGGAAGACCGGGAAGGTAATATCTGGGTTTCCACCCAGGAAGGGTTGACCATGGTCGATGGTGCAACAAAAAAAACCGTTCTCTACGACCAGTCCGACGGCCTGCCGCACAATTCAATTCAGCAATTGCTGCTGGATGACGAAGGGCATATATGGGCAAGTACGCTCAGAGGGCTTGTTGCTTTCAAAAAGGCTGCGGGCAAAAATTCTATTATCCCCCTGCGTCTTTACGGAGTCGAGGCCGGATTGCAGGGGCTTGACTTTAACGAGAACGCCGCCCTTAAGCTTAGCTCAGGAGAACTCGTTTTCGGCGGTCCAAACGGATTTAACATCATCAACCCCAGAGCAATACAAAAAATTGAAAGTCTTATCAGACCAAAGCTTACCTCCGTAGAGCTTTTTAATCGCCAGGTCCGGGTTGGTGAGCGCATCGGTAAAAGAACCGTCCTTCAGGAAACTCCCCTGCACCTCTCAGACCTTGACCTGGCCTACGATGAAAACGATGTTGCTTTTAGCTTTTCGACATTGGATTTTCTTTTAGGCGACCGTATTCGCTTTGAATACAAACTGGATGGTTTTCACGATCAGTGGCTTCCCGACAGAGGCACCAGGAGAGTCTCCTTTACGAATCTGGACCCCGGAAACTATCGTTTATTGCTCAGGATGTCGCTTGAAAACGGCGAATGGACGGAAGAAATGAACCTTCTGAATCTATCCATCGCACCTCCGTGGTGGAAATCTCCCCTCGCTTACGGAAGCTACGCAGTGTTATTAACCGCCTTACTCCTATCCATCCGCAAGATAGAAAAACGCCGTCAGCAAACCCGTTTCAGCATCCGGCAGGATCGGGCAGAAGCCAGAAGGCTTATCGAGCTGGAACAGCAGAAAACAGCCTTTTTAACGAATATCAGTCATGATTTGCGCACGCCACTCAGTCTGATTCTCGCTCCGGTCGACCTCCTGCTGGAGAAAACCAGGGATATTCCACATTTGCAGTATCCGATTTCTACCATTAAAAGAAATGCCGATCGCCTTTTGAACCAGATCAATCAAGTCTTAGATCTCCGGAAGTTTGAAGAAAACGGACTCGATCTTCATCTGCAGAGCGGCGATGTGATCAAAACGCTTAAAGAGGCCTGCCTTTCCTTCCAGCATCTTTCGGAGCAAAAAGGCATTCAGCTCAGCTTTGAAAGTTCAATGACTGAGCACCTGACCAACTTCGACCAGGATAAAGTAGAGCGCATGCTCGTTAACCTCTTAAGCAATGCATTTAAATTCACGGAACGGGGTTCTGTAGCCGTTCGGATTGAAAGCTCCGGGCAGCAATTGTCCATTGCTGTAGAAGATACG
>JBMDWN010000051.1:0-28106 GCA_048595275.1 Olivibacter sp. | reverse complement strand
CGACTGGAGTTGGTATAGCGTTGGTCCCTCATTCGTCCGGCGGAAAAGTGGCAGCAAAGAAAGGGATTTCTCATCTTCTCTCAACAGACCGTTGGGGCCAGGCTGCCAGGCGTTTTAAACCAAGAGGGCAAAAAATATCACTATTTTTGCATCATGAGCAATATTTTACAGAAGCCCTTGTTGCTAAGCCTGAAAAATCAGCTGGAATCTTTTGAAGAGGACTTCATCCGCGTACATGAAGAAGCTGAAAAAGTCACTTCTATACGCATCAATCCGCGTAAGTTGATAAAACCGGAAGCTGACAACACCTCCGGAGTTCCCTGGTGTTCTAATGGATTCTATCTGAATGAACGCCCGGTATTTACCCTCGATCCGCTGTTTCATGCCGGCACGTATTACGTACAGGAAGCTTCCTCCATGTTCACGTGGCATATTGTTCAACAATTGAAGCTTGATGAGAATCCGATCACCGCACTGGACCTTTGTGCTGCGCCCGGGGGTAAAAGTACGTTATTAGCTAGTGTGCTGCATCCGGACAGCCTGCTGATCAGTAATGAAATCATCAAACCGAGAGCTTCTGTTCTGGTCGGAAACCTAAGTCGATGGGGAAACGCTAACAGCATCGTCACCAACAACGATCCGAAAGTTTTCGGCGGTTGGCAGGGGCAAGTTGATCTGCTCCTGGCAGACGCTCCCTGCTCAGGCTCCGGTATGTTTCGGAAGGACCCGGATACGATTGATGAATGGAGCGAACAGAATGTTGAGCTATGTGCTCAACGGCAGCAGCGGATCCTGGCCGACAGCTTGCCAGTACTTAAGGAGGGCGGCTATCTGATCTACTCCACCTGTTCGTACTCCGAAAAAGAAAACGAAGAGATCCTGGACTGGCTGATGGATTCGCATGCTTTGGAAAGTGTTCGCATCACAAAAGACCCGGATTGGGGAATCATCGAAAGCCAGTCTCTTCGGCATCACGCCTACGGCTATCGCTTCTATCCGCACTTGGTAAAAGGTGAGGGTTTTTTCGTAGCGGTGCTGCGTAAAACGGGAGCGGAACGGCAGCATTTCAAACGGCGTAGCGGAAGAGCAAAACTGGAAAGGCATCAAGCGATCTAACTTCCTGGTTACGCGATCCTAACTCTTTCCGGATCGTCCAATGGGAGGACGAAATACTGGCTTTACCTCATCAGCACGAAGACACGTTCAACAATCTGCCAAAGGGCTTTTACATCAAAAAAATGGGTCTCAAATTGGGTAAACAAAAAGGAAGGTCGGCTATCCCCGATCAGGACCTCGCCTGGAGTACAGAACTAAATCACAAGAAAGTCCCTACCTTAGCGTTAGATTTGGAAGAAGCACTTGCCTACCTCCGCAAAGCGACCTGGCCTTACACGGGACAGGAAAACGGGTGGGTATTGGCGACTTACAAAGGTCAGGCTCTGGGCTGGGTAAAAACTATGCCTAACCGGATAAACAACTATTATCCAAAGGAATACCGAATACAACACCTATAGACGCTCACATGTCAGGAAAAACCGCACCGCTCACGCTGAAAGACATCGCGAAAGCCTTGAATCTTTCAACTTCTACTGTTTCCAAATCTCTGCGCGACAGTTATGAGATCGGCGAGGAAACGAAGCGGCGGGTACTTTCTTTTGCGAAAGAGGCGGGCTATAGCCCTAACCCAATCGCCAGAAGTCTCAAGGAAGGGCGTAGCTATACCATCGGTGTGGTGATTTGCTTTATCAAAAATACGTTTGTTGCGGAGATGCTCGAGGGTATTGATAAAATTTGCAATGAAAAGGGCTACAGCATACTGATCATGCAAAGCAAGGAATCGGCGGGCCTGGAAAAGGAAGCTTTACGCTTACTAAATGCCCGGGCGGTTGACGGACTACTGATCTCGCCGGCATACGACAGCGGGCAAGCCGGTCACATCAATAACCTGATTGATCAAGGTCTTCCCGTGGTGTTATTTGACCGTCTTACAGATGCGGTTAAAAGCGTAAAAGTGGGGGTAAACAATTACCAGGCAAGTTACGATGCCACCTGCCATCTGATTCAGAACGGCTACCGGAAAATCGCCCTGCTCCACAGCGAAACAGAGTTGAGTATTAGTATTGATCGTCGCGAAGGCTATCTGCAGGCATTGAAAGATCATCATATTGCTATCCTTCCAGGCTATCTGCAGACCTGCCCTCCACATCCGGCCGATCAACTGGAGGGCAGTATCCGTCGCTCGATCGAAAGCCTGCTCCAACTGGAGTCTCCACCTCACGCCCTGCTTACTACGACTGACCAGATCAGCACTAAAACCATGGCTGTCCTCCATAAAATGGGGATTCGTATCCCGGAAGATATGGCACTCATGGGCTTCAGCAATACCGGCCTGGCAGACCTGCTGAGCCCACCGTTAAGCACAGTCTATCAACCGGCTTCCCTAATGGGCGAAATTGCAGCGAAGGAGTTGATCCGCCTGGTTGAAAAAAAACAAGAGGATCCTGAAATCAAAACGACCCTGCTGGATGTTGAAATCGTCCCCAGGGCTTCCACCAGACGGCTTTAATTTTTTTAAGCTTCCAGATCAGTCCACCCGAAATAATCCCTGGCGTTATAAAAACAAATATCCTGAATGATTTTCCCGATCCAGGGAAGATCTTCGGGGAGATACCCGGCTTCGATATCTTTGGCGAAGAGCGTGCAGATCAACCGACGGAAATAATCATGCCTGGAATAGGACAGAAAACTTCGTGAATCCGTAAGCATTCCGATGAAGGTCGATATCAAACCGATATTGGATAACCAGTTGATCTGATCCGTCATTCCGTCCAGCTGATCCAGAAACCACCAGCCGGAGCCAAACTGAATTTTACCCTTTGTACCAGCCGATTGAAAATTACCAATCATAGAGGCAAACACAGCATTATCTGCAGGATTAAGGTTGTAGATAATCGTTTTCGCAAGCTGATCCTGACTTTCAAGCCGGTTCAGCAGTGCGCACAAATTACTGGCCTGCGAAAAATCGCCGATGGAATCGTAGCCGGTGTCGGGCCCCAATTCGCTTAGCATACGCTGATTCGTATTGCGCAGGGCACCAAGGTGGAACTGCTGGACCCACTGCTTCGCATGATACAACTTACAGAGTTCCGTCAGCAGGAATGCAGTAACAGCGTCTTGTGCCTGCTGGCTAACTGTTTCGCCTCCGGAAAGGGCCGCAGCGAAGGCCTGGTCAACTTCTTTGGTTCGGGCACCTCCGGCAGGGATATAAGCAAGCCCGTGATCGGCGACCCGACAACCCAGTTCGTCGAAATAATCGACTCTCCTCTTCAAAGCCTCCAGGACATCGTCTAGTGTACTGATTTCCAAACCTGCAGCATCACCCAGTTCGACGAGGTACTTACGATAACCGTCCCCGCCACGCAGATTGAAGATTTTATCCGGACGAAAAGATGGCAATATCCGAACCGGGAAGCCCTCCCCTTTCAACTGCCGATGGAACTCAAGGGAGTCCTTCGGATCGTCAGTTGTCCCGACCACGCGAACATTGAAGTGTTGAAGCAGGCCGCGTGGAGAAAAACCTTCCTGTTGGAGTTGTTCCGAAGTTTGCGCGTAAATACGATCGGCATTGGAAGCATCCAGCAAATCGGTCACACCGAAAGGATTTTTGAGTTCCATATGCGTCCAGTGATAGAGCGGGTTGCGGAGGGTATAAGGCACTGTTTCCGCCCATTTACGGAATTTTTCTTCGTCGCTCGCCTGTCCGGTAATATAATATTCATCTACGCCCAGTGTACGCTGCGCGCGCCATTTATAATGATCACCGGCTAACCAGATGTGGGTGATGTTCTCAAAACAACGGTTGGAAGCAATCTGGTCCGGAGGCAGGTGAGAATGATAATCGATGACCGGCATTTGCTTTGCGTAATCATGATATAGTTGTTGCGCGTAATTACTGGGGAGAAGGAAATTGTCGTGTATCAGCATCTTATTCCGTTTTTGAATTTCTCAGAATTCCGAGTTCAAGTCCCCGAAGTTCGGCAAGTCCGCGCAATCTTCCAATAGCTGAATATCCGGGATTGGTAGTTTTATGGAGATCGTCCAGCATCTGGTGTCCGTGATCCGGCCGGAAAGGAATGCCAATGGTTCTACGCTGGTTTTCTTCGGAAAGGATACGCATAACTTCATACATATCTACATCACCATCCAGGTGGTCGGCTTCGAAGAAACTGCCTTCCGCATCTTTCCTTACGTTGCGAAGATGAGCAAAATAAACCCGGTGTTTGACCCGTTCCAGAATAGCCGGCAGATCGTTCTGCTTTCCGGCACCAAGCGAGCCTGTACAAAAGCAGATTCCGTTAAAGGGCCTGTTCTCTTTTTCGATCAGGCTGACCAGATCTTCTTCCTTACTGACGATCCTGGGCAGCCCCAGAATGGGATAGGGCGGATCATCCGGATGGATGGTCATGGAGATTCCTTCCTGCTCGCAAAGGTCAGCGATTCCCGCAAGAAAATTCAGGAGGTTGATTCTCAGTCCTTCTTCACCGATCGACTTATATACTTCGATACTCGACTTCAGGTCCTGCAGACCAATTGGCTCTTCCGAAGGAATTCCCATAAGCACAACCTCTTTCAACAGGTGGAGCTGATCAGTGTCCATTCGCTTAAACCGTTCTGCTGCCTGCTGGCGGATGGAATCCGAATAATCGTTCACGGCATCGTTCCGGTCCAGGATATAGAGATCAAAGACCGCCAGGTCTATCCAGTTAAAATAAAGTGCTTTAGACCCATCTTCCATGAGCAGATCCAGCTGGGTCCTGGTCCAGTCCAGCACCGGCATAAAATTATAACAGACCGTGCGTATACCGCATGCAGCCAGATTTTTCAACGTTTGCCGGTAATTGGACATATAGTGATCCGCATCCGCTGTTCCGGTTTTAATCGCCTCATGGACGGGAACGCTTTCCACAACTGCCCAGGTCAAACCCGCCTGCTCGATCTCGTTTTTGCGCTGTTGTATATCTTCAAGCGGCCAGACCTCTCCATGCGGTACATGATGTAATGCGCTGACGATGGCGCTGGCACCCGCCTGGCGCACATCGGCTAAACTGACTGTATCGTTCGGCCCATACCAGCGCCAGCCCTGTATTAAGTTTTTCATATTTTTGCTTTTGAATGGATGTGTTGCGGGTCTCAGACACCGCTATATGCATTAAACCCTCCGTCGACCAGCAAACTGGTTCCGCTCACGAAAGCGGAGGCGTCCGAAAGAAGATAAATTAAGGTACCTACCAGTTCCTGCGGATCGCCGAGACGCCCGTATGGGGTTCCGTTGACAAAGCGCTGTGCGCGGTCGGTATAAGTGCCGTCTGGATTGGTTAGCAGATTTCTGTTCTGCTCCGTCAGAAAAACACCCGGTGCAATGGCATTAATCCGGACTCCGTCGCCATAGCGCTGAGCTAATTCGATCGACATCCATTTCGTGAAGCCTTCGATAGCATGTTTAGCCATGGCATAGCCCAGCACCCGCGTCATTGGTCGGTAAGCTGCCAGAGAGGATATGTTGACAATGGATCCTTTCCCTTTGCGCGCGATGACTTCCCCAAAAATAAAGGTCGGCGTTACGGTGCCGAAAAGGTTCAGATCTACCGCCTTTTTCGTGTCAGCTACGTTAGTGCTGAACAAATCCTGATCCGGTCCGATTGTGGCACCAGGTATATTTCCGCCTGCGGCATTGACCAGCGCATCGATCGTGCCGTAGTGTTCAAGGATAAGGTCGCGTGCATTCAGCAACTGCTCTTCCACCAGTACATCCGCCGAGATGGCCATGGCATCGCCACCCGCCTGGCGGATCTTTTCCACGCACTGATCCGCCCGCTCTTTATTTCTTCCGAGGACGACGACTTTGGCTCCGGCAGCGGCAACGCCGAGTGCAAAACCCTGACCCAGTACGCCTGTACCACCCGTTATAACGATCACTTTTCCCGACAAGGAAAAGCTTAGCTTCTCTTCCATATGTGTATTCATTCTTAAGGTTTGCCTGCAAATTAACGAACAATCTGAAAAAGGCTGAATTTATTTACGACATCGTTTTCGTTTTTATTTCGACCGAAAAGAGGCACAAATTCTGTACTTTAGAAGCAAAATCCTTCATTTTATGATGAAAACCGACTCAAATCCGATTGCCGTATTCGGAGAATTATTACTGAGGTTTAGTTCGGACCGTCCTGAATTTATGGATGCCCGGCACCAGGTGAATTTGTTTCCCGGAGGCTCGGAAGCCAATGTTGCCGCCTCACTCGGTCAATTCGGACTGGACGTTCGCTACCTTTCCGCTGTTCCGGATAATCAGCTGGCAGCACAAACCCTCGGACAGCTGGAACGTTTGGGAGCAGATACCAGCCGATGTGTGCAGCGGGGTGACCGGTTAGGTCTTTACTTTCTGCTTTCCGCTAACGGGCTCACCAAGGGCGAGGTGGTGTACGACCGTAAGTATTCATCCTTCAGCGAATTACATCCGGGCGAGCTGGATTGGAACGAGCTGCTGCGCGGTTGCTCCTGGTTTCACTGGACAGCCCTGAGTCCCGCACTCAATGATCGGTCAGCGGAGGTATTAAAGGAAGGGTTAGAAGTCGCTGCCAGCATGAATATCCCCGTTTCGGTCGATCTGAACTACCGCAGCAAACTCTGGAATTACGGAAAAAAGCCCGTTGAGGTAATGCCGGAACTGGCTAAGTATTGCCAGGTGATTATGGGAAACATTTGGGCCGCGAATACCCTGCTCGGCATTCCTGTGGATGAAAACCTGAACCGGGAAACCAGTAAGGAAGTCTATTTCAAGCACGCAATCCAGTCGGCAAAACAGCTCAGAGAGGCCTTTCCGGCCTGTGAACATGTGGCTTATACCTTTCGTTTTATGGACAATCCCAGCCATAACTTATTTTACGGAACTTATCATCACGGTACAGAGGATGTAATCTCTGAGACCATGGAAACGTTCGAGCTGGTTGATCGCATCGGCAGCGGGGATGCCTTTATGGCCGGGCTCATTCTGGCTCTGAAAACAAAGCAGGACGCTCAGGAGCGGGTGGACCTGGCGACAAGAGCAGGCTTTAAAAAACTGTTTGTAAAAGGTGATTTTGGCGATGGTACCCACTAAGGATGCTGATATTATATAAGATGGTATGAATATTCAAGAAGCAATAAATAAGATCATAGACTACCCGGCTATCCCGGTTTATTACGATGACAACCTGGAAACCTGCCGGGCGGTTGTCAAAGCTTGTTACGAGGGCGGTATCCGGCTCTTCGAATTTGTGAACCGCGGAACGAAAGCGCCTGAGAATTTTGAAGCTTTGCTGAAACTTAAATCCAGCCTTCCGGAGCTTAGTTTGGGCATTGGCACGATAAAAACCGCATCGGAAGCCAAATTGTATCTGGAAATGGGCGCAGACTTCATTGTCAGCCCTGTATTCAACCCGGATATTGCCCCGCTCACTCTTCAGCGGGACATCCTGTGGATTCCTGGTTGTATGACGCCCACGGAAGTTCATCAGGCAGAAGCGGCCGGTGCTCCCCTGGTAAAGCTTTTTCCCGGAAGCAGTCTTGGTCCGGAGTTTTTAAAGGCAATAAAGCCTCTCTTCCCGGGCATGCGCTTCATGCCTACCGGGGGAGTAAGTACCGAAGAGGCTAACCTCAAGCAGTGGTTTACAGCAGGCGTGACAGCCGTTGGAATGGGCTCCCAGCTCTTCAAGGCACCGGAAGCGGCCGTTGGGTTTGACTGGTTAAGCCAACGAGCTTCGGAACTGATGAAAAGGGTGCAAGCGTTGAAGGCTATTCAATAGCCTGGCTTTTCAGTTTTCAGAGGGTACCAGAAAGTCAAGGCAAACAGGACTGCCGACGGAAAGAGACTGACCTGTCGGACTGATCAAGCCAGTGGATCCATTTCTTCGGAAGACGCTGATGTTATCCGAATCCTGGTTTGCCACCAGCAACCAGTTCCCTGAGGGATCAATTGCAAAATTCCTCGGCATTTTACCTCCGCTTGGTACACGCGCTTTGAAGGTCAGCACGCCGGTTTTGGCATCGATGCTGAAGATCGTTATTTCGTTCAGATCTATCCGGTTGGACGCATACAAAAAGCGCCCGTCTGCTGAAATGTGTATATCTGCGGCAGCAGCATTTCCTTTAAAACCGTCGGGCAGGATAGAAATGGATTGGGTTTGCTTCAGTGCCCCGTCTTTATAACGAAAGCCGGTGATGGTACCGCTGATTTCCTGGATAACGTAAGCAAAGCGGCCATCCGGGTGGAAAGTGAGGTGGCGGGGACCGCTGCCTGCAGCCAGCTTGAGATTGCCTTTAGGCTTTAGCGGAGACGGGTCATTGGATTCATAGCGGTAAATCCAGATGCGATCCGCGCCTAAATCGGTAGCAAAAAGAAACTTTTCATCCGGAGCGAGGACCACAGCGTGCGTCCGAGAATGCTTCTGCTGCGGAGCGGGGCCTGTGCCTTTGTGTTGACTTTTCTGAATCCGATTGCCCAGGCTACCGTCGTCATTTAGCGGGATGGCTCCCAGGCTGCCGCTTCCATAATTGGCGGCAAAAACAAAATTGCCTCCCCGGTCAGTCGATATGTAACATGGGCCTTCTCCGGCAGACGGCTTCCGGTTTAACAAATGGAACCGACCGCTGACTGGATCATACTGATAGGCGTACACACCACCCGAAGAGTCCGCACCCCGTCCAAATTCCGATACTGCAAAGACCTTATTCAGATCTGAGGAATGGGTCAGGAAAGAAGGATTATCAATATCCGTTTGCTTGTTTTTATATTTCAGCGCGCCGGTTTCAGCATTGAATGTGTAGACGTAAATGCCTTCACTTTTACCGCTCTCCGTATAAGTCCCGATCAATACATCATATTCTTGCGCAACGAGTGATGACAGCATACCAATCAGGCTTCCTAATACTAGTGCAAGATGTTTCATGGAAACAAAAATACAATCAATTTCTTAAGCTTACCAGATATTCACTGGGAGACATCCCGAACTGCTTGTGAAAATTGCGTCCGAAATGGGTTTGTGAACTGTAGCCTACCTGTTCTGCTACTTCATAAATCTTGTACTGACCTGTTGAGAGCAGTTCAGCTGACTTACGTAATCTGGCCAGGTTGATCAGTTCATTCGGCGTTAGCTGGGAAAGCGATTTGATTCGCCGGTATAAGGTTGGTCGGCTCATACACAGGTGGCTTGCCAGCTGCTCCACATCGAGGCTCTCTTCGTGCAGGTGCTCCTGGAGAATGCGTTCCAGGTCGGACAAGAACGCAGCATCTGCCGCGCATGGCCCTTCATTATGCACCATCGGCAGAAGCGAAGAAGAAAAATGCTGCTTCAGTTTCATCCGGCTGGCCAATAGGTTGGCAATCTGCACCTGCAGGAATTCCGGGGAGAACGGTTTTTCGACATAAGCATCAGCACCCAATTCCAGGCCGGTAATTTTCGACTGCAGGGTGTCTTTGGCCGTAAGCAGGATCAGCGGAATATGGCTGTAACTGTCGTCGTTTTTTAGATGATTGCAAAGCGCATAACCATCCATTTTCGGCATCATAACATCGCTGATGATGAGTTGCACTGTCGAATTGTCCATCACCGAAAGTGCTTCTTCTCCATCGCAGGCCGTCAGTACGTTGTAATCCTCTTCCAGATCTTCCTTTAAAAAGCTTAAAATTTCCTCGTTATCGTCTACCAGCAGAAGCACCGGTTTCGTCGTCCATCGGGTCAGGTTAGCGATCATATCGTTCAGTTTTTATCGGGTTGGTTAATGGGTAACGTCAACACAAATATATTGAACTTTCTGAAACTATCAATTTTAAGTCTGATGGAACCGCCATGCATTTCAGCGAGTGATTTTACCACAGCAAGCCCAAGGCCGGCTCCCGGTATAGTTTGCGTGTTTTTTGTACGGACGAAAGGTTCAAAGATCCGGTATCGCAATTCCGGAGAAATAAGCTCGCCATCGTTTTCAATACGATAGAAAAACTGCCCTTTCTCTGCCGCCAGTTCGATAGCGATTTCGGATTCTGCATATTTGATCGCGTTGCTTAATAAGTTATTCAGCATTTTATCCAGCCCATCCAGGTCCACGCGTGCGACTAAGCTTTCATCGGGCAATTGCAGCGACAGCTTTAGATCTTGATCCGCAGCGGTTGGTTGGTAACGTGCAACCAGCTCTCGGGTAAAGCTGATCAGATTGAGTTCCTGGTAATTCAGCTGCAGGCCCTGCGTTTCTGCTTTACGGAAATCAAGTAATTGACCGGCGAGTTCCAGCAGCCTTTCCGTATTCCGCTGCATAATCTGCAGGTTTTTCTGGATGCCCGGCATATCGACGGCTTTCTTCATTACGCGTTCAAGCGGGGCACGGATAAGGGTTAGCGGTGTTCTGATCTCATGGGCAACCTGGGTGAAGAAAGCCATTTTAGACTGGTACATTTCCTCTTCTTTCCGGTGAGCCAGCTGCTCCAGCCTTAGCTGGTGCTTTGCTTTTTGTCGCTGGTGGTAGGTCCAGGCGAGGTATAAAATCAGGGCGCTAATCAACAAGGCATAAAGTAAAAAAGCGGCATTACTGGCCCAGGGCGCCGGAAGGATTTTGATCTGAAGGCGCCTTTCATGGCCGATCCGTTCGCCGAAAGCGTTTGTGAGTGAAACCCTGAATTGATAGTCTCCCGCCGGGAGGTTGGTGAAATACACCTTCCGGTTAGTGCTCAGGTGTGTCCAGGCCTGGTCCAATCCTTCGAGTTTATAAGCATACTCGTTCCCCTTTGTAGACAGGAAACTTAACACTGCAAAATCGATACTGACGGTAGACTGGTTATGCGGTAAGATCAGTGAGTCCGTGAAAGAAATGGAATTTTTCAACTCGTAGCGTTCCTGTCCTATCGCTAATTCCCTATTGTTAACCTGTATACCGGTGATGTAGATTGGTGCGTCGATTTCGTCCTCTGGAAGCTTCTGCGGATCGAATCGGATAAGTCCTTTTACGGTTCCGAAGTACAAGGTTCCGTCATTGGCCTTTTAGGCGGAATTGTAGTTGAACTGATTTCTGAGCAAACCATGGGCGGTAGTAAAGAGCCGGCTTCTCTTGCTCACCGGCTCGTAACGAATGAGTCCGTTGGACGTGCTGATCCAAAGGTTACCTTCGGCATCATCCCGGATAGCGCAGATTAACCAGCTTTCTGCCTCAGAGAAGAGCGGTACTTGTTCGAACGTATTCTGTTCCTCGTTGTACCGGCAAAGCCCTTCTTCTGTACCCACCCACAGCGTTCCGGCCTCATCCTGATAAATGCAGGTTATGCGGGCACTGGGAAGGCCGTATTCATTGTATTTGGAAGAAAAGTAAGCACTTTTGCCGGACTGGGGCTGATAGTAATAAAGACCGTCCCGCCAGGTCCCCGCCCAGATCCGCCCTTTATTATCTTCATAGAGGCTGGTGTAAAAGATGTGGGGCGGGATTTCTGTCACGACTTCAAAGCGGTCTTCATCCGCCACAAAGCGGTAGATACCAAAATTGGTAGCTAGCAAAACCTGGCCGTTACGGGTACGGAGGGCGGTATAGATGAAATTGCTCCGCAGACCGTTACGTTCCCCCTCGGCGTAATAATGTTTAAATACCTTGCCCGTCTTAAGGCTGAAGAGGTCTATGCCATGTTCAAAAGTCCCTAATACAAGCGTATCGCCCATCCGGGACAGCCCGTGCAGGTTCAGGGTAGACAGGCCTCCGGATGATTGTTCCATGGTGTACTGTCTGACATGCCCCGTTTCCGGATCAAGTCGATTCAGCCCGGCATTTTCCGTACCAATCCATATTGCTTGCTCATCATCGCCACGGATTTCGCGGACAGCTCCTTCAAAAACACCCGCCGTGCCATCGATCGGAAAAAACTTTTCGAAGTACCGGTGCTGCCGGTGATAATAATTGATACCGCCGAACCAACTGCCCAACCAGATTCCACCTTCCCGATCCTGGCAAATAGAATAGATTGCGTTATCTGAGATAGACCAGGGGTTTTCCGCATCTAACGTAAGGTGCCTGATGCGCGGAGCTCCAGATGCAGGGATTACAAATACACCAGACTCTGTGGCCAGCCAGTAGTTATTGTCGACCTGCCGGATAGCTCTTACAAAGAGCGGTCTTCCATCGGGTGCAGACGGAAGCAGATCTTCGTAGTTCTCCTCCTTCAGGTTAAAGCGCTTTAGTCCCTGGGCAGCACTTCCGATAAGCAAATATTGGCCGGTATGATCGAATTCAATGGTGCCGAGAAGGTTATTCAGGGCTGGTGATGAATGTTCGAACAACTCGAAGCTTTTTGTTGTTTCATTTTTTAAGTCATAACGGAGCAACCTGCCTCCGGACGCAGTTCCCCAAATCAGGTTGCCCCTTACGGCAAATCCACCCAGCGCCCTCAAGCCTTTATCCGCGTAGGAACGAAGCGTTTCGCTTTCGCTGTTGTAGCAGAAGAGCTCAAAGTTAGCGAGAAACCAAATGTTACCTTTTTCATCGCCCGTAATACCCAACACTTCTTTATGCTGCTCATAAGGAAAGTGCCGGAAGCTCTCTTTCTTTGGATTGTATACAAAAATTCCTTCATCCGTACCCGTCCAGATCTGTCCCTCCTGATCTTCGTACAAACTGTGGACAAAGTTGTTGCCGATGCTTTTTTCATCACGCCTGTCGTGTTTGAAACTCCGGAACGAATAGCCGTCAAAGCGGTTCAGGCCGTCGCGCGTTCCGAACCACATAAAACCTTTACTATCCTGGATCGCGCAGATCACCGCATTGTTCGACAATCCTTGTTCGACCTGGTAATGCTGAAAATAGTAGGGTTGGGCCCACGATTGGGCGAAGGACATTACTAAGGCTATACATCCAAGAACAATTCTAATCACAATCGCTGAAGTTAAGACGTTTAATGGAACTTTTGAACGAAAATCTTTAAACAAACGTCCGCTGGTTTTCTGATCTTTACCTTCATCAAGATAGAAATGATAAGAGGTAGAATTTCATTTATAACTACATTAGTCGTTTTGCTGGGTCCGATTATTTCCGGAGAGCTTTACGCGCAAGCAAAGAAAGCTATTGCATTAGCAGATCCGACCATCTTTCACGACGACGGACAATATTATCTGTATGGCACCGGCGGCAGGGACGGAATACTGGTATATCAGTCTGCGGACCTGGAACACTGGTCTGTTCCGGAAGCAGCTGAAGATGGTTACGCCCTTCATAAAAAAGGAGCCTTTGGAGAAAGCGGTTTTTGGGCACCTCAGGTAATTAAACATCAGGGAAAATATAAGATGCTGTATACGGCGAATGAACAGATCGCCATAGCCGAAAGTGCGTCGCCAACCGGCCCCTTTAAACAGCAGGAACAACGACACCTGAGCGGAACGAGCCGGCAGATCGATCCATTTATATTTTTCGACGACGGTAAAGCCTATCTTTATTTCGTGAGGCTGGATAAGGGAAACCGCCTTTATGTTGCAGAAATGAACGAAGACTTGTCCGATATCCGCCTGGAAACCATGAAAGAATGCCTACACGCGGAGTCTCCCTGGGAGGACACACAACAAGTTGAATGGCCGGTTGTTGAAGGACCTACTGTTGTTAAACGTGATGGCCTTTATTATTTGTTTTACTCGGCAAATGACTATCGCAACCCCGACTATGCTGTAGGGTATGCCGTATCTGAACACCCGAAGGGTCCCTGGAAGCGGAATGCTGAAAACCCGTTAATTTCACGTCAGACTGTTGGCCTTGCCGGTTCGGGTCATGGGGATCTTTTCGAAGATGCAGCGGGAAGATTATGGTACGTATTCCATAGCCATCAAAGTGAGCAGGATGTTCACCCGAGAAAGACGGTCATGATTCAACTGGAATATCAGGGAAAAGACAAAGGTTTTCGTCTGGCAGAAGAAAAGGCCAGAAAGCTGATGCTAAAATGAGTTTCATCTATTCTTCACTACACGCCAATTCCGAAGCGAATTTGAGCTAGGATAACAGAGCCCGGTGGACAGCAAGTCTCCGCTTTCGGAAACAAATCAGGCTTTGCAGGCTTACAACTTTTATTAACTTTACGGATCTAACAATAAATCTAGAGCTGTAAGACCGGGTTAATAAACGTAAGCCTGCAAAGTAAATTATGAAAATACCGAAAAACCAGAGCGCGTTGTTATCTGCAATAAGTAACGGTGATGAAGAAGCCTTTACCGTTTTATATGAACTTCATTGGGAGAAGTTATTCATATACGTCATGAATGTGATTAAAGATGAAGAGGAGACAGCAGACATCATACAGGAGTTATTCCTGAACCTATGGCTGAGCCGGGAAAAAGCCAACGTCATCCAGAATATACAGGCCTATTTATTTATCGCCGCCAGGAATGCGGCATTGCAGCGTCTTGCAGCCAGACAAAAGAAAGACGTTCTGTTACAAAGCTTACAAATTGATCTGAATAGTTCCAGTCAGACCGCACCCGATAAAATATTGTTTGGAAAAGAGCTAGCAGAAATTATCGACCAGGCGGTCTCACGACTTCCAAAGAAAATGCGCGAGGTTTTCGTGCTCAGTCGGGAGCGAGACCTGACTCATCGTGAAATCGCTGACTTGTTGAGCATTTCGGATAAAACGGTGAAAAAGCAGGTCGGATATGCTATAAAAATCATCAAAGCCAGCATAAAAGCGAAGGCCCTTATTTTTGTTATTACGCTAACTATCTTATTTTAATTTTTTTCTACTACCTGATGCTCCTTTTTTGATCTTTATTTAAAGCAACGAAAAATGAGCCTTTATGAACCGAGCGGAACTTGACGATCTTCTGGCAAAATTCGAACAGGGCACTCTTAGTCCTGAGGAAGAGTCTCTTCTTTTCGAATGGTTCGCAAATGAGGCAGGACAGGATCAATGGAAATGGCGTGACCGGCAGCATATGCTGCAAACTAAATCCAAAATCCAGCATCTTCTGCTGGAGAAGATTCGCTTTGTTTCGGCCTCCAGACGCAAAATGCCTCTGTATCGTTATATAGCTGCAGCGGCTGCAATCTTCGTTCTCGCAATAACAACCTGGTATGTATCGACTCTTCGTGATCGATCCGAAAAAACAGCCTTTACAGCTATTCCTACCCAGACAATGCCTGAGATTCCAGATGTTGCCCTATTGATTTTGGAAGATGGGACATCAATACAATTAAACGATGGCGATGATCCGCTTTTATCGATGGGATCCCATTCAAACGCGGGTAGCAGCAAAGCTGCAGGGGAAGTTCTCACCATTCAAATTCCAAAAGGCGGAAATTTCCGTTTCACTCTTTCAGACGGGACAAAAGTTTGGATGAACGCAGAGTCATCCCTCAGTTACCCGGTATCGTTTACAGGTGAAGAGCGGTCTATATCCCTTACGGGCGAAGCCTACTTTGAAGTGGCTAAAGATCTGCAAAAGCCTTTTACGATCGAGTCGAAAGGAGATCTGGTCGTAGTTACCGGCACCAAATTTAATTTACGAGCCTACCCGGATGAGCCATCAGTAGCCGTGGCCTTACTGGAAGGAGGCGTCAACCTGAAGCATGAACAATCGGTGGTATCGATCAAACCGGGCCAACAGGCGGTGAGCCGCCAAGGTGAGGCGAACATAACCTGTACTGCGGTGGATGTTGAAAACGAGATTGCCTGGATAAATGGGCATTTTGTTTTTGATAATCAAGACATCACATATGTCATGAATAGCCTGGCGAGATGGTATGACGTAGAAGTTGAGTTTAGGGGTCCCCCTTCCAATAGAAAACTCAATGGCACCATCGCCAAATCAAGAAGCCTGGAAGAAGTTTTGAGTTTCCTTGGCAAGGTGACAAATATCCGATTTGAGCATAAAGAAGGGAGGGTATACGTTATGCTATAATCTACCCATGTGAAGATAGCCTATATACAAAAAACCAGAAGTGATGCGAACACTCCTGGCTAACCAATTGCTTGGCATATCAGGCCTATCAATAACGCTGTTCATTATTGAAATTTAACCTATAAACAAATGTATAAAAAAACACCTGCATTCAAACGCAGCCTGTATACCTATGTCCCGTTAAAACGATTTTTAAAGATGAAGTTTTGTCTTTTAGTCTTCATGTTCTCCTTTGGTTATGTCAGCGGCAGCAACCTTCTTGCGCAGAACGTAAGTATACGAGCAAAAAACACGTCTATAAAATCAGTGCTCAGGCAACTTAAATCACAAGCGGATATCGAGTTTCTTTACATGGCCGACGAGCTGGACGATCAACAAAAAATAGATATCGATATCAGAAACAGGCCATTAAGGGAGGCATTGGACGCCTGTTTAAAGAGACAGAGGGTTCAATACCAGATTGATGGAAAAGTAGTGCTCATCAGAAGCAAGCAACAGGATGCCGCGGCTTCGCCACTGAAACAACAGGACAGGAATATTTCCGGAACCGTTCACGATGCATACGGAAACCCGCTTGGCGGCGCTTCCGTCAAGGTGAAGAATTCTACCGTCAGCGCGTCCGTGCAATCTGACGGCAAATTCTCACTTCCGGCACCGGCCAATGCTGTACTGATTGTTTCTTACCTGGGTTTTATAACGCAGGAAGTTCCAATAGAAGGAAAAGAAAATCTACAGATTATCCTAGATGAAGAGAATGCCGAACTGGAAGAAGTTGTCGTAGTAGGCTATGGTACAGTCACCCGGAAAGATTTGACAGGATCCGTCGCTTCTGTCAGCGCAAACCAGATACAAGACCTGGCTGTTCCGAGACTTGATCAGGCTCTGCTTGGAAAGATTCCGGGGGTGCAGGTTATGCCGATATCCGGTGCGCCAGGGGCCGAGCCCCAGATCCGGATCAGGGGCGTTGGAAGCATATCTGCAGGTTCAACACCGCTTTACGTCGTGGATGGGTTTCCGATCGACAATATCCAGACCCTTAATCCCAACGATATCGAGAGTATGGACATTTTAAAAGATGCGTCCGCTACTGCTATTTATGGTTCCAGAGGCGCAAACGGCGTAATCATCGTCAATACCAAAAGAGGTAAAACAGGTAAGCCTGTTCTCGGCTTTGATGCCTATTACGGGCTACAATCCATATCGAGAGCCCCGAGTTTTATGAATGTTCAACAGCAGGCCCAATATTACTACGATGGGATACGCAACCGCAACAGCGATGTCAACAACGATATTTCCGGAAACCCCGCTGAGTGGGGCTTTGCCGTCCCACAAACGGTTCTCGACGTGTTGAGCGGGTCAAATACAACAAATGCCGATGCCCTGGATTACGTATTGCGGACCGCTCCTCAGCAGCAATATCAGCTTTCCGCCAACGGCGGAAGCGAAAGCGTGAAATATGCCGTTAGCGGAGAATTTCTTGATCAGGAGGGGATTATCGTCAACAGCGATTTCAAACGTTATTCCTTCAGAAGTAATCTGGATGCTAAGCTGACCGATAAGTTAAACCTGCAGCTCAACTTGAATGGTGCTTACACGGATGAAAACAGGGTCGCAGAAAGTGGCTGGGGCGGGGGTGCTAATCAAAGCATCATATCCCAGGCAACATCGGCCCAATACTATTATCCGGTGTTAAATAATGATGGCTCCTATTTTATTTATCGTGACCTGGACGCCTCGACTAACCTGTTTAATCCGTTGGCTTTAGCTAATGAGATCAAGAATTCCGTTCAGATGGGGCGGTTTCTGGGAAACCTAAACGCTTCCTATGCCTTCAGTGATGCCTGGAAATTAAACCTCATGGCTGGCGCCACCTACAGCAGCCTGAAGGATATGCGCTTTGTTCCTCAGTTGCCTGTCTTCCTGAACAGTCCGCCGAACGGAACGGATAATACCGCTATGACGCTGAATTGGATCACGGAGACTACTTTGAATTACAATAAGACATTCGGAGACCATAACCTCAGTGCTCTGGTTGGCTTTTCAAGTCAGCAGGAAACGATCCGCGACAATTTCCTGGAAAGCAACAATTTCCCGAATAACCTTGTACCCTATCTAAGTGCGGTCAGTGGCATCTTCACGGATGGCAGTGCTAACCGAAACGACTGGTCGCTCGTCTCCTACCTATCCCGCTTCAATTACAACTATAAGAACAGGTATTATTTGACAGCATCGATAAGAACGGATGGATCATCGCGTTTTGGAAGTGATAGCAAATACGGCTTCTTCCCTTCGACTGCTTTAGCCTGGCGACTTTCGGAAGAGGGATTTTTACGTGAGGTGGACTTCTTAAACGATCTCAAAATGCGCCTAAGTTATGGCCAGACCGGTAATAACAATATTGGAAATTACGAGCATTTTGCCACGGTTATGTATTATCGATATAACCTGGGCGGCTCTCCGGTAGGCGGCTATGCCCCGGATCGGTTGGCGAATCCAAACCTTACGTGGGAAAAGCAGCGATCTTTAAATCTAGGACTGGATGCCAGCCTGGTGAAAAACAGAATCTCACTGACCTTTGATTATTTCAGCTCGAGGAATACAGATTTATTGCTTAACGTGAACGTTCCGGCGATCACCGGTTTCAGTACAAATCTCCAGAATATCGGGGAGGTACAGAACACAGGCTTTGAGTTTGTCCTCAATACGCAGAATATACAATCGGCTTTTACCTGGAGTACGGACCTGAATTTATCCACTTATCGTAATAAGGTACTACGCCTGGGTCCTACCGGTGATCCTATTATTTCAGCCCGGCACATCACCATGATCGGACAACCCATCGGGATGTTTTACGGCTTGCAGACCGATGGTGTTTTTCGCAATCAGCAGGAGCTTGATGCCGGACCAATTTACAATCCGGGAGCGCCGGACCGTTCCCGCGTGGGTGACCAGCGTTTCCTGGACATCAGTGGACCGGGAGGCGTTCCAGATGGTGTGATCAATAGTTACGATTACACCATCATCGGCAGCCCATACCCTGACTTCTTTTACGGGATGACCAATCGTTTCTCTTACGGGAACTGGAATTTGAGCATCAGCCTGCAGGGTGCCTATGGTAATCAGATTACCAGTACGGCAAACGATATCCGTTTGACGACCAGGTCCCGGAGTAAGACGCTGGACACACAGCTGAATTACTGGCGGTCTGAGTCTGATCCAGGAGATGGGCTGACGCCTCGCCCGAACGATGCACCGACCGGCGGTGTGCGTACGGTTAGTGACCGCTACCTTGACTCGGGCAGCTACCTGCGCATCAACAACATGACATTGGGGTATTCCTTACCATCTACCTTAATGGAGCGGTTGAAGATAAGCTCCATTCGGATGTACCTCAGTGCCAATAATGTATTCACGTTCACAAAGAACACCTCTTTCAATCCAGACGTAAGTACTGGCATTGACGCGCTTACCCCCGGGGTGGACTATAACAATTATCCGCTGCCAAAGAGTTTCATCTTAGGAATTAATGCGCGTTTTTAATCAAAGCTATCAAGCCATGAAGATACTATATATAAAAAGCAGAAAAGTCTGGTTAAGAATCCTACTTTTCGTCCTGATGCCTTTTGGCGTTTCCTGCACCAAGAGTTTCATTGATTTGCTCCCGGAATCTACCACCACTGTAGATCTTTTATACCAAACCGACGGACATTTTCAGGACGCTGTGAACGCTTGCTATCGGGCGCTGCAGGAACAATATCAAAACTTCTGGATTTTCGCAGACGTTCCGGGAGAGGATGTTGCTCAGGAAGTTGTAAAAAATGACGCCTGGTATTTTGCAGATACCTTTACCATGCCCGATAATGTAGAAATGCTGCACGAAACCTGGAGCAACTACTACGTCGTCATCAACCGCGCCAACATTATTCTGGAAAAAATAGAGGAAGTGGATGACTCGTCGCTTGAATTCAGGGACAGGCATATCGGGGAAGCTAAGTTTTTACGTGCCCTGGCCTATTTTGATCTAATACGGATATTTGGAGGTGTACCACTCATTACCACCAGCGTAAGTCCCCAGGACGCGTATACGATTGGCAGGGCTGAGGTACAGCAAATCTACAACGAACTCATCATACCAGATTTGCTTGATGCCGCCAATCGGCTACCTGGTAGCTACAGCGGTGCCCATGTTGGCCGCGCAACACTCGGAGCGGCCAAGGCAATGCTGGGCCGCGTCTATCTGACTATCGGAGATTTTGCCAGCGCGGAAGCGGTATTGCAGGAAGTGACCACCTTGGGTTATGCGCTGCTGCCCGATTTTGAACACCTTTACGATTATAGTAGGGATGAACATCACAGCGAGTATATTTTCGATATCGAATACGAGGAGGGTCTGGGGAACCAGGGAAGCGTTTTCACGCATCGGTTCATGCCGAATTCCTCCGCAATGGCTGACTTTTATGGCATAAGAGGCGGTGAGTTGGCGGAAACTTTTTCGCCAACCCCACAATTGCGTGCACTCTTTGCGGAAGAGGACAGGCGTCGCGATGTCACGGTCGGCATAGCAGGAGGATTTTACGATGGCAGCGGAACCTTTCAACGCCTGCCTCAGGCAACATCTCAAAACTATACTAAAAAATACATTACGCCGGTGCAGCTGGTGAACGACAGTCGCGCAAACTGGAAGGTTATCCGATATGCCGATGTCTTGCTTATGTATGCCGAAGTACTGAACGAGAATGGTAAGACAGGTGAGTCCCTGACCCCTTTAAATGCGGTCCGTTCGCGTGCCGGCCTCCCTGCTTACTCCTTAAGTAATATGGATGACATCCGCGAGAAGATTTATCAGGAACGGCGGATGGAGCTGGCCTTCGAAGGTCACCGCTGGTTTGACTTACTGCGCACCGGGCGCGCCTTGGAAACACTCGCGCCTTTGGGTATGCAAGGCTTCCGGGTACTCTTCCCGATTCCGCTGAGTCAGATACAGGTAATCAATAATCCAGCCATCTTCCCACAAAATCCGGGATATAATTAAATGACCTGCATGAAAGGTTTAAATCTGGTACTATTCATTTTAATGCTGAATGCTCTGTCGCTTTCGACGCGCGCACAAATGCAAGTCTTTACGGATGATGAAGAGAACCTGTCCTGGGCTTTAAAGCGCTTCGAGCAGGACATTCATGAATCAGGCGCGACATTGTCCAGACTTAAGTCTATAGACGCCCTTAAAATATCTCATCCATCAGAGGTGTCTGAGATGCTCGGCATACTTACCTCGGATACGCAACTAGAGGCCATTCTCCCGGAAATTTCCGGTGTTTTGAAGGAAGATCTGAACGAAGATGGCTACGCTATCCAATGGGATTCGGAAGGTAAGACCTTGTACATACTCGCCAGAGATGCCTTAGGTGCACAGTATGGTCTTCAGGATGTCGCTGAATATTATGTGCGCCATCGGACGCTTATCGGGATGCAGCCCAAAATCAATAATCCGTATCTCCGCTATCGTATCCTGAAGTTTAATTTACCGTGGTCGCCCTATCGGAAAAGTGAGGCAACGAGCGTTCACGAAGAGACTTGCCGTGACCTTGAATTTTGGGAGCGCTTCCTGGACATGATGGCCGAAAATCGCTTCAACGTATTATCCCTTTGGAGCAACCACCCTTTCCCTTTTATGGTTCGTTCAAGTACCTACCCAAAAGCCAGCCCCTTCGATGACAAGGAGCTGGCCGAATGGAAAGACTTTTGGACCAGGCTCTTCACTTTAGCAAAAGAACGGGGAATACAGACCGTCCTCGTGAACTGGAACATAGTCGTTTCACCTGCTTTTTCGGAGGCTTATGGCGCGAGCGAATACAGCGATCTTTCTGAGCAGGTGATCGAGTATACCCGGGAAAGCGTGAGACAAACGATAGACGAGTACCCAGACCTGACCGGGCTAGGTGTTACCTTAGCCGACTGGATGGGAAACTTCCCGGATAAGCTCAGTGCACAGGAGCGTGAGGACTGGATTGCCAGAACATTCGTTGCGGGTATGCAGGACGCATCCCGCCCGGTCAAATTTTTGCACCGATCCGTTCTTGCCGGAGACCCAATGGCTATGCGAACGCTTATTGACCAGGCTGAACTTGAGGAGCGGGCGCTGGTGGAAATCAAGTTCAACTGGTCGCATGGACACTCTACCCCTGACCTGGCCATCACCCACGACTACCATTCAGGAGCGGTTGATCGTCGCTTCTGGGATCCCCAGCCTGCAAACTACGACGTTCAGTGGATGGTTCGCAATGAGGATTTTTTTATCCTTCGATGGGGCCAGGCTGATTTTATCCGGAAGCATCTGCTATCGAACAAATTCCCCGGTGTTAACGGATATTTCATCGGATCCGAAGGTTATATTCCAGCCGCGGACTACTCGTCCGTTACACTGGAAGGGCAAAGCTGGGATTACGCCTTTGAGAAGCAGTGGTTGTTCTATAAGCTTTGGGGCCGGCTGATGTATGATCCGCATTACGGCGATGATCAGTTTATCGATAATTTAGTCAAACGATACGGCGAAAAAGCATCCCGCCCACTATGGACGGCGTACCAGCTAGCCAGCAAGATGCCCCTTCGCCTGGCCTCCTTCTTTCGCTCCACCTGGGATTATACCCTATATAGCGAAGGCTTCATCGCTGCAGAACCTGCCGATCCGGGCGACAGCACCTTCAACCGGGAATCGCCATTTATAGCGATTCAGGATTTGATCCACCATCCTACCCTGGACACCGCTCTGCTCGCGATCGACGCATTTGTACACCAGGAGTCGTCGGGTTTAGAAGGCAATACCAAAGTTACGCCCCTTCAACTGGCTGCTCTATCTGAAGATGACAGTAAAAAAAGCCTGGCTATGCTCCGGAAAATATCGAAAAACCTCAGCCCGCGGCATGCCACCCTGTCGTCTGAAGTACAGGATATGGCCGTATGGAGTTATCTGGGTCTATATTTATCCGATAAAATACGTGCCGCAACAGCGGCATATCGCTACCAGCTCAACGGCGATATGCGGGACAAAAAGCAGGCCCTTCGGTACATCATTAAATGTCAGCAACACTGGAAAGAAGTCACTCGATTAACGAAAGACCGATATCGGGCAGTACCACACGTCAGTACCGAGAATTACGGATCCAATTTCCAGGCCTTCTCATGGGAACTTATGCAGCCCTATGTTGAACAGGATGTAAAATGGGTTAAGGCGCTCAGTCACACTAAAACCAAGCAAAATTAATTACGATGAATAAGATATTCTTTTCCCTTATCATTCTTTTATCTTTATGCAGCCCCTTCGTTTCTTCTGCTCAGAAAGATCCGGCCTGGTGGAAACGCAATAACCTGCGTGTTATCCAAACCAACCTTCCGGATTTCACTGCTGAAAGTATAGAACCCAAGGCTTTTGTGGACCAACTGGTGGCGGCATCTGCCAATACACTTATTATAAACGCGGGCGGTATTATGGCCTTCTACCCTACCAAACTGCCTTATCATTACCGAAATCCTTATGCGGCAGATTCAATGTTGGGTGATGTCATCGACCGCTGTCACCAGGAAGGCATAAAGGTCATCGTACGGGTTGACTTCAGCAGAATGCATAAGTCCGTTTTTGAACAGCACCCGGACTGGTGTTATTTATCCGCGGACGGTCAGCGCATGTTCAACGACGACATCTATGTCGTATCTATTAACGCGCCTTACGTGCAGGAAAAATCTTTTGAGATCATCAACGAGATAATAGAACAGTACCCGGTGGACGGCATCTTCCTGAACATGCCTGGTTATCAAACCGCTAACGCTTATAAAGGGCAGTACTTTGGCATAGACCACAATCCATACGACCAGGAACGCTTCAAGTCATTCAGCGGCGGATTGACTCTACCGAAAAAGGAAGACAGCAAAGACCCGGTATTTCGTAAATATCAGGAGTTCAAGCAAATGACGCTAGACAACTGGGCTGAGAAACTGCATCAGTTAATCAAGAGCAAGAATCCGGCAATAGCCATTTGTACCTATTCGGATCAATACGTCGATATCATTCGCCATGAATCTCAAAGCAATACCAGCCTTCCCTACTGGCCTTACACCGCATCGGATAACGTCAGCAATGCTATGGGTTCGTATCCCGAGCACATTATCAGCAATGCCTCTATTCAGCAGATATCCTTTCAATCGCGCTTCAACACGGTCGGACCGGAAGAGGTTCGCATCCGTCTGTACGAAAATATTGCCAATGGCTCCGGACTGGATGTGAGCCTTATAGGAGAACTTAACCACAACGCCGATCCGCGGAATTTCCAGGTCATACGTGAGGTGTACGGTTTTCATAAAGAGCATGAGGCCTACTACGGAAACTATGGATCCATTGCAAAAGTACTGGTACTTTCGCCCGCCTCCTGGACACATGGCGAAGCCGGTGAAGAATACAAAGGCGTGCAACTGATGCTTAAAGAAGCTCACATTCCATTTGACATTATGGAACGCCGACGCCTGCATACACTCAAAGACCGTCTCAATGGATACGAGGTAATCCTTGTTCCCGGAACGTCCGCATTCGACAGCCTGGAGTTAAGGGCCTTAACGGAAGCAACAGAAAAAGGCGTCAGGCTTCTTGCGACGGGCCCTGCATTCGCTCAGCAACCGTCCTTTCTGAAGGCACATTTCGGGGCCTCTATTGATGAACCGGTCTACGATGCCGCCGGCAATTACCTGAAAATTGATAATACAACGGTTTTCAATCGGTTGGACGGACAGCGCCAGGTATTCCTGAATTACAATATGGGTCTCTACACATTCGGCTCCGGCGTTGTTACGCACTTACCCCTGCTTAGCAAAGGCAGGCCTGGCCCTCCGGAGATTGTCGGAGGACATGAACCAACAGGTTACATGGGGGTGGGGATTGCTGATATCAACGGAAGCAGGCATGCCCTGATGCCGCTATCTATCGGCAGGCTCTATTATCTGAAAGGTTACGAACAGCATAAACAGCTGTTCTTAAACATCTTATTTGCCATATATCCCGGCGCACAGGACCTGATCAAAACGAATGCACCGGAGCGACTCGAAATCGTGGCAAAACGTTATCGTCATGTGCCGGAAAATTCTGGTTCCGGCTCTGAAAAAGAGGGACACATCCTACACCTGATTAACCTGACCGGCGTAAACGGAAACTCCTATTTCAGTCCGCATGAATTATCCGATATCACCATCGACTATGTGCTTGAGAAGAGGCCGGTTAACGTAAAGCTGCTAAAAAGCAATCAGACGATCGAGTTTTCCTGGGATGGTGGAAAAATGAAATGCACGATACCAAAAATTAAGGATTACGAGGCAATCGTTATAACTACCGGAGAATAATTAACGCAAGGAATTAAAGACAGGTGCCGGTTTGGAACTGGCAGACGCGCTTTGGCCTTCAATTTGCGGCCAGCCATCTTTCCAGGTCAGGCGATCCAGCAGTAGGACACGGCGGTTTGTGCCATTCGGAAGTTTACCGGGTTGGTCGTTATCAAAACCATGGTAGAGCAGCCAGTCCTCTCCGGCATCATCTGTAATGACCTGGGAATTATGTCCCACACCGGAAAATCGTCTATTTTTTTCCAGCAGCAAGCTTCCATTTCCTCTTTCCGTGATCGGTTTATCATCTTTGTCCAGATAAGGGCCAAGCACGTTTTTTGATCTTCCCACTACAAGACGATAGGTACTTTTAATACCTTCGCAGCAACTGCCTTTGGAACCGATGAAATAATAGTAGTCCCCTTTTTTGTGGATCATCACCGCTTCCCAGTCGCCTGCTGCAATTTTGACTTTCTTTTTCAGGTCAAGCGCTTTCTTACCGTTCGCATGGAGTTCTACTGCAAAGGTTCCTTGCGTCGGACGATCGCTGAAGCTTCCCCAGAAGAGGAATTTTTTTCCATTATCCTGCACCAGGCAAGGATCAATAGAATTGGGCACATCGACTTCTGAGCTTAAGAATACTTTTCCCTGATCAACATACGGTCCGCTAATCTTATCAGCAATGGCCAGGCCTACGCCCGGGTCCGGGTCTCCCCAGGTCGAAAAAGCGTAATACATATAAAACTTTTTCCCAACCGGATTCACGTCAGGCGCCCATATGCCTCCTTTTGTTTTCCAGCCTGGCTTTTCGGTCATTGCGGGATCAATTTCCGTCCAGTTCACCAAATCCGGAGACCGGAGGACAGGCACCATACGTCTTCCTTTCCCATCGGAAAAATCATCTGCTGTACCGAAAGCAAAAAAGTCCCCGCTTTCCGGGTCCCTGGCTACTGTGGGATCAGCCAGGACCGGTTCAAAGACGGGATTCTCATAGGTAGTTTGAGCAGTAGCCTGACCGGACGCTGCCATCAGAAGCAACGCTAAACCAAACTGACACAACATACGATTCAGGATACTGCTCATCTATATTCTTCTTAAGGTTTGAACTGATAAAGCTTACTATGTAACTTCATTAATTCCGCTTCCGGAATTTTCTGCACCTTACGATCGTAGGTCAGGAAGCCATTGGTTTCCACCTCTACATCGGTCGTTTGCGTGTAAACCGCAGCCGAAAGCCCCATGGGGATCAGGCGTGCCAGATCATCCATCATACGGGCATAACGCTTGTGAAGCTCTTCTTTATTTTTAAAGCTCTGATAACCCCAGTTGTCTTTTTCCTGCCAGGTATGGCCTTCCACCGGAAGCCCGAGCCCCCCAAATTCACCGAGTACCAGTACCTGTTTCGCACCGAATATTTCCGGATCCGGAATGCTTGGATCCGGGTAATTGTGAATATCAAGGATGTGACCGGTCTTCATGAAGTTACCACCACTGGCACTGTTGACCAGACGCGAAGGATCATACTCCATTGTCCATTCCGTGATTTCTTTCGTTTTGAACTGCCCCCAGGCTTCGTTGAACGGTACCCAAACAACGATACTCGGGAAGTTGTGCAGTACATCCATGATTGCTTTCCATTCTTTCTTATGATAAGCTTCGGATTCAGGGCTGCGTTCTTTATCCAGGTTGTGACCAGAAAGCTGAGCCGGGTGGTTATCCCAACGGTTGCCGCCGAGGTCTCCGCTAGGCATGTCCTGCCATACCAATACACCAAGGCTATCGCAGTGGCGGTACCAGCGAGCCGGCTCCACTTTGATGTGCTTACGGATCATGTTAAAACCCATTTCTTTGGTTTTCACAACATCAAAAAGCAAAGCCTCATCCGTTGGCGCGGTGAACAGTCCGTCCGGCCACCAACCCTGATCGAGCGGTCCGTATTGGAAAACAAATTCATTGTTCAACAGCATGCGCTGTATTCCTTTACTATCTTTCTCCATAGAAATCTTGCGCATAGCGAAGTAGCTTTTCACTTCATCCACTACTTTTCCTTTACGCATCAGCGAAACTTTCAGGTCATATAGGAAAGGCGACTTAGGCGACCAGAGTTTCGGGCTTGCGATAGACAAGCTGGTTTTTTCACCGGCCTTAAAGGTTTGTGTGGCTACTGAATTCGAACCGTCGAAAGCCTCTACCTTAATTTCATCACCCGCCTGTGCATTGGCTATAGCAGCTTCAAAGTGCAAGGTTTTATCGTCCAGGGACGGCGTTTGTTTAGTCGATTCGATATACGATTTCGGCACACCCTCTAACCATACTGTCTGCCAAATTCCTGTAACCGGTGTATACCAGATACCGTGCGGATTTTTGATTTGCTTACCGCGTGGCTGTGGGCCATCGTCTGTTGGATCCCAGACCCGGATAGCAACATCCTGCTTGCCCCCGCCTTTCAGATGCTCCGTAATATCAAAGTAAAAAGGATCGAAACCACCTTCATGGCTACCCGCCTTCTTCCCATTTACATAAACATCACAACGCCAGTCGACCGCTCCAAAATGGAGCAATACCTGACCACGAAGTAATTGTTTACTGATGTCAATTTGCTTCTGATACCAAAGTGCCTTGTCCTCTCCAACCTCTTTACCTACACCAGACAACGAAGACTCAATAGCGAAAGGCACCAGGATTTCTCCTTCAAACGTTTTTGGAACTCCTTGTTCATCGGCAGATGTCAAGGCATAGTTCCAAAGCCCGTTCAGGTTTTGCCAGTTGCCACGAACCAGGTGTGGACGCGGATACTCCGGT
>JBMDWN010000050.1:0-9724 GCA_048595275.1 Olivibacter sp. | reverse complement strand
GGTCACGGGCCCATCGTTCAGCAAATCGATTTTCATGTCTCCGCCGAATACACCCTGCTCTACCGGTGCTCCGAGAAGTTTTTCAAGTTCCCGCGCCATCCCTTCGTAAAGCGGGATCGCCTGCTCGGGTTTTGCCGCGCGGATGAAGGAGGGCCGATTTCCTTTCTTAGTCTGCGCAAAAAGGGTGAATTGAGAGATCAGCAGCACGGAGCCCCCAACTTCCTTCAGGCTCAGGTTCATCTTTCCCTGCTCGTCACTGTAAATACGCATCTGAATAATTTTTGGCGCAAGCCATTGAATATCCTCCGGTGTATCCTCTTCCGAAATGCCCAGCAAAACCAATAAGCCTACTCCTATTTTACCGGTAATTCGTCCATTGACCGTGCAAGAGGCTCGAGTTACGCGTTGGATAACTGCTCTCATGCCAGATCTTTTTTAGAATACCTGGTAACCAGCTGTGCGATATTCAGTAAAGTTTGCGTTGCTTTCTGCATGTCCTGTACGGACACCCACTCCTGCTTTCCGTGGAAAGCATGTTCGCCGGCAAAAATATTTGGACAGGGTAAACCCATCAGGGATAACCTCGAGCCGTCTGTCCCTCCGCGGATGCTCCTTCTGATTGGCTTCATTCCTGCCAGACGTATGGCTTCTATCCCTATTTCCAGGCAAAGAGGGTGCTGATCGATTACTTCCTTCATATTCCGGTATTGCTCTTGAACCGCAATCTCGAAGCCTGCGCCGGGATAACGGAGTAGAATCGACTGCAACAGTTCTTCCACTTCTTCTTCATGCCGCTTCAGCATAGCCGTATCGAAATCCCGCACAATGAATTCTATTCGGGCCTCCTCTGCGCTTCCGCTGAGGGAAACCGGGTGCACAAAGCCCTCCTTTCCTTCGGTAGCTTCTGGCGCCAGCCGGTCTTTAGGTAACCGGCTAATCAGCTCGGAGGCAATTTTTATGGCGCTTTGCATGTTTCCTTTAGCAAAGCCTGGATGTGCACTTACGCCTTGTATATTGATGATCATCGCATCCGCCGAAAAGGTTTCATCTTCAATAGATCCCCGGGTTTCTCCGTCGACCGTGTAGGCAAAATCTGCCGCCAGTTTTTCCAGGTTTACGTGATCTACACCACGTCCGATTTCCTCGTCCGGCGTAAACAATATCCGGATATCCCCATGGGGAATCTCCGGATGCTTCAGCAATAAAGCCACCGCATCCATAATGGCCGCCAGCCCCGCCTTATTGTCCGCACCCAGCAAGGTGGTCCCGCTGGCAGTAATGATATCGTTGCCGATCTGAGAGAGCAGATCGGGATGCTTCTCCGGCTTTAATACTTCTTTCGGATCGTCCGGCAGGACAATCGGTTCGCCCTGATAATTCCGGTGCACCAGCGGGCGGACGTCTTTCCCACTGCAGTCCGGTGAGGTGTCCATGTGCGAGCAAAAGCACACTACGGGAACTTCCTGCTCTTCCGGGAGATTAGACGGTAACGTGGCGTAAACATAGCCATAGCCATCCAGTTCCACCGCCGTCAGCCCCATACCGATCAGCTGTCGGGCAAGGAGCTCGCCGAGATTTCGCTGTTTCAAAGTTGAGGGAACGGAGTCCGAATGCGGATCACTTTGTGTATCGATGCGGACGTATTGCAGGAAAAGCTTTTCGGATTGATACTCTGAAACGTTGATTTCTTTTGGCGTCATGCCCTAAAGATACTATTTACTCTTAAGCCGGTTCAAGCCTTCTTTTGCTTTATTTTCAATACTGCTCTCGTAGTCGTGGTTCTTCATGGCGATGGCCTGGTTATAAGCCGTTGTCGCTTTACTTTTATTTCCCTGCGCTTCGTAAATATTCCCGCTGAAAAGTGCGGCATTTGCTGCGAAATAATATTTCTTATCGCTTCCCATCTGTACCGCATAGGCATACATCTTCAGGGCGGGCGCATAGGATTTCATTGCGTGATAAACGCGGCCCAGCCGGTAGCAGTATTCGATCTTATCCCTCGCTAAAGCATATTGATTGGCATCATGCTTCAGTAGTAGGTCCTTCGCTCTGTTATAGTAACCGCCATCAAACAGAAAACGGGCCTGTAGTAGCTCCTTCTTCGGCACTTCTTCATTTGCCTCGTTCTCCGCCTGCTTGTCGCGTTCATCATAAGTCGACCCTTCCGAAAGCACACGTTTTCGGAAGCGTTGAAAACCGGCCTTATCGTCGTTGATGAGGGCGCTGTAGGCCAGCATCAGATAGGAATCTTTAATCAGACTGGCGCCTTTGCTGCTTTTCAAAAACTGCTGAAAAGGCTGGCCGGCATCCTTATCCAGCCGGTTTAATTTCGCCAGGCCCAGCAAATAGTTCAGATAAGGATAGTTAACATATCCGCTACCTTTCGGGCGCTGCTGAATAAAGCCGATGGCTTGATCGTTATGCCCGGTCTTCAGGGCAGCATAGGAGAGTATATACGTCTTCAAAAGACTTCGTGAAGAAATCTGCCCCGCCTTGTCTGACACCTGCCGGAAAGCGTTTTCATCTTTGGTAATGTTCACCAAAACCTGCATCAGGTAGAAAACGGACTCGTCGTAGAACGGTGCATAACGGGAAGCAGGAATAGCGTTGACGGTTTCCAGGAGGAGTTTCTTCCCATATTCTGTATCCCCCCGGACACCAAGAGTACCCAGTGCTTTCTGGGCACCGGAAGGCAGGGAGCCCAGAATCGCGTTCAGCATGCCCAGGCTCTTTTTGGCCGGAAGAAAGTCCGGGTATTCCTGCAGGCATTTCTTTAATAAGCCATTAGCTTTCCTCATTTCCATGGCTGCCGGAAAATACTCCTGGTAACGTCCGCGGAGCAGCGCCCATTGCAGGTTGATTTCTGCCTGGGCAAAGTAATAGTAGGGCGAATTTGCCGATCCCGAGCTTACCGCGGAGAGGCGACTATTCTTATTTTTTTTCAGCTGGTCAAAGTCAGCCTTACTGTCGGAAGCCAGCAAGGAGAAATAATCCACATAGTTTTCAAGTAAGGGGATCATCTGGTTTTCCGGATTCACTTTTTCTTCCTGTTCAAGCTTTTTTGAAGCCTCCGCTAGGCGGAGCTGAACAATATCTTCATAAGCTTTCCGGCAATTGTTATTAAAATCAAAATCCGCGTAGCTGAGCTGATGGACAAATAAAAGAACGGAGAATAAAACAGCGTATTTTGTCATATTTTTTCGATGCTCATGAGCAGCAGGAATGGTGCCAAAGCTAGCCCGGGGGGAGTATTTTGACCGGGAGGATATAAAAAAAGCGCACTGAAAATATCAGTACGCTCTATAACATATGCTTTTTTGATTAAGCTTCAGCAGGAACTGAATCTTCCGCGAACGCTTCATCGACCAATATACGGCCGCAATGTTCACATACAATGATCTTTTTACGCTGGCGAATGTCCAGCTGACGCTGAGGTGGAATCTGGTTGTGACAGCCTGAGCAGGAGTCACGGTCGATGGTTACAACGGCCAGACCATTCTTCGCGTTATTGCGCAGGCGATTGTATGCAATCAGCAAACGTTCTTCAATTTTTTCTGAAGCCTGTTCTGCTTTCGCATCAAGCGCTTCCTCATCCTTCTGCGTTTCAGAAGTGATGTTGTTAAGCTCTTCCCGTTTCACCGCCAGGTCTTTCTGCCTCTCCTGAACTTCCTGTTCTGCTTTGTCGTAAAGCTCTGTCTTATTCGTTATCTCAAATTCGTGTTCGCGTATCTTCTTTTCGCAAACCTGAATTTCGAGTCCCTGAATTTCGATCTCTTTGGTAATCGCATCGTATTCCCGGTTGTTCTTAACCTCGTTCAGCTGTGCTTCGTACTTTTTAATAGCATTTTGCGCGTCAGAGATCATATTCCGACGGTTAACAATTGCATCTTCCAGGTCGTTCAGCTCGTTACGGATCTTCTCAATGCGTGTTTCGAGACCTGCTACCTCATCTTCCAGGTCAGCAACCTCGATCGGTAACTCACCACGAATCTGTCGGATCTTATCGATCTTGGTATGGATCGACTGCAAATCCCAAAGGGCCTGCAGTTTTTGTTCTACCGTTTGTTCCATTAAATATGATACTTTATGGGATTTGTATGTACTTCCGTTAAACGGACTGCAAAGTTACTAAATTTTTTTTGAATTATTTCCAACAAGAGGTCCTGCGTAAATTGCTCACTTTCAAAATGTCCAATGTCTGCAATGACCGTTTTTCCTTCGGCATCGAAAAACTCGTGATATCTATAATCGGCCGTTACAAAGAGGTCCGCCCCCGCGCGAATAGCCTGCTTCAGAAGAAACCCTCCCGCGCCTCCGCAAACCGCTACCCGGCGAACAGGCTTGTTCAGCAGCGCGGTATGGCGGATGACATTCAAGTTAAACGTATCTTTCAGTAATTTTAGGATGTCAAGTTCATTTATTGCCTCCGGTAAATTTCCGATCATCCCGCTTCCTACTTCCTGATGTGAATTGGTCAGCTCATAAAGGTCGTAAGCCACTTCTTCATACGGATGTGTCTGATATAGATTCATCAAGATCTTTCTCTCCAGGTGCCTTGGATAGACAACTTCCAGGCGAACCTCTTCTTGCTGATGCTGCTTGCCGATCTCGCCGACATAAGGATTTGCTCCATCTCCGGCTTTAAAGGTGCCTGTACCCCTCACGTTGAAGCTGCACTCGCCATACTTTCCGATTTGTCCGGCTCCGGCGTCGAACAATGACTGCCGGAGGGCTGATGCCTGCTCCATTGGCACAAAAACGACCAACTTCTTAAGCAACCCATCTTTTGGTGCCAGAATATTAAGTTGCTGCAGGCCAATCCGCTCGGCAATGCGGCGGTTAACGCCATTCCGTACATTGTCCAGATTGGTATGACTGGCATAAATAGCGATGCCGTGTTTGATGGCCTTCATAATCACGCGCTCAACGTAAGTACTGCCATTCAGACGCTTCAACCCTTTGAAGAGAATCGGGTGATGCGAAACGATCATATTGAAGCCCAACCGGATAGCTTCATCAACGACTTCTTCAGTACAATCCAGCGAGATCAAAATCCCTTGCAATTCCTGATCGGGTGTTCCAACCAACAGCCCGGAATTGTCGTAGCTTTCCTGGTAAGATAAGGGAGCAAACTCTTCCAGGGCATGTATTACCGCCTCTACATTCATAGTGGTTTCTTATTTTTCTCCAGCGCTTTTTGTTCTTCCAGCTCTCGCTCTTCGCGCTCGATGTCTGCTTCGTCCAATTCATGCAAAAACCGGTCGTGGTCCCTGAGCAGCTCCAGAAAACTATGGACCTTTAGCCAGTACGCGACAAAATAAATCAGATAGGCGAGGTTCAAACCAATAACAAAACCGACCGGAAGCGGAAGAAAGGTCGCGACATATAGAAAGGCTACTGTTAATCCCAGACGCTTTCCCGGATCAGCCTCTTCGGCTATCTGCCGATCGTAAAATTCGTTCGTCAACGTATCAGAGAGCCTTCTCGTCATTACAAAATTCCAGTATATGTTTATTACCGGCACCGCGAGCCACCACGCATGCCCCGGCTCCAGAAAACGGTTTATCAAGGTTACACGACTGAGCAATTTTCTAAAGGTATTGGCGTAAGCTATTCTTACTGATAAGAAAACCAGAGCCAATGCTGCAAGCGCGATTTTACTATCAGTACTGAGGTGAGAAAAATCGATATCCATTGCCACGAATTTACGTGAAAATTCGGATTTTCGTGCCTCTTTACGTGCTAGAGCTCTTTAGGCGTGTTAAAAAACCATAGGCTTACCGCCAGGTTGAGCAAAATACCCACCAACAAGGCTCCGCCCATCCTCCCGATGTATTCGTCCATAAAGGGCTGGTGTGAAAATTCCAGCAGTATGGAGGTCGCCAGGCCCGCCAATACACCGCCGACCAGCAAAATCATAAATCCCTGAACGAATGCCCGGAAGAATGTCAGCTCCTGGTTGGGCCTCGTTTTTTTATACTTGCGTATACCCAGAAACAAGCCTGAAAAAGGGATAAGCACCGAAAGGTACTCTAAAAACGAGATTCCGAGAACGCCGCGAGCAGGGACTGCTTCCTGATCGTGAAGGTCGAAAGACTGGATCACAAAAATCCAGACGGCGCTTAATACTCCAATCAATACTCCGTAAGGCCAAGCATGTTTCATAATTATCATTTATGGTTCATTAATTAACATCTTCCCGGAAATTTTGTTTATTCGCAGATGAGTCCTTCTTTTATGGAAAAAAGGAGGCAGCAAGCATCCATTAGTAAACGTGAATCCTTGATTTACAAGAAAAAACACATAACTGACAGCAACGAAAGCGAAGCGAACTTACTGCTCCGTTATCGGCTGACGGGTGAACTAATGTGTCTCGGCAGGCTTTATGAGCCTTATATGCCGCTTCTTTACGGACTCTGCCTCCGTTATCTCAAGGATGAGGCGAAAGCCGAAGATGCCGTTATGCAGATCTTTGAAGAGCTCATCGTCAAGCTGAAAGTGCATGAGGTCACCAATTTTAAAAGCTGGCTTTATACACTTGCCAGGAACTTTTGCCTGATGCAGCTCCGACGCGAGCAAAAAACGGCTACCGTTTCCATCGAGGACAATTTTGTGGAATCCGACTCGTTTTCGCATCTTATAACAAAGCATGAGTCGGCGTCGGACAGGGAAGAGACGTTACAACTGATGGAAAAGTGCCTGTACGAGCTAAAACCGGAGCACGCGCAGTGCCTCCGGCTTTTTTATCTGGAAGAGAAGCGCTATCAGGAGGTTGCTGAACTTACCGGCTTCAGTATGGCGCAGGTAAAAAGTTATATTCAGAACGGAAAACGGAATCTGAAAATCTGTATGGAAAAACATCGAGATGAATCATAAGGAGCAGCTTTTTAGAATACAGCAATATATTGACGGCAGTCTGAGTCCGCAACAGATGTATGAACTGGAGCGAGATGCCCTGGACGATCCTTTCCTTCAGGATGCATTGGATGGCTACCTGTTGAAGGAGCAAGTGAATCATCGAAAACTTAGTCTATTACAAGAACGGCTGGAGGAACGTCTCATTGAACAGCGTGAAGACCGAAGCCGCTTGTTATTCAGCTGGCAGCGCCTCGGTATTGCCGGGGTAGCGGGTTTATTGTTTGTCCTTTCTTGTGTATTGTTCTGGATGACAAAACACCTAAGGGAAAAAAATGCCGATGCTGCTGCACAGCAGGAAGTCGTTGTTGAGATGAATGCGAACGGGGACCTCGAGCGTTTTTTGGTTCCATTGGAAATCACTCCGCTCCCCGACAATAAACTGACTCCCGAAAAAGGTTGGTCGGCGTTTCAGCTTTCGTTGAATAAGCGCTTAGCTGCAGACCAGGCATTAAGCCGGGTGATTCAGTCCCCTTTACAGGTATCGTTTGAAATAGATCAATACGGAAGTCCGGTGACTTCAGCACTGAATACGGAAAACCCGGAATTGAAATCTTTTATAAAGACCGTTCTGACGCAAGATGTGAAATGGCGGGGACGTGGTCCGGGACACTTCGAAATCAAACCGACTGAATAAATCTTAAGAACTTTGACTGGAGATGTTAAAACACGAAGTGCATAACGCCATACGTCAGCCCGGCGAGAATGGCGGATACCGGAATCGTAAGTACCCAGGCCCAAAGTAAGCTGATTGTTACGCCCCATCGAACGGCGGAAACGCGTTTCACCAGCCCAACCCCAATAATAGAACCTGTGATCGTGTGCGTTGTGGATACGGGAATTGCCCAGTGTTCGGTCAGTCCCAATGTTACAGCTGCCGCCGTTTCTGCTCCTACTCCCTCCAGAGAGGTCACTTTCGTAATTTTGGTCCCCATTGTCTTTACGATTTTCCAGCCACCACTCATGGTCCCAAGGGCTATGGCCGAATAACAGGCCAACGGAATCCACTCCGGCATCGGATCCCCCGCTTCGAGGTAGTTGCCGGCAACCATGGCGACGAAGATGATCCCCATAACTTTCTGCGCGTCGTTACCGCCATGTGCAAAGCTCAGGGCGGCAGAAGAAACCAGCTGTAAACGCTTAAACCATTTTTCTGCGGTGGCGGGACGCGAACGTTTAGCCAGATGCAGGATGATGAGGGTGATGATGATGGATACCAGCATACCGATAACTGGTGCCAGTACGATAAAGGAAATGATGCTCAATGTAGGCCCGAGGTTAATGGCTTCCAGCACCGGATCGCCCAGAAAAAGCGCATGGGCCATACCAGCGCCGGCGAAACCACCGATCAGTGTATGCGAAGAGCTGGATGGAATTCCGTAATACCAGGTAAACAGGTTCCAGCTGATTGCCGCGATAAGTCCGGCAAGAATCACGTCAAGAGTAATGTAGTTTTCGACCACCGTTTTTGCGATGGTATTGGCGACCTTATGATCAGTGAAGTAAAAATAAGCTGCAAAATTAAATGTAGCTGCCCATAAAACGGCCTGAAAAGGGGTTAAAACCTTCGTTGAAACAACCGTAGCGATGGAGTTGGCTGCATCGTGGAATCCATTGATGTAATCAAATGCGATCGCCAGGACAATCACCACGACCAAAATGGTAGTTAGCATACCTTTGTATTCGTTATGTTATTAGCTTCCGATGGATTATGCATTCTTGACCAGAATACTTTCAAGCACGTTGGCCACGTCTTCACACATATCTGTTGCACTCTCCAGCGTATTCAGTACTTCTTTGTACTTAATTAACGCGATCGCATCGGTCTCATACAGGAACAGATCGCCGATAGCTTTATTGTAGACGTAATCGGCTTTATTTTCAAAACTGTTAACGCGTACGCAGGCATCAGCGATCGCCCGAACGTTCTTCAGATTGCGAAGCTCCATCATACCTGTGTGCAGAGCCCGTACGGCTTCTACAATAAGCACCGTAAGCTCCCGGATCGGATCAGTGATTTTTTCTACGTGATAAAGCTCCATGCGGTTCGCGGAGTCATAGATATAATCGGCAACGTCGTCCAGTGCACTGGCCAGGGTATGAATGTCTTCCCGGTCAAACGGAGTGATAAAGTTCTTACCCAGCTCCAGGTGTATCTGATGCGTAATTTCATCCCCCCGGTGCTCAAGGTCTTTAACGGTCTTAAACAATTCGATTCGTTTGGAAATGTCTTCCGCATTGACGGCCTTGTTAAGCGCTTCGGCAATATCCACCAGGTTGGTGCTCGCCTGCTCAAACAAAGGAAAAAACTTCTTGTCTTTAGGTACGAAGTATTGAAATATGCTGTTTAGCGACATGCTCTATTCTTAAAACCTTACAAAGGTACGCTGCGTATGTTAAGTTAATGTTAAGTTTAAGAAAGGTAATGCGGAAGTCGTTGAGGTTAAGCTTTCTTCAGGGTGAAACCGAAAGTCGATCCAAGTCCTTCCGTACTGCGTACGGAGATGGTCTGCTGGTGTGCCTCCAGGATATGTTTTACGATAGCCAGGCCCAATCCGGATCCGCCAACTTCCCGGGAGCGACTTTTATCCGTCCGGAAAAATCGTTCGAAAAGTCTTGGCAGGTATTTCTCTTCAATCCCGATGCCATCATCCGTTACCTCGATCAATACCTGATCGTGCAATTCAAAAGTCTTGATGCTGGTATGCCCCTTATCTTTGCCGTATTTGATCGAATTGCTTACCAGGTTAAGCAAAACCTGCCTGATCTTTTCACGGTCTGCCGTTACAGGAACGGGTACGGAGAATTT
>JBMDWN010000049.1:0-58890 GCA_048595275.1 Olivibacter sp. | reverse complement strand
TGCGGGATAGCACCGGCCTTAGTGTCATCTCAGCGTCCGTCCGGCTTACCTCGGAGCGGGATAGCCTGCAGGTGAGTTCTGATGTCGACGGACGTTTTGCATTTCCTTCGGTCAGGGGAGGGGCATTTAAGCTAACGATTTAGAGTCTTGGCTTCCAGCAAGTTGTTCGTAATTTCACATTTCCTGAGGCGAGCCGCCAATTGAAGCTAGACCCAATAATTATGGCCTTCTCCTCCACGCAGTTGGACGAAGTACAGGTAACGGGCGGAACGTCGGTTTTGATCAAAGAAGATACAATCGAATACAACGCACGTGATTACCGGGTAAGGCAAAACGCTACTACGGAAGAACTGGTGAAAAAGCTCGATGGGGTGGAAGTGGACAAAGATGGTAATATTCAGGCCCAGGGCGAGAGTGTTGCCCGGGTGCGTATCAACGGCAAAGATTTCTTTGGAGGAGATGTAAAAACGGCCACTAAGAACCTGCCGGCGGATATCATCGAGAAAATACAGATTGTTGACGACTATGGAGATCAGGCAAATCTTACCGGTAACCGAAGCGGGGATCCGGAGAAGATCATTAACATCACGATCGCCGAGGAGAATAATAAAGGCACTTTCGGGCAATTTGGAGCAGGTATAGGTACCGAGCCAGAGAATACGGACGACCGGAACCGCTATCAGGTGGGGGGTATGTTTAACTCCTTTACGGACTCCCGGCAACTGTCTGTCTTGGGAAACATCAACAACAACAATAACGAGGCTTTCGATTTTAATACACGTGGGAGCGGAGCCAGACGCGGGTCGGGAAGGATGGGTGGTCCTTCCTTCGGAAATAATCGGGACGGCCTCACCGAATCGTATTCGCTCGGGCTAAATTACCGGAAGGATGTGAACGAAAACCTTACCACCTATGGAAACTATAGCTACAACCACGGCGATAATTACACGATCAGCATTAATGAGCGTGAGGAAAGATACCCTGGCCAGGGCGGTCTCTTCACCCAGGACAGCAGTTATCTGCAGAACGTAACGGATCGGCACCGTTTTGACTGGAATGTTGAATATAAGCCAGGCGAACGAAGCTTTCTGAAATTATCTCCGACGCTGAGCGTTAGTCGCCGTAATGCTGATCTGGACCGGGCATCTACTTACTCTGCCCTGGAAGATGGCTCTCCGCTGGGTTTTCTGACGAATCGAAACCGGGACAATACGGCAGACGCAAATTATGGGCTCAGCGGATTGTACAATTACAAGCTTAACGAAAAGGGGAGGAATGTCTTTTTCAACTTCTCGATAAACCATGGCGCGACCCGCGAGGACCAGGATCGACTGACAGACGGACTTCGACAGGATACGATGAACGGGGACACCAGCAGTACCTTCATCTGGCAGTTGGTAGATATTGACAATAAGGCGTGGAATGGCGGAGCTTCGGTTTCTTATATTGAACCACTTGGAGAAAAATCAAATCTGGAATTCTCTTACGATTATAACTTTGCCAACTACGATAACGGAAGATTTGTAGACAGTTTAGACCGGGAAGGACAAGCTACCCCCAGCATCTGGCTGAGTAATGAATTCCAGTATACTTTCCAAACGCACCGGGCGGGCGTAACATACCGCTATCGGTCGGAGAAAATCAACTATCAGCTTGGTGCTACGGTACTTCCTACGCTACTTAGCGGTGAAAGCCGATTCGGTTACCAGCAAGCTGTTTCAAACCGGAGCGGCTTTTACGTCATCCCGGTGGCGCGCTTCGAATACCGGGCTTCACGCACGAAGTCTTTTACGGCCGACTACTCCGGGAACGCTTCAGAGCCCAGTTTTTCGCAGATTCAGCCCGTTGCCGATGTTTCCAATCCACAAAATATCGTAAGGGGAAATCCGGAACTGAATGCACAATTCAATCATAACCTGAGAATGCGTTACCGAAACTTCGATTTTAAATCGGGCAATGTGTTCTTTGCTATGTTAATGGCTAATATGGTTCAGGACCGGATTATCAGTAGCAGAAGGCGTCTAGGAGACGAGGAGACGACGGTGCCCGGTGCGCAGGAAACGAGTTTCCGCAATGCCAATGGGTATTATAATGTCCGGGGCTTTTACAGTTATTCGAAACCCTTTAAGAATAGGGCTTATGTTGTTTCATTAAGAGGAGGCGCAAATTATACGAACAACATCTCGTTCACCAATGAACTGGAAAATGTTGCACGGAACTGGGTGTTACAGCAAAGCCTGGATGTCCAGGTCAATCCTACGGAGAATCTGGAAATCAGACCTGGGGTATCCTATGTGTTCAATACAACTCGTAACACTATAGGCAATACGCAGCGGCAAAATGTTGGGACACTGGCAGCTACTTTAAATAGTAACATCACGTTCGCTCCCGGATGGCTATGGGGGTTAGAGGTGGCAAAAACACAGAACAGCGGTTTCGGAAGTGCCGTACAGGCGAATCCATTGATTCTCAATAGCTTCGTCGAAAAGCAGTTCTTTGCGTCACGGAACGCGATGCTACGGCTGTCTGCATTTGATGTTTTTAACGATCAGGTCAACATCAGCAGGACGGTTAGCGATAACATCATCGCAGATAGCCGGACGAACCGTCTTGCGCGTTACTTTATGATTTCTTTTACCTACCGCTTCCAGCGTTTTGCCGGTCGCTCCGTTGCTCCAGGGGACGAGAGTCCTGGATTTAGAGGTGGCGACAGGCGCGGGCAGGGTCCTGGTGGTCGGCCGGATCGGTTTTGATCGAGACGGTTCAATTGCATATGCTTCAGGATTTCCGTAATTTTGCGGTCCGGAATGGACCATCAGATAATTAAGACGAATAGCGGATTGCGGGTTTTGTGGGTTCCCTGCGATAGTCCGATTGCACATGCCTGCTTAATCATTGGAGCCGGTGCTCAGCATGAGGGAACTAATGAATTTGGCATGGCGCATTTTCTGGAGCACCTGCTATTTAAGCAGACGGAAAGACGGAATACGACCCAGATCCTTAATCGGCTTGAATTGGTTGGCGCAGATCTAAACGCTTATACGACGAAGGAATATACCTGTTTACATGCTTCTTTTCTTCGCCCACATCTGACGCGCACATTAGACCTGTTCGAAGATTTGGTGTTTCACTCTGTTTTCCCGGAGAAAGAGATCGAGAAAGAGCGTGAGATTGTGATTGACGAAATTGCCTCTTATCAGGACGCTCCGGAAGAGGCCATAGGTGACGATTTCGAAGACTTGCTGTTTGAAGGGCATGCGTTTGGGCACAACATATTGGGCGACAAGAGTTCGCTGCTCAAGATGGACCGGAAGGCTTTGCAGCAGTTTGTTTCCAGGCATTATCAACCGGAGAATATGACGCTGGCGGTTAGCGGCCCGTATTCCTTAAAGCACCTGGCGCGTCTTTGTGAAAAGATCTTCTTAAATACGGGACCTTTTTCGGCGCGTCCTGTCGGGCGAAGTCCGAAATGGTTCTATACACCACGGTCGAGAACCCAGGGTAAGCACATGGCTCAGGCGCATTATATGACCGGGAATATTGCGTATAGCCTTCACGACAGTCGAAAATATGGCCTTATGTTGCTTAACAACTTACTGGGAGGGATAGGCATGAGTTCTCGGCTTAACCTGCAACTCCGCGAAAAGCATGGTATTGCTTATACGGTAGAATCCAACTATACCCCTTATACGGACACCGGTATCTTTTCTGTGTACTTTGGCACGGAAGCAGAAAAGATCCAACGTGGAAAACACATCATGCACAGGGAGCTTAAGCAGCTACGTGAAAAGAAACTGGGGTCGATTCAGCTTCATCAGGCAAAGCAAAAATTTATCGGGCAGATTGCCCTGGCGGAGGAGAATAGAATGGGCGTGTTGATCAGCATGGCGAAGAATCTGATGGATTACGGTAGGGTTAATACGCTGGAACATGTTGTCTCACAATTGCAAATGGTTACTGCTGAGGGAATGCTGGAAATTTCAAACGAAGTTTTCGAGCCGGAACAGCTATCCACGCTTTTGTTTTATCCGGAAAATGAATGAGATGGCGGTTGTTTCCTGATTCTTGATCCTTAATTTTGTAAATTATTAAAACGAAGATGAAATTACCTATTGTAGCTTACGGCGATCCGGTGTTGAAAAAGAAGGCCTTGTCGATTGATCAGGATTATCCGGAATTGCCGCAGCTCATCGAAGATATGTTTGAAACGATGTACCACGCGCACGGCGTAGGCATTGCTGCACCGCAAGTGGGACTGTCCATCCGCCTTTTTGTCATTGATGCAAGTCCTTTTGCCGAGGATGATGAGCCGGAACTGAAAGATTTTAAGAAGGTTTTCATCAATGCGGAAGTGCTTGAAGAAACCGGAGACAAATGGGACTTCAGTGAAGGTTGCCTGAGTATTCCGGATATCAGGGAGGACGTTTCCAGACCCGCCAAAATCCGGATCCGCTATCGGGACGAGCAATGGCAGGAGCATGAGGAAGAATACGAAGGGCTTGCCGCAAGAGTTATCCAGCATGAGTACGATCACATTGAAGGGAAATTATTCACAGATAAGCTCGGTATGCTGAAAAAGACTATGCTAAAATCAAAGCTGGATGCAATCTCTAAAGGACAGGTCAAAGTAGATTATAAAATGAAGTTTCCCGTTCAGAAGCGACGGCGTTAGCATTATCCGCCAACAATCGGCAGCGAAACCCGGAAACGAACGGAAAGGATACGGGCCGCAAAAATGAAGCTGGCGCTGATACAGGCGTTGAGGTTTTCTTCCATACCCATCTGATCGCAGATAATATAAAGGATTGCGCCGCTAAGGCAGGCCGTTGCGTATATTTCTTTGCGGAAAATCAAGGGCTTTTCATTCATAAGTGTATCGCGGGTTACACCTCCCATAATAGCTGAAAAAACACCTAATACCACAGCGGCCTGTATGTTGCTTTCCATCTCAAGTGATTTTTGCAAGCCGACAATCGTAAAGAAAGCAATTCCGATAGCGTCAAAAAGGCTAAACGTTCTGCGCAGCCGGGCAAGTTGTTTGTAAAAGATTATAGCGATCAACACACCGCATAGAATGGAAAGCAGGTAGTTGCCATCTTCCACCCAAACGGGACGGACATTCAGAAAAATATCCCGCAAGCTACCTCCGCCTATGGCGGTTACGAAGCCGGTGAAACCAACACCAAAAACGTCAATGTCTTTATCACCCGCCGCAAGCGCACCCGAGATGGCAAAAACGAAAACGCCCAGCAGGTCGATGAGATAAAGGAAATCCATAGCTTAATAAGCCTTCATGAGATAAGAAGTTTATCAAAAGAGAGTCTGCCAATTAGCCTTGCGCCCAGGCTTCTCAGGTGCGGCGATTCAATCTGACAATCGATCAGGCGAAAATAACCCGCCTGGCAAAGGCGAATCAAAGCTAACTTGGACGTGTTCGGAAGAAGCGAAAACATGCTCTCGCCACAAAAGATATTCCTGGAGGATCCGCATATGACGCCATATAGACCACCAACTAATTGGTTTGTCTTCCACACTTCTACCGATAGGGCATATCCTTCCCGGTGTAACTGCCGATAAGCGCTTAACATATCTCCATTAAGCCAGGTCCCATCCTGTCCTTTCCTGGGGACGCTCGAGCAGTGATCTATTACCTGATCGAAGGCCTTGTTAATGGTAACCTGAAAGTTATTGGTACGAAGAAATTTTCTCATGGTCTTGCTAACCTTCAGCTCCTCGGGATAAAGTACAAAACGTTTATGAGGAGAAAACCAGAGTATAGGCTGGTCTTCTCCGTACCAGGGGAAGATACCGTGGCTGTAAGCGAGCAGGAGTCTCGGGATACTCAGATCACCACCAACTGCCAGAAGTCCATCTGAATCTGCCAGCAAAGGGTCCGGAAACCAGAGGTCATCATTCAGCTCAAAAACCATGGAAACTCCGTCTAGTCGTCTTGTCTCGGTTCTTTGCTTATCTTCTCGAAAAGCTTGTCCATGTGTGCGACATATTCGTTGGTATCGTCTATAAAGAATTCCAGCTGAGGAACAATTCTGGCCTGATTCTTTATTCGGCTGCCGAGCTTATAGCGAATTTCGTTTGACCGGCTCCTGATCTGTGCAATCGCCTCCTTAGCATCTTTAATGTTGAAAAAACTGAGGTATATGCGAGCGATAGCCAAATCCGGTGTGACGCGGACTTTCGTAACGGTGACCATGACGGATGGGAGCCAGGCCTGCCCGTCCCTCTGAAAAATCTCAGCTAAATCTTGTTGTATTACGCCGGCGAAGCGCTGTTGTCTTTTGCTTTCTGTACTCATTTTCCTTGGTTTTGATTGCTTAGCTGTTAAGCAAGTATACACAATTATTTTTATTTACAGTGGACGGTCCAAGAGGTCAATACAACAGGTTATCATAGGGATAACGTTGCTGATGCATATCAAGAACAGTTTTATAAAGCATTTGTCTCAACTCGTCCAGGTTCTCTTTCTCAGTGGCAGAAATGAAAATGGCGGGACTGCTATTTTTTCCCATCCAGCTGTTTCTGAACTCTTCGATACTGGTTGGTGCATAGCCCTCCTGATCTCCCTCCTCAGCCATTTTTTCCATTTGGGTGCGATAGGCGTCTACCTTATTAAAAATGGTTATAGTTGGTTTATCCAAAGCGCCAAGATCTTTAAGCGTTTCATTCACGGCTGTGATCTGCTCCTGAAAGGAAGGATTAGATATATCAACCACATGCAGTAAAACATCGGCCTCCCTGACTTCGTCTAATGTTGACTTGAAACATTCCACTAAATGATGGGGGAGTTTCCGGATGAAACCTACCGTATCGGAAAGTAAAAAAGGAAGATTTTCAATCACCACTTTCCTTACCGTAGTGTCCAGGGTTGCGAAAAGTTTGTTCTCTGCGAATACGTCTGATTTTGACAACGTGTTCATGATGGTTGACTTGCCTACGTTGGTATAACCGACTAAAGCTACTCGAATTAACTGTCCACGGTTTTTACGTTGAGTTTCATTTTGCCGGTCAATCTGTTTAAGCTTATCCTTCAGGAGAGAGATTTTGGATAATATCATCCGACGGTCACTCTCGATCTGGGACTCTCCCGGACCACGCATTCCAATTCCGCCTTTCTGACGCTCAAGGTGTGTCCACATTCGGGTCAGACGTGGGAGTAGGTATTGCAGCTGAGCAAGCTCTACCTGTGTCTTCGCTTGCGCTGTTTGAGCCCTCCTCGCAAAAATGTCGAGGATGAGGTTGCTTCTGTCCAGTATTTTGACCTGTAAAATTTTTTCAATATTCCTTAGCTGAGAGGGACTCAATTCGTCGTCAAAGACGACCATATCGGCTTCTTCAGCTTTTACAAAAGATAAAATTTCATCCAGCTTACCGCTTCCTACAAAGGTTGCCCGGTCCGGGCGCTGCATTTTTTGGGTAAACTGTTTGATGGTCTGACCTCCGGCGGTGTCGACAAGAAAGGCTAGTTCATCTAGATATTCCTGTTCTTGTTCTTCGCTTTCATTGGGTCCGATGATTCCGACTAGGACCGCTGTTTCCGGTTTGATAGCGGTATCAAAATATTTCTTTACGGGCATTTGTTGTATTTATTATCAGCTTATGACTCAAGTTCCCTAATCATAAACAAAGCAGTTGGATAAGGGTTGAGCCCAACCTGGTGAAAACTAAATTTAATAGCCTTCAGATCTATTCATTAAATAAATAAGCGTGGGAAACAAATCAATGTAAACACGTGCAAATCCGAAGGTAAGTTGATTTCTAACGATTCAACAGTGGATTTCAAGTTGTTTTACATTCTCATGATTGACAAAGATTTATTAGAATGCAAAAGTAAAGTTTTCTAATAAAAAAGCAAAATTCTGCGATCAGGATATTTTCTCCCAGGTTATCCCTCGTTTTTCTTCGCTCATCAAGTGTCCGAGCAGCAACTTATTTTGGTCGGAAAGCAGTTCCGGGTCATTTTCAAAAATTTCCAGCAGCTTATTTCTCGCCTGGATAAGAATTGGCTGATCTTTGGACAGGTCAGCTAATTTTAATCCTAGAATACCGCTTTGCTGTGTGCCGGACAAATCTCCAGGGCCCCGTAACCGCAAGTCGGTTTCGGCAATCTCGAATCCATCATTCGTGCGGACCATGGTCTCAAGCCTGAGCTTCCCTTCTCTGCTTAGCTTATTTCCGGACATCAGAATGCAGTAGGATTGATCCGCTCCTCGCCCAACGCGCCCGCGAAGCTGGTGCAATTGGGACAAGCCAAAGCGTTCTGCATTTTCAATGATCATGACTGTCGCATTCGGAACATTTACACCGACCTCAATCACCGTGGTAGCCACCATAATCTGTGTTTCTCCCTTCACAAAGCGCTGCATTTCAAAATCTTTATCTTTCGGAGGCATCTTCCCGTGAACAATGCTGATTTTGTATTCCGGTAGGGGGAATTCCCAGCTTAAATGGGCGATGCCATCCTCCAGGTTGAGCAGGTCAAGTTTCTCGCTTTCTTTAATAAGCGGATAGACAATATAAATCTGTCTGCCCTTGGAAATCTCCTGCCGCATCAACCCAAATAAGCGTAGCCGGCTGTTTTCAAAAAGATGTCTGGTTTGGATGGGCTTCCTTCCGGCGGGTAATTCGTCAATAACGGAAACGTCCAGGTCTCCATAAAGGGTCATCGCCAGGGTTCTGGGAATCGGTGTAGCCGTCATGACCAGCATATGCGGAGGGATGGAATTCTTTCCCCATAATTTGGACCGCTGCTCAACACCAAAGCGATGCTGTTCATCAATAATAACAATGCCCAGATTTGCGAAGCGTACCTTATCCTCCAGTAGGGCATGAGTCCCGATTAAAATATGCATCGTTCCATTTTCCAACTCAGCATGGATATGTTTACGCTCCCTTGCCGGCGTTGAACCGGTCAGCAGCCCGATTTTTATATCCAGGTCTCCGATTAAACGCATGATGCCCGAAAAATGTTGCTGAGCAAGGATTTCCGTAGGAGCCATAAGGCAAGATTGGGAGTCATTATCTGCCGCAAGCAGCATCGACATAAGGGCGACTACCGTCTTACCACTGCCAACGTCCCCCTGAAGCAAGCGGTTCATTTGTTTCCCTGAACGGGTATCCAGACGTATTTCCCTCAATACACGCTTTTGGGCATTTGTGAGTGGGAAAGGGAGCCTCTCTTCATAAAAGCTGTTAAAGTAATGAGATACGACCTGAAAGACATGTCCCACGTTAGATTGCCTGATGTGATACTTTGCCTTTAGAACCTTGAGTTGTGCGAAGAAGAACTCGTCGAATTTTAAGCGATATAAAGCATTTGCGAGATCCGGGGCCGAATGCGGGAAATGGATGTCTGCAATCGCTTTTTGAAAAGGTGTCAGACCGAATTCTTCCAATAGATAAGCGGGAAGAGTTTCCCTAAGCTGACCAAGGGACCAGGGAACCAGCGATTCCATTATGCGCTGCAGTCCGCGGCTATCTAAATTGGCTTTTTTAAGCTTTTCGGTAGTAGCATAGACCGGTTGATAACGAAGATCACCCTTCTGCTGCCGGCCAGACTTATATTCTTCATACTCAGGGTGTGTTATAGAAATCGAGCCATTAAATAAGTTCGGCTTACCATAAATAAGATAGACCGCTCCCGGTTTTAATTGTTGCTGGATCCATTTCAATTGTTGAAACCAGACCAGTTCAATGGTTCCTGTCTCATCATTGGCCGTAACTACGATTCGCCTACTACGTTTTTCACCGTGCTCTTCGATGTGTGTGATACGGACAAGAACTTGCACGGCTCCGGATTCCGGGCTCAAGGCAGATATTTTGACGACACTTGTACGGTCTATGTATCGAAAAGGGTAATGTTGAAGCAGTTGCCAGCAGGTGAAGATACCTAATTCCTTCTTCAGCAGATCTGCTTTATAAGGGCCGATTCCTTTGAGATACTCAATGGGGCTGTCCAAATTTAACGCTGGCATATTCTTCTTCAGCGAAACACTATCCCGCTTTATAAGCAACCAGGGAAATCTCTACCCGAACATTTTTAGGAAGGCCAGCTACAGCAACTGTTTCCCGGGCGGGACTATTGGTTGTAAAATATGTTGTATAGACTTCATTTACCCGCTGGAAATCGTCCATGCTACGAAGAAAAATGCTAGTCTTAACAACATCCGAAAACGTATACCCAGCTTCGGTAAGTACGGCCTGAAGGTTTTCCAGCACTTGTATGGCCTCCTGCTCTACAGAAGTGTTTTTAAGCTCCCCACTCTGGGGGGACAGGGCTATCTGACCTGATATAAAAAGAAAATCCCCTGCCTGTACGGCCTGATTGTAAGGACCTATAGGCGCTGGAGCCTTGTCGGTATTAATGATTTTTTTCATACTTGTTAATTCAGTTTAGGAGAAGTTTGTATAGAATTCCGAGGATAAATACACTAATCGCGATGATGTTGATGACTTTCATCACTTTCATATTGAACGTTGCAGGGCGATTTGATTTTTGTGAAGATCGATCCATAAAGCTAAAATAATGGCTTTTTATAAAATAAAAAAACCCGATGCCATCGGCATCGGGTTTTTATTAAGCCTGCTTATTATACAGTACTTATTTAACGAATTGAACGTTACGGTTCAATACACGTCCTTCTTCTGTAGAGTTAGAAGCAACTGGTTTTTCAACTCCGTTACCAACAACGTTCAGTTGTGAAGCAGCAACACCTGCGTTAACTAGGTAGTTCTTCACAGAATTTGCACGGTCTTTAGACAACTGCATGTTGTATTCAGCAGTACCTTCTATTGATGCATTTCCTTCTAAAGTAATGGTAGCACCGCTTTCACGAACGTCTGAAGCAACTTGATCCAAAACTGGGTAAGAGCTGGTCTTCAATACAGAGCTATCGAACTCGAATTGAATTCTTGAGTAAGAACCAGTGTTAAAGTCAGCTTTCTCAGGCTCTGGGAACTTGATAGGACATCCGGCACCATCAACCTGAGTACCAGCAGGAGTTCCAGGACACTTGTCAAATTTGTCTGCAACACCATCTCCATCTTCGTCACTGCTTAATGCTTCAACAGTAGACTCTAAAGCACCTACACGTTGTTTCAACGCTTCAACTTCATTACGCAATTCTGGATCTTTCAACTCATCGTAAAGATCTTTAACTGGATTGTGATAAGTCAAATCTGGCTTGCTGCTTGATCCCAAAGAAAACTCTAAACCTGCATGAGTGTAAGAGAAGCGATCGAATGAGTTAGCAGGATTGTAGATGTTTGCACCGTAAAGGTTTTTACCATCAACAAAATTCATAATGTAACCCAAATCTAAAGCAACGCGCTCAGAAAGTTTGATTTTAGCACCGATACCTACAGGGATATAAGTCTGGCGCATATAATCACGGTCTCCATCTGGTCCGAAAGAACCTGAGTAATCAACTGGCGTACCATTACCATCGTTATATTGCTCGTAGTTTACCGGATTGAAGGCCATCATACCATAACCCAATGAAGCGTAAAAGTTAACGCGGTTTTTCTCACGCAGGAAATCCAAAGAACCAACATGGAATACACCATTAATGCTGGCTGCATACTGAATTTCAGTTTCCGCTGTAGTAAATCCACGTCCGCTTCCTAATTCAGGTGTTGTAATAGGCACACCATTTTCACCCATGTTGTATGCTAGGATACGTCCACGGTTAACAGCACCTTCTAAAGCAAACCAATGTGATAGTTGCTTACGTAAAGTGATACCATAGTACTCACGGAAGGTGTAATCACCGAAGCCCATATTTTTGTTGAACGGAGTAGATCCACCAACTAAAACAGCTGGAGCTGTTACACCACCATTAATACCAAGAGTCCAGGTCCTGAATTGGCTCCTTCCTCCAAATACCTTAGCATCATCTTGAGCTTGAGCTGCACCCGAGAATCCTAGGGCGGCAACCAAAGAGCAAGCTACTGCCTTTTTGATTGTAGAATAGTTCATACTTTGTTTTTTTAAGGTTAAACAGTTTTAATTGTATAATTTCTATACAAAAATAATTATTACTTTTATTCATGCAATATCAGCAAATACTATTCCAAAAAAAAAACTCAATCGATTAAGTCATCTTCCGGCCGGTTTGCCCAACTATTTATTGCTTTACATGCTTGTATATTCCTGAAAATAAGTTCTTTATAAATATCTCGATTGTAATCAAAATTCTTTTTAGCAGTCTCAACAACCTCAGAATAATTTTTAAACCAGGCTTTCTTTTTCAGTTTGGCGGCACATTTGGGTATTTGGCGATGCCTTAAAAAGGCTACACTAGCTTTTCTGGTCTCCCTCTTTCGTCAGATGCCTGATTTGTTTCAGGAGGCGGATTTTCAAAAAAACCAGCAAGATGATCGATAAAGCAGCAATCGCTGTGATAAGATACTGACTGGCGTTCAGGGAAGCAAAGAAACCATAAGCAAGCGCAATGATTCCAATATTCAGCAGAACGCTGTAGGCCATTTTCTTTCCCATCTTAATAAACCTGCATTGAAGGATCTAATTTATCCCGCCACTCCAGAATTCCGCCTTTCAGATTCATTAAATTATCAAATCCCTGCTGCTCCAGCATCATGATTGCCTGAGCACTCCTTTTACCACTTCTGCAGTGGATAACTACCGGCTTTTCTTTGCTTATTTTGTCTGATTCCAGAACGATCTGCGCAAGCGGGATATGTTCACCCTCAAGGTTAGACAGGTCATATTCAAATTCTTCGCGGACATCAATTAACTGGAAGTCTTCTCCGCGATCCAACATGCCTTTGAGCTCTTCGACCGTGATCTCTTTCATATTATATCTTGTTTGATCGGTTTAAACCAGTTCAAATCTACTAATTTTACGGTACAATAATCGTATTTTTATCAGCTCAATCTTCGTTTATGAACAGCATCTCTTACTTAACCGGTATTTTTCTTCTCCTGTGCACGGCATGTAGTTCCACGCGCTTTGCGGGACAGGACGTGGACGACAAAGACGTAACCCGAATTATTTCGGCTTTGGCTCATGATAGTCTCAGGGGAAGGGCGGTCTTTACTAAGGAGATTGATCAGGCAGCAGATTTCATATCCACGGAGTTTAAACGGGCCGGACTTCAGCCCTTTTCTTCAGCAAGTGACTTCCTTCAAAGTTTTGAAGTGATGCGCGTTGTTCCGTCGGAAGGCTCTCTGACCATTAATGGCGATTCGATTGCCTCAGCTGACTTTTTTGCTGTGACGGATCAGCCCGGAATTAACTGGAATGATAATCCGGAAATCGGTCTAAAGAATATAGACGCCGCGGACGACTTTAACGTTAAACTGCGGAATGCCCTGGTTGGAAATCAGAATGCACTCGTCAGGATAGATCCCGTTCATAAGACGTCCTTCGAAAGATGGCAAAAAAGATACTCTGGAAGCCGTATTGTATCCGACAACAGTGCAATGACCCATTCAGTGGTTTGCGTGATTTCGCCGGAACCTATACAGTCGTTCCGGATAAGTTTAAGCAATTCGGTCTCGCAGGAAAAACTTCATAATGTCGTGGGGGTCATCCCCGGTAAGGGTCAGAAATCAGATGAGTATGTCGTCTTTTCCGCCCATTATGATCACCTGGGGATAATCGACGCGATTGGTCAGGACTCTATAGCGAACGGGGCGGACGATGACGCCTCTGGTACCACGGCAGTAATGGCACTCGCTAAATATTATGGCGCAAAAGCTCATGAAGGGCGTACATTGATATTTGTGGCTTTCACTGCAGAAGAGTCAGGCGGTTTTGGATCTCAGTATTTCTCCCGTCAACTTGATCCGGACCGGGTTGCCGCGATGGTCAATATTGAGATGATCGGCAAAGATTCTAAGTTCGGGAAGAATACGGCTTTTATAACAGGCTATGAAAAATCAGATTTCGGGAAACTGATGCAGAAAAGGCTGGAAAGTACGCCTTTTCGCTTTCATCCGGATCCTTACCCGGAGCAGAACCTGTTTTACCGTAGTGACAATGCAACACTTGCGGCGCTTGGGGTGCCTGCGCATACGATATCAACGGATCAGATCGATAAGGATCCATACTACCATACGGTTAAGGACGAACTGAAGACTTTGGATATAAGAAACATCACCGCCACCATACAAGCCATTGCGATAGGGGCTGAGGGCTTCGTTAAAGGTACAGATACACCGGCAAGAATTCCGAAGTTAAACCCTTAATAAAAAAGGCGCTCGCCAATTAGAATAGGGTTTTCTGCTGATGCGTGCACAACGTAAAAATCGTTGCAGCTGGTCTCGTAAAAAAAATCTTTGATGTGGGTTAAACCACTATACTTCGGCATGCTTTCCAGGGGAATGATTTGGATACATTCCTGTTCCGGTACCCACTTACGGATCGGACGCCTTAAGGTCGACAGTTTCCAGTTACCGCAAAAGTAGGAACAATTCAGCAGGTGGTGTTCCGGGCGTTGTGACAGGAGCGGGTAATCTCCCGGGACAAATATATTGGCGCCACCATAACCTGCTTTAGCAAGATCCTCAAAAACGTCGGACAAGAAATTATTCTCGATTCTTGCGCTTTGAATGAAGTTCCGATTCTCCGCCGGAGAATCGGAATCCATATATATAATGTCTGCCTTCACACCAAGATGCTCTAATTGAGCCTGACTTTCCGGGGTGCATATAATCGTCGGTGCCCATTCAAGAAGCTGATCCAGTATCGCTCGATGGGAATCCGTCAAATCTAAAATGACCAACGCAGGCTCCTGCTCATTTCTGACAACGTGATGAGAAGACAAAATAATTAGTTATTTGCTTTCTGCCGTCAAAGCCTCTCTTATAGGTGTGCCAATATTCCCGTTGGGTTCCTCGATCTTCAGCAGGGCGGAGATGGTCGGCGCAATGTCCGTCATATGTGTTTCCCGGCTCAGCTGACCTTTGGATATACCTTTACCCATAAACAATAAAGGGATATGCGCATCGTACGGATTCCAGCTGCCGTGTGTCGTCCCTGTTCCTTTAGGGCTGCCGCCGAACCACTGAGGCTCCAGAATAATCTGTATAACCCCGCTGCGCTTGATGTTGTAACCATTAACGATACGCTCCCGGATTCTGGAAGGAATAGTCGACTGATTTGCCAGGTCCATATCGGTTACGAATGCAACACCCTCCAATGTTTTCAGGTATTTAACGGCCGCCTTGCGGACATCGGATTCATCAAGTTCGCTGCGCACAAGAAGCTGATTGTCGAAATGAACCTGATAATTGCTCAGGCTTCTAACGAGCTGGTCTTCACCAAAAGTTCTCTTCAGCGCATCGTTAAGGCCATTAAGAGCATCGCGACTATTGAAGTAGCCGCCATTCCCTTTTTTGTCCATAAAGAACTGAGGGTTGTGTGCAGCACCATGATCGGCGGTTAGAAACACGGTATAGTCGCCATCACCTACTTTTTCATCCAGGTATTGGAAGAAAGTTTCCAGATCCTTATCCAGCCTGAGATAGGTGTCTTCCACCTCTACAGAATTAACCGAATACTGGTGACCTACGTAGTCTGTAGAAGACAAACTAACCGCGAGAAAATCTGTCACCTTCTCCGGATTAGAGCCCATTTGCTCATGCTGTATGGCCGCTTTTGCCAGGTCCAATGTCAGGCTGTTGCCGAAAGGCGTCGAACGGATAATACCTGGCCCCCCAGATTTCACAAGCTCGGACGTTGCAATGGGCAGCGTTGGTTTTTCGACTCCTTTGAAAACTCCTTCATAAGGATTATCGTCATCAATGCTTTGTTTGTACGTCGCGATAGGATATAAAGTATTCCAGTCTTTTTCTAAATAACGTTCAGCATGACCTTCCTTGTTAAAGTTAGCTACCCAGGCCGGCAGCTTATCCATATAATAAGTGCTGCTGATCCAGTCGCCCGTGCCGTCAAGCCAGTAAGCGGCATCAGCAAAATGTCCCGCGGGTAATATTCCACCACGGTCCTTAACGGCTATACCAATAACTTTGGATCGAAAATTTGTCGCAAGCTTCAGCTCATCGGTGACGGTCGACACCAGCAAGTTTTTAGGAGACATTTGTCCACTTTTTCCTGCTTTAACCTGGCCCACGCCGGTAACGGTGCTGTCTTCCGTACAATACATGTTCTGACCGGTCGCCTCTATGATAAAATCGTTGCCGGCGATTCCGTGAATGGCGGGAACACTTCCGGTGTAAACCGAGCTGTGTCCGATGGCTGTGTAAGTTGGAATGTAGTCAATATAAGCGTTTTCACAAGTGAATCCTTGATCAAGTAATCGCTTAAATCCCCCGTCGCCATAGCGCTCGTAGTACCGGTACAAGTAATCCCATCGCATCTGATCAACCATAATTCCGACAACCAGCTTTGGGCGCTCAACCGGGGTCTGAGCAAAGCTGCTGAGATTTAGAAGAGCTAGCAGAACCAAAAAAAGAAAGCTCGAAAAAATACGCATGACGTTTAGATTTAATATTCAGTGAGGGTATTGCAAAAAAAGATAAGGCTGCCATTGTGCAGCCTTTCATTAGAAATATATTTAGACCAGCAAGCGTACAGGCTCTTCCAGCAGTGATTTGACGGTTTGCAGGAAGGCGGCGCCGGTAGCGCCGTCCACAACGCGGTGGTCGCAGCTCAAGGTTAACTTCATAATATTGCCGGGAACAACGGCCCCGTTTTTAACAACCGGTACCTGTTGTATTCCGCCAACGGCGAGGATACAGGAGTCCGGCGGGTTGATGATTGCCGTAAACTGATCGATACCGTACATCCCCAGATTGGATACGGTAAAGGTCGACCCTTCCCAATCCTTCGGTTGCAGTTTTTTAGACTTAGCCCGCTGTGCAAAATCTTTTACTTCAGCAGAGATATGACTTAAGGTCTTTCCGTCCGCAAAACGCACGACAGGAACCAAAAGGCCCTCTTCGACCGCTATCGCTACGCCGACATTGACATGCTCATTATAGCGTATTTTATCCCCAAGCCACGAAGAGTTAACATTAGGGTGTTGTTTCAGCGCAACGGCTGCTGCTTTAACAACCAGGTCATTGTAAGAAACTTTGACAGGCGCTACCTCATTGATTTTCGTTCTGGCCAGAATGGCTCCGTCCATATCGACCTGGATGGTCAGGTAAAAATGCGGTGCCGTAAATAAGCTTTCGGAAAGACGCTTAGCAATCGTTTTACGCATTTGTGTGACCGGCTTCTCCGTGAAACGCTCCTCGCCGCTGAAGCTTGGAATCTGAACAGCAGGCTGTTCTTTCGGCGATGCAGGACTTCCGGCTTCCTGCGGTTTAGCCGAAGGTGTGTAATTTTCTACGTCTCTTTTTATTATACGTCCGTTTTCGGTCGATGCACTTAGCGCAGTAAGGTCAATGCCTTTATCCTTCGCAATTTTTCGGGCCAGTGGAGAAGCCTTAACCCGACTGTCCTGATTAACATTTTGTTCGGACTCCACTGCTTTCTGAGGCGTTTCAGCCGGCTGCGTGCTTACTTCAACCGGCTTTGGAGAAGTGTTTTCGCTTTTAGCTGCCGGAGAAGCCTGGTTCAGAAGCGGTGTGACATCGGTTCCCGCTTTTCCAACAATAGCAATAATGTCGTTTACTTTTGCAGCCTGACCTTTTTCGACGCCAACATACAATAGCGTCCCATCGGCGTAAGCCGTAACTTCCATGGTCGCTTTGTCGGTTTCTACGTCGGCAATGGCATCATCACTTTTAATCTGATCACCAACTTTAAAATTCCATTCCGCAATGACACCTTCAGTCATGGTATCGCTTAGTAAGGGCATGGTTATGACCGTTGCGCCAAGGGATTCAGGTGTTACAGCCGGTGCCTGCGATTCCGCAGCAGGAGTTTCGGGAGCGGTGCTGGCCGCTTCTTTCGTTTCGGCAGAAGGGCCTGAAGGGCCATCCTCTTTTAGTAGAGCTTCATAAGCTTCGCCGGGCTCTCCCAAAACGGCAATTACCGAATCCACCGGAACAGCTTCCCCTTCCTTCGGACCGATATACAACAGGGTTCCTTCCTGGTACGATTCGAAATCCATCGTAGCTTTATCAGTTTCCACTTCAGCAACGAGATCGCCGGAGCTTACTTTATCACCCACTTTTTTATGCCACTTCGCAATAACCCCTTCGGTCATTGTATCACTCATCTTCGGCATTCGAACAACTTCCGCCATACTATTATCTTCTTAATATATCGTTTTTATACTTCCTGTTTAACCCGAATACGCCGTTAATCAAGAATGTAAGGGTAATCGCTTTGTACGTAAACATCATCAAAAAGCTCCGAAGCTTCGGGATAAGCCGAATCTTCCGCAAACTTTACCGACTGATCCACGGAGGCGCGAACTTCAGCGTCCACCTCGTCGAACCACTTCTCGTCTGCATACTTATTCTCTACGATAGCATGCTTTACAGCAGCGATCGGATCGCGCTCCTTATATTGTTCCAGTTCTTCTTTGGTTCGGTATTTTGCCGGATCTGACATGGAGTGACCTTTGTAGCGATAGGTTCTGATTTCCAGGAACGTTGGTCCTTCGCCTTTCCTTGCTCGCTCAACGGCTTCATCCATAGCATTATGGACCGCAACTACATCCATTCCGTCCACTGGCGCGCTGGGCATATCAAAACCAAGACCCATCTTGTAAATATCGACCATATTCGTAGTCCGTTTTACAGAAGTTCCCATCGCATAACCATTATTTTCGCAAACGAAAATAACAGGAAGCTTCCAGAGCATCGCCATGTTAAAGGTTTCATTCAGAGATCCTTGACGAACCGCACCGTCTCCCATATAGCAGACACAAACATTGTCAGTACCCTTATATTGTTCAGCAAAAGCCAGGCCGGCTCCCAAAGGAATCTGACCCCCAACGATACCGTGACCACCGGCAAAGTTATTCTCTTTGTCGAAAAAGTGCATCGAGCCGCCTTTACCTTTCGAGCATCCGGTCACTTTGCCAAAGAGTTCAGCCATAGCCGAATCAGGACTCATCCCTTTGGCTATGGCATGCGCGTGATCGCGATAGGCAGTAATCATACTGTCTTCTTTGCGTAATACAGACATGGCGCCTGCCACGACAGCTTCCTGGCCGATGTATAAATGGCAAAATCCTCGGATCTTCTGCTGGCCATACAACTGCCCCGCCTTCTCTTCAAATTTACGCATTAGTAGCATCGACTTATACCAGTTCAGGTAGGTCTCTTTCGTTATAGCTGTTGAACTCATTGCTTAATGTTCGTATAGTAATAATTTCTGGAAGGCAAATCTAATCAATTGTTGTGAAAATCATAACCACCACGCGCCATTAATTCCTTGGCGCGCTGACTTTAAGCCGATGGTTTTCGTGAATTGTCTTTCATATGTAAATATTTGATTCGATATCTCTTGCCTAATCGTAAACTTTCCGTTAGCTTTGCAATTCAACCTGGTATTGCATGGTATAAAATTTACGAAATCGCGGTGTTTAGTGCCCGCATCTTTTATCAGAATGTGCGTTTGGGGAGGTCGATTGGGGCGATGTGCACAAAAATGTAGGAAACAAAAGATTAAATGAAAAGCAAGTTTTTACTGTGCGGAGCGTTTATTTGCGCGATGCTGATCAACCTAAGTCTGAACGCTCAGACTAATCCAACCAAAACCGCTGTTTCGAAAGCCGCTGTGCCTGACGATCCGGAAAATCTGGCTAAGGATTATTTTTCGCAAATCATGGGCGTTGCCATTTCAGCGACTACGAATACAAAGTTGTATCAGTTCGTTGACGAATGGATTGGTACGCCCTACCGGCTTGGGGGCAAAACGAAAAGAGGTATCGATTGCTCTCAGTTTGCTTATGAGCTTTACGACAAAGTCTTCAACACTGCCATCGGGAGTAACTCCAGAAATATTTATACACAGGTAGATCCGGTCAAAAAAGATCATTTGAAGCCTGGCGACCTCGTATTTTTTAAAATAAGGAGCAGAAACATTACCCACGTTGGTGTTTTTCTGGGAGATGGTAAATTTGCTCACGCCTCCACCAGCAGAGGTGTGATGATCAGCAATCTCGATGAAGCTTACTGGAAACGCTACTACTTCAATGGCGGTAGATTGCTTACAGCGGATAACCAACCGGTCAACGAGGAGGCATCAGATGAAGTATTTCATTTGAATTAATAGACCTGTCTGGAAGTTATCTCCTAAAAATTCGTAATCTTGTCCGTATGGAAACGAAGAAGGGTATTCTTTTTTTAGATCAAAACGATATACAGAATAAAATTACCCGGATAGCATATCAGATTCTTGAGGATAGCTTTGGGGAAAATGAATTAGTGCTTGCAGGCATCGCAGACCGTGGTTATATCTTGGCTTCCCGGCTCAGAGATGAGCTGAAGACGATAGCTCCTGATCTTAACGTGCTGCTGATCCGTATCACCATAAATAAAGAGTCTTCAAACTTACAGGCTGAAACCGATGTGCCGGCCGCTCAGGCCGCTAACCGTGTGGTTGTTTTAATAGATGATGTGCTGAACAGTGGTAGAGCAATTTCCTATGGCCTTGGTGTTTTTCTCAACGTTCCTCTAAAAAAGCTTCGGACGGCTGTACTCGTAGATCGCAGTCACCGGAAATTTCCTGTGGAAGGGGATTTTGTTGGCATGAAACTGTCAACCGTACTAAACGAACACGTTGCTATAGCCCTTCTGGAAACGGATGGGGAGGATGCGGCTTACCTCCTCTGATATGAGCTCTTTTTGACGACATGTTTTATAGCTGTTGCCGGATCTGAAGTGTCATCCCAGCTTTGATCTGATTCCCTCTCAGACTATTTTCAGCTTTCAGATCGCTGACGGTCACTCCTTTATAACGCTTTGCAATGGAAGATAGAGAATCTCCTCGTCTGACTTTATAAGAGACATACGTTTTAGCAGCACCGGACTGTTTTCTGCTTATCGTTTCACCGCTTACCGCCAGGCGTTGTCCTGGAAGAATGCTGCTTTTTCTCAGGTTATTCCAGGCTTTAATATCCTGTATTTCGATACCGTATTTTTTAGATATACTGCTTAGACTTTCACCCCTCTGGACTCGGTGGTACTGCGTAGTCGATGAGCCTGTTTTTTCACTGGCCGAAGTAATCTTTAAAGAGGATTCCCGTGCTTCTCCATGCCCGTTTAGAACCGCGTAAAGTTTAGCATAATCGGTTTCTTCAACCGCCGGAATAATCAACCGCTTGGGTTGCAACTGGCTTCCGTTGACGATCTGTTTTTTATAGGCAGGATTTAATGCTTTCAGGCTTTCCAAAGAGATGTTCATGCTGGCCGCGAGGTCTGCCAGGGATATGGTCCGGTCAATGGATACAATGTCCGTCGAAAGGATCAGTTCGTTCGGAAAACTTTCGATCTGAAAGGCCTGGCTGTTGCGCATAACATAGGTAAGCGCTATAAATGCGGGCACGTAATTTCTCGTTTCAGCGGGCAGCAGATTCCGGATTTGCCAGAAGTCTGGATTTTCCAACCCAGAACGTTTAATGGCCCGGATAACATTTCCTTTGCCGCAGTTGTAGGAAGCAATGGCCAGATGCCAGTCGCCGAATTCGTTGTAGGCATCTTTTAAATAAGCGGCAGCTGCAAAGCTGGCCGCGTAAGGATCTTTTCGCTCATCCACATATTGGTCAATCTGCAGATTATAGGCCTTCGCCGTCGTAAACATAAACTGCCATGGACCAGTTGCACCGACCCGGGAGACGGCATGTGGGTTTAAAGCCGATTCCACGATAGACAAGTATTTAATTTCTTCCGGTACGCCACTTTCTTTAAATACCTTTTCGTATATAGGAAAATAGTATTCGGCCAGCCCCGCCATTTTAGATAGATGATTACGGTACCGGGCTGCAGAATAGGAGTCAATGTAAGATTTCACGTAGGCGTTGTAACTAAGGGGTACAGTGCATCCCAATGAGTCCAGTTGCTGGGCGAGTGTCAGTTTAGTATAGCTAAACGAAAATGGGTTGGAGGTGCTGTCTGTATCAAGATCTTGATCGTTTCCCTTCACCGTTTTTAAGGTAAAAGCGATCATAATGCCTAATGCGGCTATATGTCTAAAAGTCATTTTGTTGGCTGTAGGTTAACAATACGAGCTTTCTACTCTTAATGAATTCTTATAAAACACTCTAGCAATAACGCTGGGAATTTCTGAATCGTATATATTAAAAAAAATACGCTGTATGCAATCCGTAGATGCATACAGCGTATTAAGCAGGTGATAATCCCTCCTTTAAATTTTTTCTTCCTTTTCTGCCTCGGCTTCCTTGGGGTTCCCCGCCTGGCCTTCTTTGAATTCTCTTACGCCTTTACCCAGGCCGCGCATTAATTCAGGAATCTTTTTCCCTCCGAAGAGTAATAATAGCGCTACAACGATTACCGCCAGTTCCGGCCCTCCAATCATAGCAAGCATAATGGTATTTATCATAATCTTAATCTTTAAACCTTATCTTCTACTAATATTCCTCGTACATCGCCTTCCTTAAAGGAAAGCACTATTGTATCCAGACAAATGTACATATAATTAATTAATTACCAGCAAGCCAGGGAGCCGGATTAATTGGGGTTGAACTTTGCCAGATCTCGAAATGTAAGTCTGACGTACCTTCAGAAGCATCTACAGCCACTGTTCCTAAAGCCTGTTTGGTGCTTACCTGAGTACCTTTCGAAACACTGACACTCTTCAGATTCTGATATACGGTGAAATAATTACCATGTTTAACAATTACTGTATACTGATTCTGTATCTGGATCACTGAACTAACCGTTCCGTTGAAAACGGCACGTACCGGAGATCCCGGACTAGTGCGTATGTTGAGCCCATTACTGTTTACCTTAACACCTGCACCATAAGTGTACTGTCCAAACCCTTGCGTAACGGTGCCGTTGGATACGGGCCATGGCAGCCGGCCCCGGTTTCCGTTAAATTCAGCAGCCAGTTTTGCGGCTTCCGGAGTAGACAGGAGCGCTTCTCGGTCTGTGGTCCGCTTAGGTGTAGCAGCAGCGGTGCCGGATTTTTCAGGACTTTTAGTGCCCTCATTTTTCTTCGCCTCTTCTGCAGCCTTCCTTGCGGCTTCAGCCTCCGCCGCCTTTCTCGCTTCCTCAATTTCCCTGCGTATAGCAGACTGAATGGCGCGGGCCAGCCGGGCATCTTCCTGCTGCTTTTGCGCCAATTCCTGTTTATATTCCTTTTCCTGGCTGGTAAGGTTGGCAAGTGCTTTGGATTTTACACCTTTTTGCTCATCAAGTACCTTTTTCTCTTTCTCCTGATCTGCAAGCAGGGCAGATTGCTCTTTTCGCTGTGCATTCAATTCGGCAATTGTAGCGTTAATTTTCTTTTGAGTAGCTTCGATTTCCTGTGCCTGTTTTTTTCTCGATTCACTGAACTGCTGAAGGTACTTTAATCTTTTGTAGGCTTGATTGAAGTCGTCAGAAGCAAATATGAACATCAGTTTGCCATAACCGCCTTTATTTCTGTAGGCAAATTGTACCATCTTGGCGTAATCTTTCCTGAGTTCTGATAGCTGCGACTCCAGTTCACGAATATTTTTGGTGTTCTCCCTGATTTCGCGTTCAATGATGGCCACTTCGTTCGTGATGGTGCTGATCTTTTTTACCCGGAGGTTAAGCTGAGCATTCAGCGCGTTAACCTGCTTTAAAGAAAGGGCACGATCGTTAGATGTACTCTGCAGACTTTTGTTGAGTAAGTTGATTTCCCTGGTCAAGGCCTCTCTTTGCTTTTTCAGCTGTGCACTGGATTGAGCCCAGACAGTTTGTCCCAGAGCGAGAAAAAAACATATTAATAAGTGTACTCTACATGAAGCCATTCGTGCTGATTTCCTGTGCTATATAAAAATCGTCTTTTTAAACAATTTATTGCTGGCGAAAATAAAAAAAATAGCTGAATTAATGTGTTTAGGGCAACGCCTTATAGCTCTGTGGAATTTGAAAAGGTGTCTGTAGTGCTTCATTGATGCTTATTGTCCCATAGGTCAACAGTGTTTTTATTTCCGTATGAGGCGCCTTTATGGTAAGCTGGAAGAGTTGAGCAAAGCGCTGACCGGCCAGTTCCGTAAATTCCCCGTAACTTGAAACAAGGGACTGCTTTCCGCTTTGCTCATCTATTTGAATTGACAGGACCTTATTCCATTCGTCGGCTTGCACCTGGTAATTAAATATTTCCGAATTGGCGTTAACCAGAAAACCAAGCTGGTTCTTCGCGACCCCTAGCTTATAAAGCTGCCCGGTCAGTACAGTTGAGTTTCCAAGCAAAATTGATTGGAGCTCGCCATAGGAAAGCGGTGCTCCAATTAATTTCTGTAAAAAAACATAGGGTTGATCAAGTACTGTTTTTTCAAGCCTGTTAACAACAGCAATTCGATCCGGCGTAATAAGAACCCGTGCTACCTCTATTCCCAGGAAGGCTGTGATTGATATCCAGATTTTTTTTCCATTATCGACGCGTATTGACACATTAGCGTCATATCGCTCATTGTTTACGGCAATTTGGGCCTTCGCCTTACTGGAAAAAGTTCGGAACGAGAGGTCTTCAGATTGCAACTGTTTTACAACACTCTCCACCTCGCCAATAATGGCTGCCTTTCCAGACTCTCCATGGTCGATAACGGCTATTTTTCTACTTTTACAACCCAGGCAAAAGCAGGCCATTAAAAATAAATAAGACGAAAAACGGAAAATCGTCATGGCTTATGATGACCGTCGATTTTTTTGGTTAAAAACTCAATATTTTCGCCTGTCGTTAACGCGGTTGACTTCGCTGCTTTCCACTTGGTCACAGCCGATGCCTCGTCTCCGAGCTTGTAGAGAATATCACCGTAATGCTCAAGGAGGGTTGAAGAAACATCCGGACTGTTCGCAATGGCCTTTTCTATCCAGTCTTTCGCTTCAGTATATTTGCCTTGCTGGTAGAGTACCCATGCATATGTATCCTGAAAAGTTCCATTATCCGGATCAATGGAATTCGACCGACGTGACATTTCCGCGGCGTCATCCAAACGTTCTTTTCTGACAGAAAGATAATAGGAATAATTATTCAGGGTCATAGCATTATTACTATCAATGGATAAAGCCTCTTCATATGCCTGATCCGATTCACGAAACATTCCCAGAGAGTTATACGCATCGCCCAGACTACTGTAGAGTTGTAACATCAGCGGTGTGTTCTTCTCATCTGCCGTATTCAGGGCTTGTTCGAGAGCCGTTCTCGCACTTTCATAATCTTTGTTCAGGAAAAAGGCGTGTCCGGCGAAGAATTGCGTAACAGGTTGGTCAGGGAATAGACGATTAGCCTGTTTTGCGTGGTCCAATGCATCAGAAAGCAAGCCTATACTCAGTTCTATCTGTAACAACTGTTCCCATACTGTGTTCACGGAAGGGTTAACCTCAATGGCATTCAGGTATTGCGACCGTGCTTCCGATAATTTTTTATGATGTGCAAGTATGTCACCATATAGCGCAAAGGTTCGCACATCTTGAGGATACAGGCCCGTCAGCATTTCTGCAAGTTCTTCAGTCACGCTGCTCATTTTTGTTTCCTCAGGACTTGACATCATGGAGGCGAGTAAGCGAAGCTTACTGTCTATGTCCATCTGCTCACTGGCAAAGGCATTTTTTATTTCCACAGAAGCGGCCTTATCCTGTTTCCGGCTCCTGTAAACATCAGCTTTACTTAAAGAAATATACGGGTCGCCTGGTATTTTTTCGTGCCCCTCATCCAGAATCTTCAGTGCTTTTTTCGGCTCTTTAGACTGCAAGTATACGTTCGCCATCATAATGTACCCTTTAGACTGATCAGGGTGTTGTTCAATGTAGGGCCTGACGGAAGCGATCGCCTTATCATATTGTTTGGTGTTGATCCAGATGTCCTGCCGGGCAAGAAGCAAATTATCTTCTGGACCAAATTTTTGCTCTATGCTGTCATAAACCGCCAGCGCTTCATCGTATTTCTTATTTAGATAGAGCGAATACGCCCGATCATAATAAAAAGCTTTGTTTTCAGGCTTGAGCCTGATCAGGCGTTCAAAGATTCCGGGAAGGGGAGGGTAATCTTCCTTTTGTTTGTAAACGTCGGCCAGCAACATCCAGTACCAGTCTTTATCCGCTTTAGATTCCGTAGCTATCTTTGCATTAATCAGCGCACTGTCCAGCGCTCCTTGCTCCAGATACAACCTTCCGAGTTCAAAAGCAGCAGCATCATTACGGTGATCAGCTTCCAGCACCTGCAGGAAAAGTTGTTTGGCAAGGTCTGTATTTCCCTGCGCCTTTTGATTCATTCCCTGGTAATATAGCTGCTGGACTTGCTTCTTCGCACTGGAATCAACAGAATCCTGTCCGAGCACCGCAAGGTATCCGACACAAATAATAACGGTAATTAGATAAGTTCTCATATTTTTATTCCTACTCAAGCTAACGTCTGAATGAGTGAATTGTTCCGTTCTCAGATAGACGGTTTATTTAATAAATCGTTTGATATTTGGCCATTCAATATAGGAAATCACTGCGATAAATACGATGAGCAACGTATTGCTGAGCCATAGATCTGACTTAAGAATGCTGAAGGAAATCCAGCTCAGACACGCGGTAGTCACTAAATAAATCAAAGCTGGTCGGATTCTATAGGGGATTGGGTAGTTGGACTGGCCAAGGTAGTAGGAAATCGCAGCCATTGACCCATATACGAAAAGGGTAATCCACGCCGACCCGATATAACCGTAGATCGGGATCAATATAAAATTCAGCACAACGGTCAGGCAAGCCCCGGCCAGGGAAATATATAAACCGTAACGTGTCTGATCGGAGAGCTTATACCATATAGATAAGTTGATGTAGATACCCAGAAAAACATAAGCCATTAAAAGGATGGGCACAATCCGAAGGCCTGACCAATACAAATCTCGCTGGGCGCCTTGTCCGCGGATGAAATATTTTAACAGATCAAGATTACAAACGATCCCAAATAAAACAATCAGCATGGCGATAATAAAATAGTGCATAATGAGTGCATAGGTCTGTCTGGCATTGGCTTGTTTAGCATGGCTGAAAAAGAATGGCTCCGCCCCAAGCCGGAATGCCTGCACGAAAATGCTTAGAAAGACGGCAATTCGCGATGCGGCTCCGTAAATTCCGACATTCGTTTCGCCTTCTTGTCCGTTGAGTAGCTTCGTCAGGAAGACTTTGTCGAGATTTTCGTTAATGATGTAGGAAAGGTTCGCCACGAGGATGGGAAAACTGTAGCTAAACATTTCAATCAACAGGGCCCGGTCAACTCTGATGCGGATTCGAAGTAATTCCGGCAGAAGGATGAGAAAGGTGACCATGCTGGCAATCAGGTTCGAAAGAAATACGTACCCCAGCCAGTCCGGGCGTAGCCAGCTTTCCAGCCAGGCAGCCCCGGGCGCATTACGGGAAATAACCCAGGGAATGACGACGATAAACAGCAGATTCAGGCTTATGGCTACAGAAATATTGATCAGACGGATGACACCAAAACGAATGGCTTTTCCTTTTGCTCTTAAACTGGAAAAAGGAATAACACATAGTGCGTCAGCAACCAGTATAAAGGCAAAATAGCGGACGTACAGCGTCCGGTCCGGATCAATTCTTCCATCGGAGATCCAGGCACCTATTGGTTCCGCATTCGGCACAGTAATCAAAAGGAATAAAAAGGAAACAAATAGTATAACGGTGAGCGTATTGCTGTAGACTGCAGATTCCTGACCCTCCTTCTTCTGAAGATACCTGAAAAAGGTAGTCTCCATACCGAAAGCAAGCGTTGCACTCAGAATGGCCGCCCAACTGTACATAGCAGTTAACAGTCCATACACGTGTGCTGGAAATTTATAAACGTAAAGCGGCGTAAGCAGGAAATTGAGCAGACGGGCTAGAATAGTACTCAGGCCATAAATAAAGGTCTGCCCGGCAAATCGCTTCAGTGTTGATGTCAAATCTTTTTCTCAATGAATTAACGCTTGACGACGTTAAAATTTTTGTAATCTTTCCACTCACCCGGATAGGCTTCAACGCTATCAACAACCGATCTCTCGGGCCCTTCCTTGCACCACTCTATTAACGCGTCCAGCGCAAAAGAGTCCCCTTCAGCTTCCAGATATACAGTCCCGTCAGGCTGATTTTTTATAATGCCCTTTACCCCAAGGTGATCAGCGACGGCTTTGGTGGAGTCTCTGTAGCTTACGCCCTGGACATGTCCTGTTATAGAAACATTAATATGCTTTTTCATAGCAACGTCTAAATGATAGGCTTAACACTTGATTCTGTTGTCAGTTTTAATCCTTTCATACCGCTGATAAGGTTAAGCCCGGGGCTTTTACCAACAGTTATCGAACCATATTGCTGATCAATTCCCAGGAAGGTTGCACCATTAAGTGTAGCCCACCGAATTAATTCGGTGAAAGGAATATCCGGGAAGGCTTTAACTATAGCTTTCAATTCGGAAAGTATACATAAGTTCTCATTAGAGGCTAAACTATCAGTTCCCAAAACAATGGGGAAACCACGATCAATAAAGGAATCAATTTTGGGAAGCCGACCCTCAATATGTAAGTTAGCATTCGGGCAAAAGCACCAGGTCGCCGAAGCTCCGAAACGCTTCAGAAAATAGATGTCTTTTATCGTAGTATACGTATTATGGACAAAAAGTGTCCGTTGTTTTTTAGGAAGGAGCGGTACGATACTCTGCAATGAATTTCTGGCCTGGCCCTTAAAAAATGAGATGTCGCGACCCAGAAACTCATAAAAGTCCAGAAAGTCCCCCGTTCTGTAACGAAAGAACTTATTTTCCTCTTCAGATTCCTGATTGTGTATACTCAGCAGATTTGATCCATCCATGCCGACGTGCTTTATGAACCGGAGAATTTCACGGCAGACAGAATATGGAGCGTGTGGAGTAATGGAACTGCTGAGCGGGGAAAAGCCCTCGCAAATGTCCAACGACTGCCGGAATACTTCCGCCGCTTTTTCGGGCTCGAAACACAGCACCTCCACAAAGGTATGATAGTAAAGACTGCTTTTTTCTTTAACTGATTTAGATTGCAGTTGGTTGGATACATCACCAACGGCTACAATACCGTTTCTTTTCATCAAGGCATCCGCTTCCAACATGGACTTTTCCACGGCACTGGCCTCAGCTTTCCGGCTTTGAATTACCTGCTTTAGAAAAGAAACGAGGCCAGAACCCTTCGGTAGCAAGTCTTTTAAATGAGATAATTCCAGGTGGCAATGACTATTCACAAAGCCCGGAACGATGACGCCATCAAGCTTCTGGATAGGGTTAGGGATTTCGTTATGGTTATTAACACCGGATAGATGGGTGATTTTGCCGTGCTCGTCGACACCGACAATTCCATTTTTTATCGGATTCGATTCAATGGGCAAAATGTAGTCAGCCGTGTAAAACTTGACCATGTTGATTTAGGTTACTAGAAATTTAAAATTGTTACTCCTTCTTCTGATTTCATTGCAATGTTAACAAAAAAAAAGCAAATACGGTGATCCTGCTTAAAGGACTTGTATAATTTGGAACTGATAGATAGGCTCTTACACAGCGTCTACGTATTTATTTTTTATATTTGCAGTTAAATGGATACTCAGAAAAAAGACATCAGAAGACTTACCATCGAACAACTCAGGCAGGACTTTACAGCACTTGGCGAGCCGGCATACCGGGCTAAGCAGGTTTTTGAATGGCTATGGAAAAAATCCTCCCGGGACTTTGACTCGATGAGTAACCTGAGTAAGGCTTTCAGGGAAAAACTAAAAGCCCATTATAACATCCTGTCAGTGGCCGTTCATAAGTCGCAGAAAAGCGATGATAAAACCATCAAAAGCACCTTCATTTTACATGATGGCCATTTGATAGAGGGTGTGCTTATTCCTACGTCCGAGAGGATGACAGCTTGTGTGAGCTCGCAGGTTGGCTGTAGCCTAACCTGTAAATTCTGCGCAACCGGCTATATGGACCGTAAGCGAAACCTGGATGCTGCCGAAATATACGATCAGGTAGTCCTCCTTAACCAGCAGGCTTTGGAAAATTACGGAAAACCACTGAGCAATATCGTGTATATGGGGATGGGAGAACCTCTCCTTAATTACTCCAATGTGCTTGATTCAATCCGGCACCTTACTTCGGAGGATGGCCTGGGACTGGCGGCTAAACGGATAACCGTTTCGACAGCGGGTATCGCTAAAATGATACGTCGCCTGGGAGATGATGGAGTGCGCTTTAATCTTGCCCTTTCCCTGCACGCCGCGAACGATGCCAAGCGGGATACCATTATGCCGATCAACGAGCAAAATGAGTTGAAATCACTGGCGGAAGCCCTGAAATATTATTTTTCTAAAACTAAAAATCCGGTCACTTACGAATACATAGTTTTTAATGGCGTCAATGACAGTCTGGAAGATGCCCGGGAACTGGCGCGGTTTTGCAAACACCTACCCTGTAAGGTAAATATTATTGAATATAATCCGATTCAATTCGCCGATTTCGAAAATGCGGACGCTGATAAAATCGATGTTTTTGCTGATTTCCTTCGCTCCAGGGGCATTAACACAAATGTTCGTCGTAGCAGGGGAAAAGATATTGATGCAGCCTGCGGACAACTTGCGGTAAAAAACCAGCCGGTAACAGCTTAAACTTAATCCGGCCGTGTTAAAGGATTTCCTCAGGCTGATTTTTCCCGAAACCTGCGCTGGCTGTAAACGCTTGCTTATCCCATCAGAAACCGTTCTCTGCAAACATTGCGAATATGAGCTCCCTGTTACAAACTTCCATGCAGACCGGCAAAACAAGGCGGCACGCCAATTTTGGGGGCGTATCCTGGTTGATCAGGTTGTTTGTTATGTTTACTATTATAAAGGCTCGGTGGTTCAGCGGTTGCTTTATCAAATTAAATACCGTAACTCGGAAGAAGCGGCTGTATATATGGGATGTCGATACGGGCAATTATTAAAGGCATCAGAACAATTCGAAAGCCCGGATTTGATTATAAGTGTACCACTTCACCCCAGAAAATACCGGAAGAGAGGCTTTAATCAAAGCGATGCGTTTGCGATAGGTTTGAGCAAAGCCTTGAACACTCCCTTTTCAGACCATATTCTAGGAAAACGACAGTACCGTAACTCCCAGACCCTGATGGGGCGGCTTGACAGGATACAAAATAATGAAGGGGTTTTCTTTTTAAAGCAGCCTCTTGATGAGTCAGTCAAACATTTGTTGCTAGTTGACGATGTGCTGACTACGGGAGCAACAATCGAAGCTTGCGTAAATGCCCTGCAAACATCTTCACAGGGCATTAAAATCAGCGTAGCCACATTGGCTTACACTCGTTAGCGATAAAGAGGAAAAGCTTTCATCAGCTCTTTAACCTCCAGGTGGATATTATTCAGTTCTTCTTCGTTTTCTGCCGCCTGTATTGCACGGTCGATAAAGCCAACAATCTGAAGCATCTCCGGTTCTTTCAAGTTGCGGGTAGTAATGGCCGCGGTTCCCAAACGTATACCGGAAGTAACGAAAGGTGATTTGTCGTCAAAAGGCACCATGTTTTTATTGGTCGTAATTCCAGCTTTCTCAAGTGCCGCTTCAGCGGCCTTTCCGCTGATGCCTTTGTTTCGCAGATCGATGAGCATGGAATGATTTTCCGTACCACCTGAAATCAATTGATAATCCAGCTCTACAAACGCCTGAGCCATCGCCGCCGCATTTTTCTTCACCTGCACAATATACGCCATATACTCGTCGCTCAGCGCTTCACCGAAGGCGATAGCTTTTGCAGCTATAATATGTTCCAGTGGCCCGCCTTGCGTTCCCGGAAAGACAGCCATATCAAGCAGCGAGGACATCATCCTGATCTCTCCCTTAGGCGTTTTTAGTCCGAAGGGATTCTCAAAATCTTTGCCCAGCATAATCATCCCCCCACGTGGTCCTCGCAGTGTTTTATGAGTGGTCGTGGTAACGATGTGACAATGGGGTAGTGGATCCTGAAGCAAGCCTCTCGCTATCAATCCTGCCGGATGCGAAATATCCGCAACAACTAATGCCCCGATGCGATCCGCTACCGCTCTTACAAAAGCGTAATCCCAATCCCTGGAATAGGCAGAAGCACCAACAATGATTGCTTTTGGCTTCACCTGCAATGCGGTCTCTTCCAGTTTTTGATAGTCGATCAGGCCAGTTTCCTGATCGACTCCATAAAAATGAGCTTCATATAATTTACCCGAAAAATTAACTGGCGACCCATGCGTAAGATGTCCTCCGTGGGAAAGATCGAAGCCTAAAATCTTGTCTCCGGGTTTCAGAATGGCCAGCAGAACAGCGGCGTTTGCCTGGGCTCCGGAATGTGGCTGAACATTAACCCACTCAGCATTGAAGAGCTGCCTGGCGCGGTCTATGGCAAGTTGCTCAATCTCGTCTACGATTTCGCAGCCACCATAATAACGTTTGCCCGGAAGTCCTTCAGCATACTTATTGGTCAGAACAGATCCGGCTGCTTCCATAACTTGTCTGCTAACGAAGTTTTCTGAAGCAATCAGTTCAATTCCATCTTCCTGGCGCGCCTGCTCCTCGTTGATGAGGTCGAATATGATTTGATCTCTTTCCATGATTGTTAGGTATTTTTCCCTGGGTGAGCGCAAAGATAAATTTTTTTAGATGCTTTTTCCTTTAATGAGGAAGTTATTGTAGCCCGTTCCCGACTGAATCTCAATCAGCTGCTGCTGTAATAATTCAAGAATTGCCAGGAAGTTGTAAACGAGCTGCACCCGGTTCTCAGACTCGGATCGGATAAAAATGAAATCCATTTTTTGGTTTCCTTCCAAAAACTTCAGAATTACCGCCTTCTGCTGCTCAATGGTGTAAGGATATGGTATCACCGTATGGCGTACGGGCTGACTCCGATTCTGATGCTGCTTGATCAGCCGGTCGTAAACCGTCATCAGGCGATACAGACTGAACGACGATAGTTCTTCTTCCGGATTTTCGTATTGGCTGATGTATCGCAGGTCCGCTTCTATAGATCCCCTGCTGTAACTTTTCAGCCGCTCTTCCTCTAGCTGTTTAAAAATTCCCGATACAGATTTGAACTTTTTATAAAGTACCAGTTTTTGCACCAGGTCTTCCTTTAAATCTATTTCATTTCCATCTTCGTCCAGATCGGGCCGTGGTAGGAGCGTTTTAGCCTTAATGCGCATCAAAGTAGCCGCCACCACAATAAATTCACTCGCGAGCTCTACATTCAAAGCGCTCATCTTCTGTAAAAAATCGAGAAATTCATTCGTAATGCGGGCAATTGGGATATCGTGAATGTTAAGCTCATCCCGCTCGATGAAGAACAGCAGCAGGTCGAAAGGGCCCTCAAATTGCGGAAGATGAATTTCAAAAGCTTCAGAAGACATAGAGTACGCGTTAAAGGCTAAATTCGTGTTTTTTTGGAGAATCGGATAAAAAAACAAACTTAGTTCCTTATTGTTATAGCCATCAAACTCACGCCTCAACGGTGTGAGGTCTGAATAATTATTCCTTACTTTGTAAATATTTTACTCCAAGCCTGCGAGATATGGATATTGAACCAGGAACTCTATTGAAACACATCAATAGCCCGGCAGATTTAAAAACGCTGAATGAAGCAGAACTGGAGCAGCTAAGTAAGGAGCTGCGTCAGTACATTATTGACGTCGTTTCGGTTTACGGAGGTCATTTCGCAGCGAGTTTGGGTGTAGTTGAACTGACTGTCGCGTTGCATTATGTTCTGAACACCCCTTACGATCAGCTGGTCTGGGATGTCGGGCACCAGGCCTACGGCCATAAAATACTCACCGGCAGGCGTGACTTATTTCACACCAATCGGGTTTATGGAGGTATCAGTGGATTTCCTAAGCGTACGGAAAGCGCATTTGACACCTTTGGCGTAGGCCATTCTTCGACGTCAATCTCTGCCGCTTTAGGTATGGCGGTCGCTTCGCATTATAAAGCGGATAAGAAGCGTCAACATGTTGCAGTCATCGGAGATGGATCTATGACGGCCGGTATGGCTTTCGAGGCCCTGAATCATGCCGGCATTGAGAAGTCAAATTTATTGGTCATTTTGAACGATAATTGTATGGCCATTGACCCTAATGTTGGCGCATTGAAGGAGTATTTGACCAGCATTACGGTATCCAAACCGTATAATCGGTTCCGGGATGATATAGCCGCTGTATTAACAAAAATTTCAGAAATTGGCCCCAATGCCCTCGGCATGGCCAAGAAAATAGAAAAAAGCATTAAGGGGACATTGCTGAAAAACAGCAACTTGTTTGAATCCTTAAATTTCAGGTATTTCGGTCCGGTCGACGGACACGATCTGAAGCGGCTTGTCAAAACTATTGATGAGTTGCGCGATATACCAGGTCCTAAGCTATTGCATTGTATAACCGTTAAAGGAAAGGGCTTTGCGCTGGCAGAAAAGGACCAGACCAAATGGCACGCACCCGGGCTGTTCGACAAAATTACCGGAGAGATAAAAAAGCCGGCCGTGGATAAACCGGTTGCGCCGAAATATCAGGATGTTTTTGGACACAGTCTGGTTGAGCTTGCGGAACAAAATGAAAAAATTATGGGCATCACGCCCGCTATGCCTTCCGGCTCCTCGCTTAATATTATGATGAAAGCCATGCCGGAACGGGCTTTTGATGTTGGAATCGCAGAGCAGCACGCGGTTACCTTTTCAGCTGGCCTGGCCACGCAGGGGATGGTGCCGTTTTGTAATATTTATTCAAGCTTCATGCAAAGGTCTTACGACCAGGTAATCCATGACGTTGCTTTGCAAAAGCTGAATGTGGTTATGTGCCTTGACCGGGCGGGTATTGCGGGTGCCGACGGACCTACCCACCACGGAGCTTACGACCTGGCTTATATGCGTTGTATACCAAATCTCCAGGTAGCCGCTCCGATGAACGAAGAGGAGCTTCGCAACCTGATGTATACAGCCCAGCTGAAGGATAAGGGCCCATTTGTCATTCGCTATCCCCGCGGACAGGGAGTTATGCCAGATTGGCGGCGTCCGTTCAAGGAAATTGAAGTGGGAACGGGTAGAAGAATCTGCTCCGGTGAAGATCTGGCGATTCTGAGTATAGGACATATTGGTAATGAAGTTACCAAAGCTCGTTTGAACCTTAATGATGAAGGGATATATCCGGCACATTACGATATGCGTTTCATAAAACCGCTGGACGAGAAGCTCCTTCATGAGGTCTTCAGCCACTACCGCTACGTCATTACCGTAGAGGATGGTTGCGTGGTAGGCGGAATGGGTAGCGCTGTAGCAGAGTTCATGCTGGACAATGAGTATCAGAGCCGGCTGATCCGACTGGGGATACCAGATCAATTTATAGAGCATGGTGAGCAATGGCAATTGTGGAAAGAGTGTGGCTTCGATGCTGAAGGAATAATTGGGACTGTTCATTCCCTGGGCATGACCAGGAAAGCAAGAATTCTGGCGGGCTAACCCTATAAAGTATCTTGTGAAGCCGCACCGGAAGGAGCGGCTTTTCTTTTTTTTATCTAAGTTTGCAAACTATGTTAAGAACGCATACTTGCGGTGAGCTGAACCTTGCTCATCTTGGAAATGAAATTACGCTATGTGGATGGGTTCATCGGTCCCGGGATCTGGGAGGAATGACTTTTGTAGACGTGAGAGACCGGTACGGAATTACACAACTCACCTTTGATACTGCGGACGACTCCGTTTTAAGAACACAGGCCCGGAATCTCGGCCGGGAATACGTTATTCAGGCTAAAGGCCTAGTTATCGAGCGCTCAAATAAAAACAAAAAGATTTCAACGGGGGAAATTGAGATCAAGGTGCAGGAATTAAAGATCTTAAATCCCGCCCAGCTCCCGCCCTTTCTCATTGAAGATGAAACGGACGGGGGTGAAGACCTTCGCATGAAATATCGGTACCTGGATCTCAGAAGAAATCCGGTTCGCGAGAATCTTTTACTGCGACACCGAATGGCTCAGGTGGTCCGCAATTATCTCGATGCCTCAGGATTTATGGAAGTAGAGACACCGGTTTTGATTAAATCGACACCGGAAGGCGCTCGCGATTTCGTAGTACCCAGTCGGATGAATAAGGGAGAATTCTACGCCCTGCCGCAATCGCCTCAAACGTTCAAGCAGCTGCTGATGGTCTCTGGCTTTGACCGCTATTTCCAAATCGTGAAGTGTTTCCGGGATGAAGACCTTCGGGCAGATCGTCAACCCGAATTTACGCAGATTGACTGCGAGATGTCTTTTGTGGAGCAGGAAGATGTATTGAATTTATTCGAAGGACTTATTCGCGACCTGTTCCTTAAAATAAAAGGCATAGATATCGGTACGGTATCAAGAATGACCTACGAAGATGCGATGAAGCTGTACGGCTCCGATAAGCCGGACATACGATTTGGAATGCAGTTCGTAGAACTTAACGATGTCTTGAAAGGAAAGGGGTTCCCGGTCTTTGACCAGGCAGAACTGGTAGTGGGCATCAATGCCACTGATTGCGCAGCCTATACCCGGAAACAACTGGATGCCTTAACCGACTTTGTTAAGCGACCTCAGGTGGGAGCCTCCGGTTTAGTGTACCTCCGTTATCAGGAAGACGGTTCACTCAAATCTTCGGTTGATAAATTCTATAATGCAGAACAACTAAAGGCCTGGGCTCAGGCGTTTGATGCGAAACCCGGAGATCTTATGCTCGTAATGGCGGGGGGGGTAGATATCGTTCGTAAGCAATTAAGTGAACTTCGTTTACACCTGGCCAGTCAGCTTGGTCTTCGTAAAAAAGATGAGTTTTCTGTGCATTGGGTTCTTGATTTTCCTTTACTGGAATGGGACGAGGAATCCAATCGCTACCACGCTATGCACCACCCTTTTACCTCGCCAAAACCGGAAGACCAGGCATTACTTAGCTCCGATCCGGGTAAAGTGAGAGCGAATGCTTACGATATGGTTATTAATGGAACGGAAGTGGGGGGAGGCTCTATTCGGATACACGACCGGGAGTTCCAGAGCGAAATGTTCACGCATCTCGGATTCACGCCGGAAGAAGCACAGAAGCAATTTGGCTTTTTGATGGATGCCTTCACCTTTGGTGCTCCTCCGCATGGTGGGATTGCTTTCGGATTCGATCGGTTGGTTTCCATTTTCGCCGGCTTGGACAGCATCCGGGATGTCATTGCATTTCCAAAAAACAATGCCGGAAGGGACGTAATGATCGACTCGCCAGCTACCATATCAGAACAGCAACTCAAAGAGTTGTCCATCGAAACGAAAGCCTGACACGACCAGGTCGATCTACGAACACTAAAGCGTAGTTTCCGAATAAAAAAAGCCCCCTAGTTTTTGGCTAACGGGGGCTTCAACATAAAATATATACCTAAAAAGGAAGGTCGTCATCCTTGTTCTCCTTGTAGTTCACAGCGTTCTCATGCTGACGCTGACCGCCCGAACCCTCTGAACTACCATTCGGACCGTTCTCAAAATCACTTTTTCGACCCAGCATCGTGAAGTTCTCCGCAACTATTTCAGTTGTATAACGCTTAACGCCCTCCCGGTCCTCGTAATTACGGGTACGCAATTTACCCTCGATATAAACCAATTTACCTTTTTGCAAATACTTAGCGGCAACTTCGGCAAGCCCCCTCCACATAACGATGTTATGCCATTCCGTTTGCTCCATCTTTTTGCCGTCTTTATTGAAATTTTCGGAAGTCGCCAGGGGAAAACTGGCTACTGAAACATTCCCTTCCAAGTGCCGGACTTCAGGGTCTTTGCCCAGATGACCGACAAGAATCACTTTGTTGATACCTGACATAATTAGCTGTTAAATAAGTTGTCCGTTGCTGATGTAATCTTTTATGAACGTAAATATTAATTTAGGTTTAGCTAATGTATCTAAATCTTTTAATAAAACATAATCCCATTTGTATCTTTTATCCGCCAGGACCTTTTCAGGATGCACACGGTAGAAAGACGCATAGATGTTCTGATGACTCAAAACATGTTTCGGAGCGGTGGAGATATGCTCAAGCCCGAACGATTCGCCAAACAAATCCACCATACCTTGATGGCTAAGAAGCGCTTCTGAATCAAGCATCGAGGTGGTCTCCAAAAGTGGGAACTCATATAGATTTTCCCAGATATCTTTTCCGGTTCGCCGATTAACCAGAACACCATACTGGTCCTGTATAATAAAATAATGAAAGTAGCGGTCTTTCTTCGTGGTTTTGTTTTGCTTAACAGGCAATTCGGCAACGCGGCCGTACTTATAAGCGCAGCAGTCTATCCGGAGTGGGCAAATTGAGCAGTGAGGATTTTTTGGTTTACAAAGCAAGGCACCAAACTCCATAATAGCCTGATTGTGCAAGGCGGGCTCGTTTTTGTTGAGCAGGGTGTCTGCCGCTTCCTGAAATTTTTTCTTGGCGGAGGGGCTGTTAATGGGAATACCAAGGCAAAGGTAGCGCGACAAGACCCGGTAGACATTCCCGTCCAGAACCGCAACGGCTTCGTCGAAGGCGAATGAAGCGATGGCTGCTGCGGTATAAGATCCAACGCCCGGAAGTGTAAGAAGCTCCTGGTAGGTGTCCGGGAAAATTCCTTCTTTCTCTGCCAGGATATGCCTTGCGGCCTTGTGCATGTTTCGCCCCCTCGAATAGTAGCCCAGCCCCTGCCAGAGGCGTAAAACCTCTCCTTCTTCAGCATTAGCAAAGTCGGAAATATTCTGAAAACGTTCGGAAAAGCGTTGGTAATAAGGAAGTCCCTGATCCACACGTGTCTGTTGTAAAATGATCTCGGACAACCAGATCAGGTAAGGGTCTCTGGTTCGCCGCCAGGGCAGGTCGCGTTTATTGGAAAGATACCAGTTGACGATTGTATCGGAAAAGAACATATACAAAAGTCGCAAAAAATGCGCAGCTATATTTACATAAAAATTGCTGAATAATTTTTGTAAATCATTTAAAAGCAATACTTTTGCATCCCCAAATCAGTGGATCGGGAATACTTTAGGAACAAATAATTTATATTAACATAACATGACTAAAGCAGAAATTATTACGGAGATTTCTAACAAGACTGGATTAGAAAAGATAGATGTGCAGGAAACTGTTGAGGCCTTTTTTAAAGTTGTTAAGGGGGCAATGGTAGAAGGAGAAAACGTTTACGTCCGCGGTTTTGGAAGCTTTGTAGTAAAGAAAAGAGCAAAGAAAACGGCTCGCAACATATCAAAAAATACAGCCATCATCATCCCGGAACACTTTGTTCCGAGCTTTAAACCTGCCAAGGTTTTTGTAGAAAAAGTGAAAAACGGCAACAAATAATTTCACCTCAACTTTCAGATAAGGTCTATGCATAAAACTAAACAAATAATAGCTGTATCCGCAGTATTGCTTCTGATGGGCATCTTGCTGGCACAGCCTATTAAAGGTTTAGTCGATAAAGAAGCGGACGCACAACCCACAGCTGGAGTGGTAGACAATGCCGAAGCAGCAAATCAGGTCAATCTTGAGACAGTCTCGGCAATAGCCAAACAAGGCTTGAATGCGAGTCTCGTTAAGCAGATTGAGGATCTTGAAACGCAGCTATCGGAATCAAATGATCCCTCGGCAAGGATGTCGGTGTTAAAACAGCTGGCAACCCGGTGGGATGATGTCGAGAAAAAGGCACCTTTAGGCTTTGTGTCGGAAGCGATCGCTGAGCTTGATCCAAGCTTTAAAAACTGGGAAACTGCCGGAGACGCATTTTCTTCAGCCTACGAAAACCTGCAGGATACAATGGTAGCGCCGGTGTTGGTTATGCACGCTCATGATGCCTATCAAAAGGCTCTGGAATTAGAACCATCGAGTCTGGATGCCAAAACAGGTCTGGGATCTGCAATTGTGAGCGGAGCAGGAGCCCCGATGCAGGGCATCGCATTGCTTCAGGAAGTCGTTCGCGAGGATCCGAAGAATGTTCGTGCCAATATGAAATTAGGGCTTTTCTCTATGCAATCCCGACAGTTTGACCGAGCCATAGAACGCTTTAAAACGGTAGTTGATCAGGAACCCAGTGCCGAGGCCTGGTTCTACCTGGCTACCAGTTACGAGAACATTGGTCTCAAGGCAGATGCTGTCAAGGCTTTTCAGCAAAGTAAATTGATCGCTGCCGATCCAAGTTTATCCCAGTTCATTGACCGGAAGGTAGAAGAACTGAGTAAATAGAATTAACATTTTTCAATCATTTAAAAAAATTAGCTATGCCAAGCGGAAAAAAAAGGAAAAGACACAAAATGGCTACTCATAAGCGTAAGAAACGTTTAAGAAAAAACAGACACAAGAAAAAGTAATATAATTCAGGCCCCATTTTAGTAAAGCCTGCGTTTCATAAGAAACAGCAGGCTATGCTTTTATGGTATAAACCTGCTTATATACAGATCGCTCTGTCTTTGAATTAGACAATCTTATGGTTTAACGAAAGTGTTTTTCTATAACTGCACTTTCACAATTAACTAGCTGTTGGTAAAGGAACTAATAGTGGATTCATCTCCGGATTCGGGGGTAACCATAGCTTTACTGCAGGATAAACAGCTCGTAGAGCTGAATAAGGAACAGGCGAATAATAATTACGCTGTAGGAGATATTTACCTGGGCAGGATCAAAAAGATCATGCCCGGGCTAAATGCCGCCTTTGTTGATGTCGGGTATTCCAAGGATGCATTTCTTCATTACCTCGATCTTGGGCCGCAGGTGCAGTCACTGATTAAGTTGACTAAGCTTGTCCGAAACGGAAGCTACAAAGATAAGCTTCTCGGCAGCCTAAAGCTGGAAAAGGACATTAATAAGGCCGGAAAGATATCGGAGATTTTAAGTCGGAATATGTGGCTTCCTGTGCAGATTGCCAAGGAGCCGATATCTACAAAAGGTCCGAGATTGAGCTCGGACCTCTCCATAGCAGGAAGATTTGTCGTACTGGTGCCGTTTTCCGATGCAGTATCGATTTCAAAAAAAATAAAAAGCAACACCGAGCGCACGAGGCTGAAAAAAATCGTTGAGGCCATCAAACCACCAAAGTTTGGGGTTATCATCCGAACCGTTTCGGAAGGAAAAGGAGTTGCTGAATTAGAAAAAGATCTTCGAGATCTGATCACCAAGTGGGAAAGCTTTACCACAAGACTGGCCTCCGTAGAACCTTCAAAGAAGATTCTCGGGGAAATGGACCGGACTTCGACCATTTTGAGAGACATTCTGACCGATGAATTCTCCCATATATATGTGAATGACCCGGTCGTATACGAAGAGACCAAATCCTACATTAAGGATATTTCGCCGGAATTGGAAAAAATCGTAAAGCTTTATAAGCAGAAAGAACCGATTTTTGATCACTTCGGGGTAGAACGACAGATAAAGGCTGCTTTTGGCAAGATTGTCAATCTCCCCGGGGGAGCTTACCTGGTCATTGAGCATACAGAAGCACTTCACGTAATTGATGTTAACAGCGGGAACCGGATCGCTAATAAAGAGAACCAGGAGGACAATGCCCTTCAGGTAAACAAAGAAGCGGCTAAGGAAATTGCTCGACAATTGAGGTTGCGGGATATGGGTGGTATTGTGGTTATCGACTTCATCGACATGCACAAAGCACCCAATCGAAAGGAGCTGCACGACTACCTGAAGGAATGTATGGCAAACGACCGTGCTAAGCATACCATATTGCCGCCGAGTAAATTCGGACTGGTGCAGATTACCCGACAGCGGGTGCGGCCGGAAATGTCCATTGTTACCAATGAAAAATGCCCTGCCTGTGGTGGTACCGGTGAAATCCGGGCCAGCATCGTTCTAATGGACGATATAGAAAGTAATTTGAATTACGTTCTCAACGAGCAGAACGAGAAAAACATTACCTTGTGCGTGCATCCCTACATCGCCGCGTACATAAAGGGCGGCTTTTTCTCCAAACGCCTGCGCTGGCTCTTTCAATACGGTAAATGGATCAAAGTCAAAGAGTTTTCTTCTTATTACCTTACGGAATTTCATTTTTATAACGGCAAAGACGAAGAGATCAAGCTCTGAACAGTTGAACACTTATTTTCGATAAAAACAATCGCCCCGACTATCTCTAGCCGGGGCGATTTGTTTTAACTTTGTCTCCCAGATATGGCAAAAGCAAGAACAGTATTTTTCTGTCAGAACTGCGGTTATGAGTCTGGTAAATGGATGGGTAAATGTCCGTCCTGCAACCAGTGGAATACTTTTGTAGAAGAAGTTATTCAGCGCGATGCACCAGTACCGCTCTGGAAAAAGGGAGGTGAATCGGAGGCTTTTTCAACCAGTGCCGGAGCTGAGCTGCTGGAAGAAATTAACTATCGCCCGGAGTTCCGCCTGCTTACGGGAGACGCGGAATTCAACCGCGTGCTCGGCGGGGGCGTTGTACCCGGGTCACTGACCCTGATCGGTGGGGAGCCCGGCATCGGAAAATCGACGCTTATGCTACAGCTGGCCATGACCATCCCGGAACTGAAAGTCCTCTACGTTTCGGGAGAAGAAAGTAAGCAACAGATTAAGATGCGTGCTTCCCGGATTGGAAGTCCCATCCCGGGAAATTGCTACATCTTAACGGAGACTTCCATCAATGCTGTATTCAAACAAATCAATGAACTGAAGCCTCAGCTGCTCGTAATCGACTCCATACAAACGTTGAGCTCGCAGCAGGTTGAGTCGGCACCCGGAAGCGTGTCTCAGGTCAGAGAGTGCACGGCAGAGCTGATGCGATACGCCAAGAGTTCTTCCACCCCGGTTTTCATCATCGGCCACATTACTAAAGACGGATCCATCGCCGGTCCCAAGATCCTGGAACATATGGTTGATACGGTCCTTCAGTTTGAAGGAGACCGGCATCACCTGTATCGCATACTCCGATCTGTAAAAAACCGGTTTGGATCGGCTTCGGAACTCGGTATTTATGAAATGTTCGGCCAGGGACTGCGGCAAGTAGCCAATCCTTCCGGCATACTGCTCTCTCAGCATCAGGAAACCTTAAGTGGCGTCGCAGTTGCGGCCATGATAGAAGGTGCGCGCCCGCTGCTGATCGAGGTGCAGGCTCTGGTCGGGTCAGCAGCCTACGGGACCCCACAGCGTTCGGCTACCGGTTTCGATACCAGGCGTATGAACATGCTGCTCGCCGTTCTGGAGAAACGCTTCGGGTTCCGCTTAAGCAGCCTCGACGTTTTTTTAAACATGGCCGGCGGGATACGGGTCGAAGATCCGGCAATTGATCTGGCAATCGTGGCAGCCCTGATATCCTCCCAGCAGGACATACCCCTGCCTGCGAATATAACCTTCGCGGGGGAAGTCGGCTTATCCGGGGAGATTCGCCCCGTCACCCGCATCGAGCAGCGCATTGCTGAATCCGAAAAACTTGGTTTCGAAACCATTTACCTCTCCAGCTACAATCAACAGGGCATTCAAAAGCAAAATGATAGATTAACGTTACACTTCTGTGCCAACATTAACGAGCTTTTTCAAGCGCTATTCGCTTAATAGCTATGTTTTTTCGTCGTCATTTGCTATTTTTGCATCCGGTGATGATTAAATTGATCAATTTCTTAACGCTTCTGGCGTTCATAAATACGATCAGCTATTTTCCAGCGGATGCATCCGGCTATTTCTCTGAATCGGAAGCGACGGAAACCGGAAATATGCAACCAAAAGATGAAATCCTTAATTTCGACGGGGATACGCTTTTGGAAAATCTGCTCGATGACGTCCTCGAATTTCCAAAAAAGGACGATGAGCCGGAGCCTAGTCTTTTTCAGAAAGTACTGAGTTTCCTTTCTCAGACGATTTCTCCCTTTGTCAGAGATAAATCAATCTTTTTTGACTTTCAGAACTATTTAATCCATCTAGAACAACTGCCCTGTTATGCAGTTTCCTCCAAGATAACCGATCTGCCAGGCTATTATCTTTTTCTTTTCCGGCTGCAACCTTTTTAGAAGAAAGGCTGCATCTTTTTCGCAGCAAATAACACAACATCACACATTTTTGAAACTCAAATTGATCGATTTGAGTGTTACTTGCAGTATACTTTAGATTTAGATAAAAGCGTTTAATGAAAATTTTCAGCAGGCTCCTTACTTTAGCAGGAGCCATATACTTTTGCTCAGCTTGCTCTTCCGGGAGCGCAGAGAATGGCAAATCCTCCGGCGAAGGAAGAGTTTTGCCGGTCGTAGAACTTACGGGGATCGACACCGTATTGTACACGGCTTACGTGGCCGACATTCAGGCGGTCAACAATGTAGAAGTGCGGTCAAGACTTCAGGGTTTTCTGGATCATATTAATGTGGATGAAGGCGCATCTGTAAAAAAGGGGCAAATCCTTTTTAAGATCAATCCCGATGAATATCAAGCTGATGTTTCTAAAGCGCAGGCAACCCTGAACAATGCCATCGCAGATTCAAAAACTGTGGCCGTAGAACTGGAACGGGTTAAGCGTCTGGTTGATAAAAACATTATTTCCCAAACCGACTTAGAGGTTGCTCAGGCGCAGCTTAATGCCGCCGAAGCTAGAGTGCAGGAATCCCGTTCCAATCTTCAGCATGCACAAACGCGGCTCAGTTACTCCGATGTACGGTCACCTTTCAACGGTCGCATTGATCGGATTCCCCTAAAGGTCGGAAGTTTGTTGACCGAAGGGTCACTGCTCACTTCGGTATCCGATCTTCACGAAGTATTCGCTTATTTCGATGTTTCAGAGGCCGAGTACCTGCGCATCATTACAGCGCAGAAAAGCGGCAACAGCATCCTGGGCAAGGAGGTCAGACTTGTTCTGGCAAACGGACAAGATTACCCCTATACCGGAAAAGTGGAGTTGGCCGAATCTGAATTTGAAGTCACAACAGGTACTATATCCCTTAGAGCGCGCTTCAACAACCCCGAAGGATTACTTAAACACAGCTCAAGTGGCAAGATCTTGCTGCCAACCGATATCGAGAATTCCCTGATCGTTCCCCAGAAGGCCGTTTCTGAAATTCAGGACCGAACTTACGTATATGTCCTGGACTCGGCCGACAGAGTGAAAATGACGAGCTTCAAAGCCGGACCGCGATTGGGTCATTTTTACTTGGTAAACGGGGGATTAAAATCTGGAGACCGAATTATTTACGAGGGCACGCAGACGCTAAAAGATAAGTCTAAAGTCCGCACGCGCGAAGTCAACCTGGATAGTCTGATCCGTAACTCTGACGTCGAAATCTGATTGTCAACACAGATCAACGCAAGAAACAGCAACCATGTTCGAAAAATTTATCAAGAGACCAGTTCTATCACTGGTCATCTCACTCTTTATAACCCTTTTGGGTATCCTTTCCATGTTTACGCTGCCCATCACGCAATTTCCGGACATCGTTCCGCCTTCGGTGATGGTAACGGCGGACTATACCGGCGCCAATGCAGAAGTGTGTACCGATGCCGTTGCCATCCCGCTTGAACGCGCGATCAACGGCGTGCCGGGTATGACCTACATGACGTCGGTATCCACCAATAACGGAACCACGCTGATCCAGGTCTTCTTCAAAGTAGGGACAGATCCGGATATTGCAGCAGTAACGGTTCAGAACCGTATATCCACCGTCTTGGATGAACTTCCGGAGGAAGTTGTACGAGCGGGTGTGCGTGCTGAAAAGGAAGTCAACAGTATGTTGATGTACCTCAACATCTTCAGCGATGATGAAACCGTCGACGAGCGTTTCGTCTACAACTTCACCGACATCAATATTCTGAAAGAACTGAAGCGCATTGAAGGTGTCGGCTTTGCTGAAATCATGGGCTTCAAAGATTACGCCATGCGGATCTGGCTGAAGCCGGATCGGCTTGCCGCCTACAACATTTCCAGCGAAGAAGTCATTAGTTCTATAAGAGCACAGAACGTCGAGGCCGCCCCTGGCCAAACTGGTATCGGCTCTGATAAACGCCTGAATATGCAGCAATACGTGTTGCGCTATCCGGGAAAATTCAACACGACCGAACAGTACCGAAACATTCCGCTTCGGGCAAACCCGGATGGCTCTATCCTTCGTATCAAAGACGTTGCAGATGTAGAGTTCGGCTCTATGGAGTACGAAATTGCCTCCAAAGCCAACGGAAGGCCATCCGCGGCCATCATGATGAAACAATTACCCGGCTCTAATGCTAAAGACGTGATAGATCGGGTAAAATCCAGGATGGAAGAATTAAAAGCTACTTCCTTCCCTCCGGGAATGCAGTATTCTATGGGATACGACGTTTCCAGATTTCTGGATGCATCCATTAGCGAGGTCCTCCATACGCTGATAGAAGCTTTCCTGCTCGTTTTCCTGGTCGTCTTTATTTTTCTGCAGGATTTCCGCTCAACGCTTATTCCCGGGCTTGCCGTTCCAGTTTGTCTGGTGGGCGCTTTATTCGTTATGCAGTTGCTGGGTTTCTCCATCAACTTGCTGACTTTGTTCGCGCTTGTGCTGGCCATCGGTATCGTTGTCGATGACGCGATTGTGGTGGTGGAAGCGGTTCACGTGAAAATGGAAGAAGAAGGGCTGGCGCCAATGGAAGCCACCATAGCGGCCATGAAAGACATCAGCGGAGCCATTATTGCCATTACCTTGGTAATGTCCGCCGTTTTCATACCGGTTTCTTTTCTGGATGGCCCGGTAGGGATCTTTTACCGGCAGTTCTCCCTGACGCTCGCCGGGGCGATCTTAATATCCGGTGTTAATGCCCTTACGCTAACTCCGGCCTTATGTGCGCTGATTCTTAAGCCCGTACATCACGGTCAGCAGAAGGGGTTGCTCGGAAAGTTCTTCAACGGTTTTAACCGGGTTTACGACCGGGTCTCAGGAGGTTATTCCAAGACAGTCGCCCGTACCGCAGGGCGTAAAGGGCTGACCCTCATCTTACTGGCTGTCTTTTTCGTGGCCACCTGGGGAATGTCCACCATCCTCCCTTCCGGCTTTATTCCGGTAGAAGATCAGGGGATGCTGTATGTGAACGTCACTACTCCCGCCGGTGCAACGGTTCAGCGTACAGAAGCAGTTCTGGACGAAGTCGATCGCATAGGTCGTGAGCAGGGTGCGGTAGAAAACCTTTCCACCCTGGCCGGATACAGCATTGTGAACGAAGTTTCCGGTGCCTCCTACGGTATGGGGATGATTAACCTCAAACCCTGGGAAGAGCGCGATCAGTCCATCTTCGAGTTCATGCAGGATATGCAGCAAAAGACCGCCCACATTTCCGACGCGGAGATTGAATATTTTCCCCCGCCTACAGTTCCCGGTTTCGGAAATTCATCTGGTTTCGAAGTCAGACTTCAAGATCGCAGTGGTGGAGATGATCTGAGTCAGATGTCCGACGTACTCACAACTTTTCTCCAGGAGCTCCAGCAAGCCCCGGAGATTGAGAGCGCCTTTACCAGCTTCGACCCAAATTTCCCGCAATACCTGATTAAAGTGGATTACGATATGGCGGCAAAACTTGGCGTGAGTGTAGAGAATGCCATGGCAACGTTACAAACGTTGTTGGGAAGCTTCTACGCCTCCAACTTCATTCGTTTCGGACAGATGTATAAAGTGATGGTCCAGGCCTCTCCAGATTATAGAGGTACGCCGGAAGACGTCCTGCACCTTTACGTAAAAAGCATGAGCGGCGGGATGGTGCCTTATTCGGCTTTCGTGAATATGGAGCGTATCTATGGACCCGAACAGCTTACCCGCTACAATATGTTTACCTCGGCGATGATTAACGGAAGCCCTGCCGACGGTTACAGTAGCGGACAGGCTATCGAAGCGGTGGAGCGGATAGCCGCGAAAGTGCTTCCGATGGGTTTTGATATTGAATGGTCAGGTATGACCAGGGAAGAAATTGCCTCCGGAAATCAAGCGGTCTATATATTTGCTCTCTGTCTTCTTTTTGTATACCTGCTGCTGGCCGCGCAATATGAGAGCTTCTTATTGCCTCTGGCCGTTGTCCTGAGTCTGCCTTCGGGTATTTTCGGAGCCTTTTTCTTGCTGAAGGTTACCGGTCTCGAAAACAATATTTACGCACAGGTCGCCTTAGTTATGTTAATCGGTCTTTTAGGTAAGAACGCGATACTTATTATCGAGTTCGCCGAAATCAAGCGAAAACAGGGACTCTCAATTCTTGAAGCGGCAAAAGAGGGGGCGGTAGCCCGTTTGCGCCCGATCCTGATGACCTCCTTTGCGTTCAATGCAGGGTTGATTCCGCTCGTTGCAGCGAATGGTGCAGGTGCGCTGGGGAACCGCTCAATTGGTACCGCCGCGCTGGGCGGAATGATCATTGGAACGATTATCGGTGTATTCGTTATACCCGGACTTTACGTGTTGTTCGCAACCCTCGGAGATAAAAAGGACGGGAAGAAGAAAGGTTGGAAAACGGTCCAGTCGGCTATCGGTATTCTGGCCCTGGCAGCGCTTGCTTCCTGCAGTGTGCCTAAAAAGCTTGAAGTCACCCCGGCCCGGACCACCCCGGAGTCCTTCTCCATACAATCGGCTGATACCTTATCCATGAGTGCCTTATCCTGGAAAGAATTTTTCAACGATCCCAACCTGATCAATCTGATCGATACCGCGTTGCATTCGAATCCGGATCTCCAGCAAGCGATCTACCGCATTGAATCAGCACGCGCAAACCTCAAGCTCCGTAAGGCCGCGTTATTTCCATCCCTGGAAGCTTCTGTGGAAGGAGGCGTAACCCGCTATGGTTTCTATACCATTGATGGAATTGGAAACTTTGACACTAACCTTTCGGATAACCTTTCCGAAGATGAACGCATACCAAACCCCGTTCCGAATTATTTCCTGGGACTTCGATCCTCCTGGGAAATAGACCTTTGGGGGAAACTTAAGAACAGAAAAAAAGCCGCCTTCGCACGGTTTCTGGCGACCCAGGAAGGGCGGAGGCTGATTCAGACCCAACTGGTAGCGGAAATTGCTTCGGCCTATTACGAACTGGTCGCGCTGGACCGGCAACGGGAAATTCTCAACCGCAACATCAAACTGCAGGAGGAATCCTTTGAGGTCGTTCAGGCGCAGAAATCCGGAGGCCGCGCCACAGAACTGGGTGTACAGCAACTCCGGGCTGTACTGTTGAACTCCCGCGGGCAACGGGAAGAAGTCTTTCAGCAAATTGCGATCCAGGAAAACTACATTAATTACCTCTGCGGAACATTTTCTCTTCCGGTCGAACGGTCCAAGCTTGATCTGGAAGATTACCCCTTATCTGCAACTGCGGTGAGTGGCCTGCCCGCTCAAATGCTGCTGAGGAGGCCGGATATACGGGAGGCCGAGCTAAACTTATTGGCTACTGCAGGAGACGTTGCATCCGCACGAGCGGCTTTTATCCCAAGCTTACAGCTTTCTCCCTATATTGGTCTTCAGTCTTTCGACCTGTCAAAACTGCTCGTCACCCCGGCATCGGTCGCCTACGGATTAATCGGGGGGATTGTCGGACCGATCTTCAATCAGCGAATCATTCGTTCTGAATATGAGCAACAGCTGGCAAATCGTGGCGTGGAATTCAAGGCCTATGAAAAATCGGTGCTCAATGCCTGGCAGGAGGTGGAAAACAGCCTGAAATCTCAGTATTATATTCAAAACCGCAAGCGCTATAACGAAGAAGAAGTGGAGGCCTTGAACCTGGCCGTCGAAGCTTCCAATGAGTTGTTTCTGGCGAGCCGCGCAACTTATCTAGATGTCATCACTGCACAAAGAAGTGTGCTGGAAGCGGAAATAAACCTCAACACCAGCTACAAAGAACAGCTGCAAACCATGATTGATCTCTATCGTGCTTTAGGAGGGGGGTGGGAGTAACGACGCACCCTTGTTTAAGCATAAGGGGGTCGCTAATCAATTAGCAACCCCCTTTCTTTTGAAGAAAATTATCTTGACGCCCTTAGATCGGATCTGGAAGAAAAACTTACCAAACGAAAGGATTTATTATATTGCGTAAGCAAATGAAACGTTTGTCGTCAGTTAAACAAACACAATTACCAAATTATGTATAGGAGTAATAAAAAAGGCAGTCGCCGTTCCTTTCTTATAAATTCGGGTTTTGCCCTTGCGGGATCTACGCTGTTTAGCCAAAATCTTTTCGCCGCTGCCTCCAGGCCAGCGAGGTCAGCAAATACGTTAAAGATAGGCCTGATCGGCTGTGGGGGAAGGGGGACTGGCGCTGCAGCGCAGGCCATTAAGGCAGACCCGGATGTCGTCCTGACCGCCATGGGCGACGTTTTTGAAGACCGCCTTGAAGAAGCATACCAATCCCTGCAGGCGCTCGGTGAAGAGCGCATAAAAGTAGATAAAGCAAACAAATTTATTGGCTTCGACGCCTATCAGCGCGTCATCGATTCCGGTGTCGATGTCGTATTGCTGGCCACGCCTCCGGCCTTTCGGCCGCTGCATCTTACCGCGGCTGTGGATGCCGGGAAGCACATCTTCTGCGAGAAGCCCGTTGCGGTAGACGCCCCCGGGGTAAGGAAAGTGCTCGCAGCGGCAAAAAAAGCCAGGGATAGAAAATTATGCCTGGTCTCCGGTTTCTGCTTCCGCTATGATTTTCCAAACCGTGCGACGTTCCAGCAGGTTTTGGATGGCGAAATCGGGAAGGTTCGTTCTGTGTCAACCTTCCGTAACGGCGGGGAGCTTTGGTACCATGATCGCCAGCCCGACTGGAAAGAGATGACGCACCAGATGAGGAACTGGTACTATTACAACTGGCTCTCGGGCGACTTTATCGTGGAGCAATCCGTCCACAGCCTTGATATGATGTCCTGGGCTCTGAGTGATGTGCTCCCGCTACGGGCCACCGGAACAGGTGGTCGCCAGACGCGGGTCGATCCAAAATACGGCAACATCTACGATCATTTCGCGGTAGAATTTGATTATCCCGACAATGTAAAAGCTTTCCATTTTACCCGGCAGCAAGCGGGAACAACTCCGAGAAACAGCGTCGACATACTGGGTACAGACGGAAACGCTTCCATCCAGATCGGAAGTGCCTATACCATTTCCGGCAAGAAGAACTGGAAATACAACGGCAAAAAAAACAACATGTACCAGACTCAGCACGACGAATTATTTGCCGCTATTCGCGCTGGTAAAGAAATCAACGATGGCGAGTGGGCCGCCAACAGTTCGATGCTGGCCGTGCTGGGAAGAATGGTGGGCTACAGCGGACAGTCCATCAGCTGGGAAGAAGCGTTACAAAGCAATCAGCAGCTGGGACCTGATCCGAAAGACTACGATTGGGATCTGGTCTTGAAGATGCCGCCCCCGGCAGTTCCGGGCACCACAAAGGTTTTATCATGACCCTGGGCATATTCAAACAACGCTTAACGCTGGCTCTGCTCAGCGTCACGCTCCTGTTCCTTTCAGCCGGTAAAAGTGTTGCCCAGGAACCAGATAACCTGCAATTCGGAAGCGAGGTTTTTATCGACCAGCTTTATGCGGGAGCGGGATTTCAGGATGCCGCCAATTCCATTAACTGGATCAACGTCAATACCGGAAAAGACACCTGGCGCCGAGAAGGAGAACTGCTGATCTGCACCGGGCAACCCATTGGGGTCATGCGCTCGGAAAGGCAATATGAGAATTTCATCATGCATGTCGAATGGCGACATATGGAGGCCGGCGGTAATTCCGGTGTTTTTGTGTGGAGCGATGCCGAACCGGACTCCTTAACCCGACTCCCGGCCGGGGTCGAAGTGCAGATGCTCGAACTGGACTGGGTCAACCTCAATAAACGCGATGGCGTGACCCCGCCCATCGCCTACGTACACGGAGAGCTTTTTGGAGCGGGCGGCACGACAACCATTCCAGATAACCCCCGGGGCGAGCGCAGTAAATCCATCGAAAACCGATGTAAAGGGAAAGGCGAATGGAACACCTACGAGGTCATCTGCGTCGACGGGACGATCAAGTTGTCTGTGAACGGAAAATTCGTCAACGGTATCCGTCAGGCTTCCCGGAAAAAAGGCTATTTGTGCCTGGAGTCCGAAGGAGCCGAAATCCACTTCAGAAACTTCCGGATCACCACCTTGCCTTAACCAGCATCCTCCTCCAAAATAAATTTCTATTGATCGCTCAGTGCGTTTGTACTCCTTGTACAAGCGCCGTACTTACTTGCTATCAACACTGGTGTTAACAAAGCTTTTACAAGGCTTTAACAGGGCTTTAACAGGGCTCAAACAGGGCCTTTAGCCTAGTAATAGCCCTGTTAAAGCTGTGTAAAAGCCTTGTAATTTCAAGTGTTGATACGAATGCTTTGCGAAGATGGTGCAAAAAAAGAGGCAGCCTTACGGGGCTGCCTGCATATATCAGTTCTTAATGGATGTGTAACTGGCTATTTGCTCAGATACATCGATTTTTCTGCGTAAAGCTGACGGAAGTAAGGATCTTCCAGGTCCTTGATAAAACGGATCGCTTCTCCGGTAGACCGCATTTCAGGCCCTAGCTGCTTATCCACTTCCGGGAATTTATCGAAAGAGAACACAGGTTCCTTAATCGCGTAACCTTTAAGCTTCCGCTCGATGTTGAAGTCTTTCAGTTTCTTATCGCCCAGCATGATCTTCGCGGCGATATTGATGTAAGGCACGTCGTAAGCTTTGGCGATAAACGGAACGGTACGAGACGCCCTTGGGTTGGCTTCAATAACGTAAACGTGTCCGTCTTTGATGGCAAACTGAATATTGAGCAGCCCGCGTACATTCAGGGCATGGGCAATTTTTTTCGTATACTCCTCCATGGTCGCCTGAACTTTTTCAGGCAGGCTGAATGGTGGCAGAACAGCGCTCGAATCTCCCGAATGGATACCGGCAGGCTCGATATGCTCCATCAATCCTACAATGTGCACTTCATCGCCGTCGCAGATCGAATCGCTCTCTGCCTCTTCTGCCCGGTCCAGGAAGTGGTCTATCAATACCCGATTCCCCGGAAGGTTTTTATTGATTTTGATAACCGCCTTCTCCAGCTCTTCGTCGTTGATGACAATGCTCATCCACTGACCACCCAAGACATAGCTTGGACGTACGAGTACCGGATAGCCAACCTTCTGAGCAACCTTGATCGCTTCTTCTGCATTTTCCGCTACGCCATATTCCGGGTAAGGAATGCCCAGCTCTTTCAGCAGATCGGAGAAACGACCGCGGTCTTCCGCCAGGTCCATGTTCTCATAGGAAGTACCGATGATTTTTATGCCATGTTCTTTCAGCTTTTCAGCCATCTTCAGCGCGGTCTGTCCGCCAAGCTGAACGATAACGCCTTCAGGCTTCTCCAGCTCGATGATCTCCCGGACGTGCTCCCAGAAGACAGGCTCGAAGTAAAGCTTATCCGCCATGTTGAAGTCGGTCGATACCGTTTCAGGATTACAATTGACCATGATGGCCTCATAGCCTGCTTCTTTGGCGGCTAACAAACCGTGAACGCAGGAATAATCGAACTCGATACCCTGACCGATGCGGTTTGGCCCGGACCCCAGCACGATGATCTTTTTATTGTCGCTTGGCGACGACTCGTTTTCTTCCTCAAAAGTGGAATAATAATAAGGTGTCTTAGCTTCGAACTCGGCAGCGCAGGTGTCCACCATTTTGTAAACCCGGCGGATGCCCATACCGGTCCGGTGCTGATAGACTTCCTCTTCCGTAACGTTGCCGAGCAACCAGGCAATCTGGCCGTCTGAGAAACCCTTTTGTTTCAGCGTCAGCATAAAGTCTTTCGGAACACTTTCCAACTGATAACGTTTCAGTTCTGTTTCCAGCTCCACCAATTCCTGGATCTGAACCAGGAACCATTTATCGATGTGGGTTGCCTTCCGGATTGATTCCAGGGGAACGCCCATCTCAAAGGCATCTTTGATGTAGAACAGGCGTCCGCTGCTCGGATGCTCCAGTCCGTGCATAATCTCTTCGATGTTACGGACCTGTCTTCCATCGGCGCCTAATCCGAGGCGGTTGGTTTCCAGACTCTGACAAGCCTTTTGCAGGGCCTCAATGAAGGTCCGGCCGATAGCCATAACCTCTCCGACAGATTTCATCTGCAGGCCAAGCTCCCGGTTAGCTCCTTTGAATTTTGCAAAATTCCAGCGTGGCGATTTGACGATCACGTAGTCCAGGGTCGGCTCGAAATACGCGGAGGTTGTTTTTGTGATCTGGTTCTCCAACTCATCGAGGTTGTATCCGATGGCGAGTTTTGCTGCGATTTTAGCGATCGGGTAACCGGTTGCTTTGGAAGCCAGTGCCGAAGAACGGGAAACCCTCGGGTTGATCTCAATCGCGATGATCTCTTCGTTTGCCGGGTTAACCGAAAACTGCACGTTACAGCCCCCTGCGAAATTTCCGATGGCGCGCATCATCTTAATGGCCTGGTTTCGCATATCCTGGTAACAGGTATCGCTTAAGGTCATGGCCGGTGCTACCGTAATGGAGTCGCCGGTATGGATACCCATCGGATCAAAATTCTCTATGGAACAAATGATGATGACGTTATCGTTGCTGTCGCGCAAGAGCTCCAGCTCGTATTCCTTCCAGCCGAGAACGGCCTGCTCTACCAGTACCTCATGGGTAGGTGAAGCTTGAAGCCCGCGGCTCAATGCCGCTTCAAATTCTTCTTTTTTATGCACAAATCCGCCGCCGGTACCCCCAAGCGTATAGCTCGGACGGATCACCAGCGGAAAACCGATCTCCTGCGCGGCTTCTTTCCCTTCCAGGAAAGAATTGGCGATTTGGGACTTGGCTACGCCGATGCCAATCTCGATCATCAGTTGGCGGAACTCTTCCCTGTTTTCCGTTTTTTCGATGGCCGCAACATCCACCCCAATCACCCGGACGCCGTATTTTTCCCATATGCCGCGCTCGGAAGCTTTTATGCAGAGATTAAGCGCGGTCTGTCCTCCCATGGTAGGAAGTACGGCGTCGATCTTACGTTCTTGCAGAATCTGCTCGATGCTTTCGACCGTCAGTGGTAACAGGTAAACATGATCCGCAATCACTTTATCGGTCATGATGGTCGCCGGATTGGAGTTGATGATCGATACCTCGATGCCTTCCTCTTTCAGAGAAAGTGCGGCCTGAGATCCGGAATAGTCAAATTCACAAGCTTGTCCGATGATGATCGGGCCTGAACCAATAATCAGTACGGACTGGATGGAAGCGTTTTTTGGCATTTTATATATTCAAGTAAATTTCCAATTAAAAACGAGAACAAAGGAGGCGGATTTCCAGGAAGTTAGGAGGGCTTTCCGACTACTTTGTCGGAGTGCAAAGGTATGCTTTTTTTGGTTTTAATGAGGAAAAATATTTAAAAATAATGATATGTTTACCCGTCGTGAGTAAGATTCTGAAAATAGCAGTGGTCGGTCCGGAGTCGACTGGTAAGTCTCAGCTTTCCGTTGCGCTGGCCCGAAATTACCAAACGTTTTATGTGCCGGAATATTCCAGAGAATACTGTCGCCACCGGAACCGTAATTATACCCTGCAGGACGAGCTGAATATTTTTTACGGACAGCTGGCCCTGGAAAGAAGCCTGGAACCCCTCGTCTCCGGCGGACTTCTCTTTTCCGACACTACTTTTCTGACCGTAAAGGTCTGGTCGGATTACCTGTTCGGATACACCCCTCAGGAAGTACTGGATGAGCTGAAACAACACCCTTACGATTTTTATTTGCTGACCGATATTGACCTGCCCTGGGAGGATGACCCGCTTCGTGATTTCCCCGATCCGGCCTTACGCCGCCATTTTCTAGAGGTTTGGAAAACGGAACTGGAAGCCCTGGGGGCCACTTACGAGCTGGTGAGCGGGTCCGGAACGGCCAGGTATGAGCGCGCGCGCCAGCTGGTGGACAACTTTCTCCGCGGGAATAGCTAATTTTGCGGTCGATGGACGCAATGGTACAGATTAAGCTTAAGAAAGGGAAAGATAAAGCCGCATGGCAACTGCATCCCTGGGTATTTTCAGGCGCTATAGACCGGATCGGGGGCAAGCCGTATAATGGAGAACTGGTTCAGCTTTTCAACGCGGCAGATGAATTCATCGCCTTCGGGATGTTTAACGGTGAATCCCGTGTAGCGGTCCGGCTGTTGGAGTGGAATCCGGAAGTTCGCGTAGATGAGTCCTGGTGGAGAAAGCGGGTTGAGCGTGCGGTTCAGAACCGGGCGCACCTGTACAAGCCCGGACACTGCACTACTTACCGGCTTATCTTCAGTGAAGCGGACTTCCTTCCAGGCCTGATCGTAGACCGCTACGGCGATTACCTTTCTGTACAAGTGCTAAATGCCGGGATTGAGCGGATCAAACCTTTACTGGTAGATGAACTGATGCGTCAGCTTAACCCGGCCGGTATTTACCAGCGTGCCGATGAAGGGGCCCGTGCTCATGAAGGTCTTGAGGTTTCTGCAGGCGTGCTGGCTGGCGGAGCGCCACCAGAGTTTATATCCGTGGTCGAGAACGGAGTACAGTATGAGGTAAATATCCTCGAGGGACAAAAGTCAGGTTTTTATTGCGATCAGCGCGATAACCGTCGTTTTGTAGCGGATTACAGCAGCGGAAAGCGGGTACTGGACTGTTTCTCTTATTCCGGGGGCTTTACCCTTAACTGTCTTCAACAGGGAGCCGAATCGGTAACCAGCGTTGACAGCTCGGCCCTGGCTATTGAAACGCTTCGGCGAAATGTTGCATTGAATAAATTTCCTGAATTGTCCAGCCTGCCCCTGCAGAACGATGTCAATAAGCAGCTGAGAGCCTTTGTTACTGCTGGAGAGCGATTTGATATCGTCATCCTGGATCCACCCAAATATGCGCCGACCCGCGGCGCACTTGAAAAGGCTTCCCGGGCTTATAAAGACCTCAACCGCCTGGGCATGGCTCTGCTGGAATCCGGGGGGCTACTGGCGACCTTCTCCTGCTCGGCAGCGATGGATTCGGAGCTTTTTAAACAGGTCATCGCCTGGGCCGCACTTGATGCCGGCAAGGAGGTTCAGTTTATCCAGCAGTTCAGTCAGCCAGCCGATCACCCCATCCGGGCCTCCTTTCCGCAGGGAGAATATTTGAATGGATTGCTCTGCCGTATCCTCTAAGTCGCGGCAGTCAATTGTTTATGATAGGCTTTTTCTATAAGTTTGCGCTATGAAGGTACGTATGGCAGACACACAAACGCAGGAGGAAACCTTTACGCTGGATGAAATTCTGGCAGCGGTCAAATCCTCCCATCGTCTTATCTTGTGGAACGATGAAGTGAACACCTTCGAACATGTCATCCGTTGCCTGGTGAAATACCTGGACTACAATGAATCGCAGGCCGAAAAAATAGCCTGGAAGGTACACACCGAAGGAAAATGCCCGGTGCTGGAAGGAAGTTTCGAAGAAGTCGATGTCTACAGGAAAATCCTGAAAGAAGAAGGGCTAACGGTTAGCATTGAATGATCACTACCGGATAGATCAGGCCAGGTAAGGATTTTTATTCGCATCCGGCTCACCTCCATTAACCGCCTTCATTCGCTTATTAACCCCCTCAATGAAGGTTGCCAGTTCCTCCTGTATATGTTGGGTCCTGTCTTTGGTGTACCACAGCATAACCTTCTCCACCCATTCTTCTTTGCTTAAGCCTTCGTTTTGCAGAGATTGTATATAATCCTGAAGAACGGCTGGCCTGGGGCCCCAGTTTCCAAGCTCGATCTGGTGATGAATATCGTACAAAATCAATTTAGGGATGCTTTTGCTTCCATTCGTCAGGTATTGGTTCATATAAGAAAGATGATCATCGCGGAAGACCAGCTGAAGATCGATCTGCTGACGAGCGTGCAGGGTCATGGCATCGACAACCGGCAGAATCTGGGCGGCGTCGCCACACCAGGCCTCAGTAATTCCGATAAGTAAAAACTGACCGTCCAAGGCAGACAGTGCCGCTTCAAGGCGCGGAAGAAGTTGAAAAGTTTTGCCGATCCGCTTCATGCGTACCAGGTTCAGCGCGGTCACCGAACTCAAGAAAGAAGATTGCTCAGGCCCGCTGGTCTTATTCTCAGCAACCAGCTTCTCTATAATCTCCATATATTCTCCGTAGCTGTAGCTCTCCTGAGGTATATGTTTCATAAAAACTCCTTTAGTTGCCGCGAATATAATGTAATAATGGTGTTACTGCTAAACTTGTGACATAATTTCGTGTCTTCCCTATAGTGTGAATGCTATTTTTGACACTTGTCAGAAAAAAAACAACATTAAAGCATGCGTCTCAGAGAAAGAGTGGGTTACTACCTGTCTTCAATTTTACTCATTTTATTTAGCAGCAACCTTTTAGCGCAGCAGAATGGCTCCGTTAACGGAGTGGTGGTAGACTCGGTCAGTCGTGAGCCGATCGACTTTGCCAGCGTTACGTTGATGACCGCAGATGGAAGCCGGGCCGTTAAGGGAATGCAGACCGACGAAAAAGGTGCCTTCCGGCTGACGGGGCTCGCGGCGGGCACCTATCGACTGAGGGTAAGTTTTGTCGGCTACGATCAGAAAGAACAAACAGGTATCAAATTAACCGACGGGCAGGCGCTGAATTTAGGTCAGGTGGTGCTCGGTGGTTCCGGGGCTACCCGTCTTCAGGAAGTCGTGGTAGAAGGAACGGTTCCGCAAATGCAGATGGGCGTGGACCGAAAGATATTTAACGTAGAGCAGAGCATCGTCAGCGAGGGCGGGACGGCTACGGAGTTGCTCGGTAATGTACCCTCCCTTTCTGTTGATATGGACGGAAATGTCGGCTTGCGCGGGTCGACCAACGTACGCATTTTAATAGACGGAAAGCCTTCCGCA
>JBMDWN010000048.1:0-6938 GCA_048595275.1 Olivibacter sp. | reverse complement strand
GGAACAAGCGCACCCATGAAACCATATTCGCCCATACGTTTAAAAAGATCAACGGGAAAGGTTTGCTGTTCATCCCAATCCATTAAATGGGGACGGATATAGGTCTCTGCGAAAAGTCGTGCGCTTTCTCTGATCAACTCCATTTGTTCTCCTGCTGCTGCGTACATTGTTGTATTATTTAAGGTTAAATCGGGGGTTAGTTTTTTCAAATATCGTAAAAATAAAATTATATTTTGCGATATTCGAAATATGTATACTGGAAAACATTCTATTCTTGAGAATGTTTTAAACAGATCCTAATTATGAAAGCACTATTAGACACGCTGGAAAAAAAATTAAAGGTACTCCATTCCGGCGGTGGAGAAGACAAACTGGGAAAGCAAAAAGCGAAGGGTAAGATGACCGCCTGGGAGCGTATTTTTTATTTGCTTGACGAAGGCAGCGCCTACACCGAAATTGGCCGTTTCGCCGGAGAAGGATTATACGCGGAGCATGGAGGTTGTCCGAATGGAGGCGTTGCGGTTGTAATGGGCTATGTGAAAGGACGGATATGTATTGTTGTCTCGAATGACGCCACTGTTAAAGCGGGAGCTTGGTTCCCGATCACCGGAAAGAAGGTGCTCAGGGCACAGGAAATCGCAATGGAAAATCATATACCGATCGTTTACCTGGTTGATTCTGCGGGTGTTTATCTGCCATTGCAGGAAGAGATTTTTCCTGATAAAGAGCATTTTGGAAGGGTATTTCGTAATAATGCACGATTATCTGCTATGGGAATTCCACAGATCGCTGCCATTATGGGAGCCTGTGTTGCCGGAGGAGCTTATCTGCCTGTTATGTCGGATTATGCTTTTATCGTTGAGGGCACGGGGTCGGTCTTTCTGGCTGGTTCCTACCTTGTTCGTTCGTCGATTGGTGAGGTAGTTGATAATGAGACGCTGGGCGGTGCGGCAACGCATAGCGAGATCTCGGGGGTAACTGATAATAAATATCGGGACGATCCTAGTTGCCTGGATGCGATCAAGTCGGTGATCGATAAGTTCGGGAAAGATGCTTTGCCAAACTTCTTTTCCAGGACGCAGGCTTTTGCACCCGAATTTTCTGCTGAACGGCTTTATGAGTTGCTGCCGGTGGATCGCCTGAAGCCTTATGATATGCTGGAGGTCCTTCGCTGTATCGTAGACAAAGACACGCTGGTAGAGTACAAAAAGGATTATGGAAAAACGCTGATCTGTGCCTTTGCGCGAATTGATGGCTGGGCGGTGGGTCTGGTTGCCAATCAGCGAAAGGTTGTCAAAGCACGGAAGGCGGGAAATCAGCAGGAAATGCAGATGGGCGGAGTAATCTATTCGGACTCGGCAGACAAGGCCGCCCGTTTCATTATGAATTGCAACCAGCAGAAAATTCCGCTGGTTTTCTTCCAGGACGTCAGTGGCTTTATGGTAGGAAGCCGCTCGGAACATGGCGGAATCATTAAAGACGGTGCAAAAATGGTCAATGCGATGGCGAATTCTGTGGTTCCGAAATTCACGTTCATCGTCGGAAACAGTTACGGAGCCGGTAATTATGCCCTTTGCGGGAAGGCTTATGACCCAAGGTTGATTTATGCCTGGCCGACAGCGCAGATGGCGGTGATGAGTGGCGCATCTGCGGGGAAGACCTTATTGCAGATACAGGAAGCCACGTTAAAGGCGTCGGGAAAGAAATTATCGGAAGAGGAGCGCGAGATTCGGCTGGAAAAGATCGAGGCAACCTATCAGCAGCAACTGAGCCCTTATTACGCCGCTGCCCGTTTGTGGGTCGACGGGGTCATCGATCCGGCAGATACGCGGCAGATTGTCAGTATGGGAATCGAGGCCGCCAGTCACCAGCCATCGTTACCTCCTTACCAGGTTGGGGTGATCCAGACTTGACCCTTCTTACAGCGGCCAGTCTTCCAGTGCTTCAGGATTACGCATGATGTCTTTAGAAACCGCTTCGTTCAGTGCTCTTCCCGACAGAATTTTCTTGACCGGTAGTTCCAGTTTCTTGCCACTTAGCGTATAAGGAATATCACGGACCGCTGTAACATCGTCTGGCACATGCCGCGGACTATTTTTTTCCCTCAGCCGGTCTTTAATCTTATTCTGGAGTGTGGCATCGAGCTCCAGCCCCTCTTCCAGCTGTACGAACAAGCGCATATAGGATTGATTATCCTTGTCAATACAAACCACAAGACTGTCCTGAATACCTTCAATTTCGTTAACAACATTGTAAATTTCAGCGGTGCCAATCCGCACACCGCCTCTCTTAAGCGTTGCATCCGATCTCCCGTGTATGATGAAGCCGCCGTGTTCCGTATGCTCAATCCAGTCGCCATGACACCAGAACCCCGGGATATGGGAGAAGTAACTTTCCCGGTAGCGTGAATGGCCGGGATCGTTCCAAAAAAAGACAGGCATAGAAGGCATCGGCTTCCGGATGACCAGTTCTCCCACCGCTCCGTAAAGGGGCTTTCCGTTATCATCTGAAGCAATAATATCCGAGCCAAGGGTAGCACATTGAATCTCTCCGGCATAAACGGGCAGATAAGGGCAACCGGATAGAAACGCACTGCAAACATCTGTCCCGCCACTTAATGAGACGATCTGGCTTTCCGGAAAAAGTCGCTGAAGCTCGTAGAATGCGGCAGGGGAAAGCGGAGAACCAGTAGAGGCAATAACTTTAGGGCTGTATCCATCGGCTTTTATCGTCGGTAACTTTGAAAAATACGCGGCGCCAGCCCCAAAATGATCCACCTGCTGTGTTTTTATGAAGTTCCAGAAACGCTGATGTTTCTGATAAGCTAGCGAGCCATTATAAAGACAGAGCGTAGCCCCGCAAAGAAGGGAAGAAAGTGCGTAATTCCACATCATCCATCCAGTCGTTGAATACCATATAAAGCGTTCGCCCGGCTGCACGTTCTGATGCAGCGCAAGTGCTTTGTAATGTTCCAGGAGATTGCCACCCGTCCCATGTGTAATCGCTTTCGGTTTTCCCGTAGTGCCGGAAGAGTAAAGAATCCATATGGGGTGATCAAAAGCTACCCGTTCGAAATAAAGCATCTTCGGAACATACTGTGTAAGGGTAGCTTTAAATTCCGGTTGATCCATTTCGAAACTGGCATGCAAATCAGGGAGTTCATTTTTCAGGTATTCGTTGCTGCTTTTTTGATCAAATACTTTCCCTCCATATTGATAGTTCTGTTCCAGAAAAAGCAGCTTAGGCTCAATTTGCCGGAAGCGTTCCAGGATGGAGAAATCGCCAAAATCAGGCGAACAGCAGGACCATATAGCTCCTAATGAGTTCACTGCAAGAAATAGCGCAACGGTATCGGCTGAGTTGCTCAGCACAGCGGCGATCCGGTCGCCCTTCATCACCCCCTTGTGGCGAAGGAACTGCTGTAGCTGACTGACCTGTTGCTCCAACTGCTTCCAGCTGATCACTTCAGCCTCCGCGGCGGACTCAGCCTGGTAAATCAATGCCGGGACATCGTCGGATCGACTCTTGAAAATATGCTCGGCGTAACTCAGCCGGATTCCGTCGAACCAGCTTGTTCCGATAAAGTCATTTGTATTTTCCGGTTGATGAAGTACCTCCTTGAATTCACCATCATAGCTTATGCGAAAATAGTGCAGGATGGAAAGCCAGAATTCATCCAGGGAAGTGACCGACCATTCATGAAACTCCTGATAGCTGTTGAATTGTCTTCTGAGGAATTTCTCTGTGAATTGCTGATAGTTATAGAGGAAAGATTTCTGTATATATCGCTGCGAAGGATACCAAATCGGATCTGTCATAATATAGGCGGTTATTGAGTCAAATCTAACTAAAAAGAGGCTTTTTCCCAAGTTGTCAGGACGGCACAGGTTGCTGCATTATCATTAAAAATTTAATATTGTTGAGTTCTGTAACTAACCTTGTTTGCCCTTATGAAGTATCCGGTTAATATTCCTTCGATCGTATTCATTCTTTTCATTTTAATGTCCGCCTGCCAGTCGGCAGATTCTGAAAGACAAGCCAGTTTCTCCGCAATAGAGGAAGGGTTCAGAAATCCGCCCGATTCTGTACAGACGAGTGTATACTGGTACTGGATTTCCGATAACTTGTCAAAGGAAGGCGTTGAAAAGGATCTGGACGCGATGAAACGCGTAGGCATCAACAGGGCTTTTATAGGAAATATCGGTTTGCCGGAGAACGAAACCGTATATGGTCAGGTGAAAATTTTTTCCGATGAATGGTGGAGCATACTGGACGCGGCGCTGAAGCGGGCATCGGAGTTGAATATAGAGATCGGGATATTCAATAGTCCGGGTTGGAGCCAGTCTGGAGGGCCCTGGGTTAAACCGAATCAGTCGATGCGCTATCTGGCACACAGCGCGCAACTTCTGGAGGGACCAAAAGCGGTAAAGCAAGCACTGGAGGTCCCCGGAAAAGACTTTCAGGATGTGCGGGTAATTGCCTTTCGGGCACCTGAATCTTATGGCGATCGGCTTAGCCAGTCAATTGGTACAGAAGGTAGGGAAGCACTGGACGGGGATCCTGCAAGTGAATGGGTACTGTCGCCGGGAAAAGAAAATACGTTGACGATGCATTCCGACACGCCCTATCTGGCCAGAAGCCTCAGCGTTTATCCCGGTCCGCGCAACATGCGTATGGAATTGGAACTGGGTATAGAAAAGAACGGCCGTTTTGAATCCGTTAAAAAGTTCAGTCTTGATCGGAGCAACAACGAAATCAATGTAGGCTTCGAGCCATTTGCTCCGGTTATTGTTTCCTTCGAAGCGATGGAGTCCAAGGATTTTGTTTTGAGGGTTACCCAGGCATCGCCGGGAGCTACCATTTCGGAGGTCATCCTATCACCTGTGCCGCAGGTTGAGCGCTATAAAGAAAAGACCTTGGCCCGGATGCATCCGACCCCTTTGCCTTATTGGAAAGATTATCAGTGGTCTCCTCAGGCGGAGGTCGACGACACCGCTTTCATCGTACAGCAGCAAGACGTATTAGATATCAGCGATCGTCTTAACCAAGAAGGTATATTGGAGTGGGAGGTGCCGGAAGGTAAATGGCTGGTGCTGCGTACCGGTATGCTGCCTACCGGTGTTGAAAACAGCCCGGCTTCGCCGGAAGGAACCGGTCTGGAGGTTGATAAAATTAATCACGAACATCTGGCGGGTCACTTCGATGCATTTTTAGGGGAAATTATGCGGCGTGTTCCTGCAGAGCACCGGCGGACTTTTAAAGTCGCGGTTCAAGATAGTTACGAAAAGGGTGGGCAAAACTGGACAGACGATTTTATCCGTATTTTTAAAGAGCGTTATCAATACGACCCTACGCCTTACATACCCGTCCTCTATGGTCATGTGATCGGAAGCCAGGATCAGTCTGATCGTTTTCTCTGGGACCTGCGACGTTTGGTTGCCGACCGGGTAGCCTATGAGTATGTAGGCGGTCTGAGGGACATCAGTCATAAGCACGGGCTGACCATTTGGCTTGAGAACTATGGCCATTGGGGTTTCCCCGGAGAGTTTCTGCAGTATGGTGGGCAATCCGATGAGATCGGCGGAGAGTTCTGGAGCGAGGGCGAATTGGGTGATATTGAGAACAGAGCCGCTTCTTCATCGGCGCATATCTACGGTAAACGCAAAGTCTCTGCAGAATCCTTTACTGCTGCTGGCAATACTTTTGGCCGGTATCCGGCGATGATGAAGCAACGGGGAGATCGCTTTTTTACGGAAGGAATCAATAATACCCTCCTTCATGTTTACATTCAGCAACCCTATGAGGATCGGCTACCGGGAGTGAATGCCTGGTTTGGAAATGAGTTCAACCGATTTAACACCTGGTTCGATTTTATGGGAGATTTCACCAGCTATCTGAAACGGGCGAATTTTTTACTCCAACAGGGGACTTACGTGGCTGACGTAGCCTATTTTATCGGCGAGGATGCGCCTAAAATGACGGGTGTGCAGGATCCCGCCTTACCCAAAGGCTATGATTTTGATTATATCAATGCAGAAGTCTTGCTAAACCGTGTGCAGGTGAAGGATGGCCGACTAACCTTGCCTGATGGGCTGAGCTACCGGGTACTCGTGCTTCCGCAATTGGAAACGATGAGGCCAGCTGTTCTTCGGAAGCTTAAAGAATTGGTAGAAGCAGGAGCGATCGTTCTAGGCCCAAGGCCGAAGCGCTCGCCGAGCCTGGAAAATTACGGTAAAGCTGATCAGGAAATTCAGAAGCTGTCTGCCGAGCTCTGGGCGGATGTAGATGGAAAACAAGTGACCACCAGGAAAATAGGAAAAGGTAAGATATATGAAGGCGTCGATTTGGAAACTATTTTCGAGGCACTCAACTTGCCTCCGGATGTGCAGATGGAAGCAACGGATCCTACTTTATTCATTCACCGAACGCTACCAGACGGAGAAATTTATTTTATATCCAATCAGGCGGATTCGACCATTAACATCAATCCTCGCTTCCGCGTGAGCGGAAAAGAACCCGAAGCCTGGAACGCCATCGACGGCTCGGTCAAACCTCTTCCGGAATTTCAAATGGATGAAGCAGGAATTCTGGTACCGCTCGAACTGGCTCCTTTTGAAAGTCTTTTTGTGATTTTTAGGAACGATGGCGATGGAAAAAAGAAGGCGGAAGGCAGCAATCGCCTTCAGATAACGAAAGAGCAAAATCTGAATGAGGGAGAATGGCGGTTGTATTTTGACACCTTAGCCGGTCAGGCTATTGCTCCCGTGACCCAGCAGGGTACGGGCTGGCTGAATGAGTCTGATAATAAGGCACTGCAACACTACGCCGGCACCGTGCATTATGAACGGCAATTTGATATTCCAGCACCTGATGATAAAAGTCGTCTAATCGTGGATCTCGGAGACCTCGCGGCGATGGCTCGTGTCTCCGTTAATGGT
>JBMDWN010000047.1:0-3818 GCA_048595275.1 Olivibacter sp. | reverse complement strand
GGCAGCTCAGGATAAATACGTGACCCTGCATACCAGAGAAGGGAAAAGCTACCTGGTCGATCAGTCACTGAGCACCCTGGCCATAAAACTGCCGGCACAGTTCCTTCAGATCCATCGCGCGGTGATCATCAACCAGAATTTCGTTCAGGAACTTCGAAAGAGTTTCAACGGAAGTTATACCTTCATCTTAACCGGCAAAACGGAAACACGCCTTAAGTCCGGACGGTCCTTTTTGGACTCCATACGCGACAAGCTCAATCTTTAACCAGTAGAAATCACTTCGGCCCCACCCCTCAAAAGGCTTCGCCGGTGAAGAAATAAAATCCTGATCCTTCACGCGTGAACGCCAAATCCACGCGCACAAAAATATCTTTTTTCGGAAACAGGAGATAACGAAAGCCGGCGCCACCTGCAAAGCGAAAATTCCCCATCCGGAAATCCCGCACATGAGGGGCGACATTGGCGCTACCCAGAAAAAACGTGCCTCCCAGACGCTTGCTGAACGGAAAAGGCAACATACGGAACTCTACCTGCGCAGCCAGCATATTTCTATCCCGGTAGCGACCGTAATAATAACCACGCATCATCGTCTCTCCGCCAACCAGAGCCATCTGGTTAAAAGGAACCTCTCCGCTGAAAAAATTCCCGACAAACTGCCAGGCCAACACATTACGACGACCTACCGGATGATAACCCCGTACGTCCATATTCATTCCGGAGAAATGAAAATCGCTGCCCAACAATGAAGGATAATGTAAAAAGCCCAGTTCGGCGAAATAACCTTTACGAACGTTTAGTGGATTATAGCGACTATCGTATACCAATGCTCCGCCCACTCCCAGGTTTTGGCTCCCCCCTGCTCCAGGCGGCGGCTGGAGATGATGAGGCTCCTCCGCTTCCACGAAGCGCGCGTTATAAAGGTTCTGATAGTCAAATTCCGGGCCCAAGAAGACGTTCGGTGCTAACCGCCGTAGAAAACGTTGCCGGACCAACAGGTAATTGGCGTCAATTCTGGCCGGATTATCTCCCGAGCTATTGGGTCCAATTCCGAAATACAGTAATGGAAAACGCTGGAAGCGTGTCCGGCCCAGAATCAGCCACTTTTCCTTATCCGTATACAGGGCGTTGTCCAGCCAGATTCCGTATTGATTTTCGAAGGTTACGAAACTAAAGGCACTGATCTCGCTTAATCGGTTAGCCGTGTCACGCTTTGCGTTATAGATCAGAAGAGAAGAAACACCGATCTCCAAATTTGTTTCAGGTGAATAGGCAAGGGTCGGATACAGACGAAAACTTGGCTGCCCGGGAGAAACGGTATCAATGATCGAATGGTAAATCATCCAGTTGATCGGCTTACGCAACCATTGACTTTGAGCCGGATGAAAGAGAAGGGATAGGGCTAATACCGCTATAATAGAACGCATGGCTCAAATATATCCGATACGACGAATTCGACTTTTGCCATTTGATAACTTTTGGCGCTTTATGACAAAATTGCAACGAAGTAAAACCATATCCTGTGCAATATTTCAAATAAATGACAAATAAGAGGCTATATTCAAGTCTTTATTAAAATATTGAGTAGATATTACAAGATTTATGGCAAAATTATTCACACCAATTGATATAAAATCAGTTCATTTCAGGAATCGTATCATCACATCACCCATGTGCATGTATTCATCAAAGGATGGATTTGCCAGCGAATGGCACCTGGTACACTATGGAACAAGGGCTATGGGAGGTTCCGGTGCCGTTATACTGGAGGCTTCGGCCGTTCGCCCTGATGGCAGAATTGCTACGGGCGATCTGGGCATTTATAAAGATGAACACATCGACGGCCTTCAGCGCATTGCCGCTTTTCTGAAGGAAAATGGAGCAGTCGCCGGTATACAGCTGGCTCACGCCGGCCGGAAGGGAAGTACCTGGGCCTCGGGAGGTGACAGTAAAATATTGAAGGAAGAAGAGGGCGGCTGGGAGTTGATCGCGCCCTCACCCATTCCCTTCACCGCCCGTCATCCCACACCCAGAGAAATGTCTTCGGATGACATCCGGTCGATCAGAAGCGCTTTCAAAGCTGCTGCCGGACGCGCGCTGAAGGCAGGGTTTCAGCTAATTGAAATTCATTCCGCTCACGGCTATCTGTTGCATGAATTTCTCTCCCCGATCAGCAATAAACGGCGCGATGCTTACGGTGGAACGATCGAAAACCGGTCCAGGCTTCTCCTTGAGGTTCTCGCCGACGTCCGGGAAGTGTGGCCGGAGAGCCTCCCAATCTCGGTCCGCATTTCCGGAACCGAGTGGACAGACGAGGGCTGGACGATAGACGATTCTGTATGGCTGACAGAAAAGCTCGCCGATGCAGGCGTCGACCTGATCGACGTTTCAAGCGGTGGTAACGTAGCGGACGCTTCCATTCCCGTTGGCGCTGGCTACCAGGTACCTTTGGCAAGCAAAATAAAGCAAAAGCTGGGCGAGAAGATTTGTATAGGTACTGTAGGGCTGATCAACAGCGCAGAACAGGCTGAAACGATTCTTGTTAATGGCGATGCAGACTTTGTGATCCTGGGCAGGGCCTTGTTGAAAAACCCATATTTCCCGCTTCATGCAGCGGACGTACTTCACAGCGCCCCACAAGTTCCGAAGCAATACGAGAGAGCCTTTTAACTTCATTTATCGGGCTCAACCCCCTTCGCCCGCATGAATTTTGAATTTATGCGGGCGATACTTGGGAAAAATAGCCAGCTGGCATATAGCACTGTAGCGCAAAGGTGTCGTGCTGTGCTCGTACCTTAATCGTACTTTGTTCGGGTGTTTAGGTATTCCTGTATATTTAAAATTACCTTCTCCGATAGTCGTTGCATGGCTTCCGCCGTAAAGCCCGAACTACCGGGATACATTAGCACCCGATCCGTCTTTTCAAGACTTTCAGCCAACTTTCCGGCCCCTTCCCTGTCAAAAACTGCAAAGGATTTATCGTCCCGGCGAAGCCAGTCAAAAAATGCATTTTCATTGAAGGTCGGTCCTATTGAGGTATTGATCAGCACGGAATTTATCTTCTTTTTCGCCATCACCTCCGGCGTTAGTGGTTTTGCGTTTCGTGGTAAATGCGTCGTAACGATGTCACATTCTGCAACAAGCTCTTCGATCGGACTGTAACTGACGCCTTTCCTTTCCAGATCTAATTTCCGGCTCCTGCTGAAATAACTGACTTCCATGCCGAACTGTTGTGCAAGAGAGGCCACCATCGTCCCAAGTGTACCCATGCCGACGATACCGATTGACTTGCCGTGAAGTTCCTGGGGAAGTTCACGCCATTGATATTGCCCGTAGCCTTTGAACAGGGAAATCAGCGTCGAGAAAACAAATTCAACCGTACCGTAATCTCCGTAATCCCGGACACCCTTCACCGCTATACCCTGCTTTTTCGCAGTGGCGATATCCACGTTAGCCGAGTCTTCATCGTACAGGCTACAACACATCCCCACATATTTCAATGAAGATGCCTGTTCAAGGACCCCTGCGTTTACTTTTGTCCTCCAGCTGGTGAGAATGCAATCGGATGATCCTATGCGTCTTAATACTTCCTCATCGTCTGCCGGGTCCGTATCGTAAACGCAAAGTTTGTTTTCTGAATAGGCTGCTAAACGCATCATTTCTTTCTCCACTAGACCGCATCGATCAATCAGCGTTATCTGTTTAAATCTCATGTGGTAAAATTAACAGCTGCTTTGTATTAGTCCAAATTTGTGAAAGGGTCTAACTTGATTAGAATCAACTTCTGAAATAACAAAGCTTTCGCAAAGCTTTAACAGGGC
>JBMDWN010000046.1:0-28180 GCA_048595275.1 Olivibacter sp. | reverse complement strand
CCAAAGCTGGCTGGAAAGCTGGCTGCTGGAAGGGAAAAAAGACATCCTGAAGTCGAATGTGTACGGACAGTGCAGCTCTTGGTTAAAGTCCGGTTTGCAGGCCCGCTCCATGACGCGTGATCTGGACTGGGGGGTGGATGTACCGCTGGATGAGGCGGCCGGAAAGAAGCTCTATGTATGGCTGGATGCGCCGATCGGCTATATTTCTGCGACGAAACAATGGGGACTGGATACGGGAAAAGACTGGGAAAAATTCTGGAAAAAGCAGGCGGATCCGGCGGATGATTCCTGCCTGATCCACTTTATCGGAAAAGACAACATTGTCTTTCATTGCATTATTTTTCCGTCGATCTTACAGGCACATGGCGAGTACATCCTTCCCGAGAACATCCCGGCCAACGAATTTTTAAACCTGGAAGGCGATAAGCTGTCGACTTCCCGCAACCACGCCGTGTGGTTGCATGAATATCTACAGGAATTTCCCGGAAAACAGGACGAGCTCCGTTATGTGATCAATTCCATTCTTCCGGAGACATCGGACAGCGAGTTCACCTGGAAGGATTTTCAGGCTCGTGTGAACAATGAGCTGGTGGCAATCTTCGGTAATTTCATTAACCGGGTTTTGGTGTTGTCGCATAAATATTTTAGTGGAAAGGTTATGCCAGCCACCGCTATGAATGAACGCGATGAGTTCGTTCTTTCGGAGTTAAAACGTTATCCCGCTGCCATTGCCAGCTCGCTGGAACATTTCCGATTCCGGGAAGCTCTGTCCCAGTTCATGAACGTTGCCCGCTTAGGGAATAAATACCTGGCGGATGAAGAACCCTGGAAAGCGATTAAAACGGATGAGGAACGCGTAAAAACGGTCCTCAATATCGGGCTCCAGCTGGCGGCGAACCTGGCAATTTTAGCGCAGCCTTTTCTTCCGTATACGGCTAAAAAACTTTTTGACATGTTGCAGCTGGACAGGCAAGGCTGGGAAGATGCGGGAGAAACGGATCTGCTGGTAGTCGACCATCAGCTAGGACAGAGCCAGCTCTTGTTTGAAAAGATCAGCGATGAACAGGTAGAAGCGCAGCTGGAAAAGCTGGCGGCAGCGAAAGCGAAAAACCTGGCCGATCTGGCAACGGCAGAGCCGGCCAAAGCGAACATCAGCTTCGATGAATTCAGTCCGCTTGATATCCGTACTGGCCGTATCCTGACAGCGGAAAAAGTGGCCAAGACCAAAAAATTGTTAAAAATGACTATAGATACCGGGATAGATAAAAGAACAGTAGTCTCTGGCATTGCTGAGTTTTTCGAACCGGAAGAAATCATCGGAAAGCAGGTGTCCGTTCTGGTAAACCTTAAGCCACGAAACATCCGCGGAATCGACTCCCAGGGGATGATCCTGATGGCAGAAGATGCCGATGGCCGCCTGGATTTTGTAGCTCCGCAAACTTCAATGAAGCCAGGCAGCATTATCCGTTAAGCGCCTGACGGAGGATTTGCTAAAACATTTTAGATGTGTATATTAGAGCCGGACTATAGGTCCGGCTTTTTTACTAATCAAAATTTTGCCTTTTCCAGATGACTAAAACTACTGTATTTCTTTTCCTCGTTCTCACGGCCAACTCTTTCTGCCACTCGGGTAACGCGCAGGAAAGCCACCTGAGCCGGTATGTAAACCCTTTTATAGGAACGGAAGCTTTGACCGATCCGAAAATTTTAGGATATGAACTTCCTGCCGACTGGCGGGCATGGTCTGGCCTCACTTTTCCCGGGTCTTCCCTGCCGAACGCCATGGTGCAACTGAGTCCGATGACGAAATATCAGCCCTCTGGTGCCGGATACGAATATGAAGATTCTACGATTGTAGGCTTTAGCCATACGAATAAAGGACATTGGAACCTCGGAAATATTCCCGTGATGCCGCTGTCGAACACCGAGCAGCATTTCAGTTCCCGCTTTTCGCATGAGGAAGAAAAAGCTTCTCCCGGATTTTATCAGGTCCGGCTGCTGGAGGATGATATCCTGGTGAGCCTGACCTCGACCTTGAGGAGTGGTTTTCATCGCTATGAGTTTAAAAATAATCGCGACCGAAAAGTGTTGTTCGATTTGTCCAGAGCGCTGAGCGGCGTGTCGGATTGGAACATAAAACAAGAGGGGTCGCGGGCCGTTTCCGGTTTCCAAAGCGGTGAGAATGTTTATTTCTATGCTGAATTCAGTCAGCCGATACAGAAGCTGGAAAAAGAGAAAGAGGGACAAAAAGACGGCTATGCCCTTGTCAGTCTAAAGGATGGCGCAAAGAAAAACGTCGAGATGAAGATCGGCTTGTCCTTCGTCAGTGTGGAAAATGCGAAAGAAAACCTTTCGAAAGAGATCGGGAATAGAAGCTTCGAAGAGATTCGCAAGCAGGCAGAAGCAGAATGGGAAAAGAAGTTGGCGACGGTCCAGGTGAAAGGAGGAACGGATAAGCAGAAAACGTTGATGTATTCGAGCCTTTACCGTTCCTTGTTATGGCCGGCGCTCCGAAGCGATGTGAACGGACAGTTTCGTGACGCTAAAGGGGAAGTAGTACGTTCAGATTTCCGATATTATACGGAACCTTCCCTTTGGGATACGTATCGGAACAAGGATGTTCTCTTATCCATGCTTTCGCCTGATGTGACGCTGGATGTAATTAAATCGATGAAAGAAAAAGGTGAAAAGACGGGCTTCATCCCGACCTTTTTTCACGGAGATCACGGGGCTTCATCCATCACCGGAGCCTACCTGCGCGGCATTACCGACTTTGATGTACAGGCTACCTTTAATTTGCTGCTGAGGAACGCTACAGTGGAAGGGAGAGCAAGACCGCACCTGAATGAATACCTCGAGAAAGGGTTTATTTCAGATCCCGAGGTCAAGTCCCCGCATGTGGAGACTAAGGGCCGGGCCGGAGTTTCCAAAACACTGGAGTATGCTTACGACGATTATTCACTGGCTCAGCTGGCCAAGGCTTTGGGCGACGATGCACGATACACGGAATTAATGAAACGTTCAAAAAACTATAGGAATGTTTTTGACTCCTCAACTAATTTCATGCGCGGTCGCCTGGCGGACGGAACCTGGATGCCCAATTTTAATCCGGAATACCCCTATTATGAATACATGTTCCGGGAAGGAAATGCCTGGCAACTGTCTTTTTATGTTCCGCATGATATGCCGGGGCTGATTGAACTTTACGGTGGAGCGGAGCCTTTTGAAAAGAAACTGGACTCTTTGTTCCAGGTGCCCTGGAACCCGACTTACATTGCCCGTAATGTAGAATCCATGATCGGGCAGTACTGCCATGGTAATCAGCCGGATCATGAAGCACCTTTTTCTTATTATTTCATCAACAAGCCGGAAAAAACACAGCATTGGCTGGATTACATTATGAATAACCTGTACGGCATCGGCGATAACAAACTCGCCTTGTGCGGAATGGACGACGCCGGAGAACTCTCTGCCTGGTATGTGTTTACCTCACTGGGCTTATATACTTTTTCGGCGACCGATCCGGAATACCTGGTTACCGTTCCTTTGTTCGATGAGGTGAGTTGGACTCTGCCTAACGGCAAAGAGCTTCGCGTGCTCAATCCCAAACGTGGTCGGAAATTGACCGGTCTGCAGGTGAATGGAAAGAAAGCGGATCGATATTACATTCCCCATGAACTGTTTAACAGCGGAGGGGAGGTAGTGCTCACTACAGAATAAAAAAAGGTCTGGATTTTCCAGACCTTTGTGGTAGCCCCGACGGGAATCGAACCCATATCTAAAGTTTAGGAAACTTCTATTCTATCCGTTGAACTACAGGGCCGGTAATTCTGTCGGCAAAACTACAACTCCTGCCTAATATTTGCAATAATACGACAAAATACAGTGTAACGCACGAAAGAGCTACATTAAGGATGTTGATTTCTTGCTCTGCTTACTATAGTTTCCGTCTATATATGTATAGGAATTTTAGATTAGTCAGACGGGCGCAAAGCCTTATATTTGTAGCCGAAACAAAAAAATTAAAGAACGCTATGAGCTTTGTAGGAAAGAAATTCCCGAACATTACAGTAGATGCTATCGACCATATGGGCGACGATTTAAAGCTGAACATTTTTGAAGAAGCTACTCAAAAAGGAAAGAAAGTAATTCTTTTCTGGTATCCCAAAGATTTCACTTTTGTTTGCCCGACAGAATTACACGCTTTCCAGGAAGCCCTTCCTGAGTTTGAAAAACGCAATACAATTGTCGTTGGCGCTTCTTGCGATACCAACGAGGTGCATTTTGCCTGGTTGAATACTTCTAAAGATAACGGCGGCATCGAAGGGGTAACGTACCCGATTCTGGCTGACACCACACGCAATCTTTCTAACGTTCTGGGCATTCTGGATGTTCAGAAAGCAGAATACAATGAGGAGCTGGATTCGTTGATGATCGAAGGATCAAATGTCTCTTACCGGGCTACCTATCTGGTTGACGAAGACGGAAAGGTTTTCCACGAGAGCGTAAATGATATGCCTCTTGGTCGTAACGTGAAAGAATACCTCCGTCTGATCGATGCCTATGCACACGTTCAGAAATTCGGAGAAGTTTGTCCAGCGAACTGGGAAGAAGGTAAAGAAGCGATGAATGCAAATCGCGATGGCGTTGCGAGCTACCTGGCGACCCACTAAATTTTAGAACTATGTTACAAGAACTGAATCAGGATAATTTAGCTGAAATCGTTTCATCTAATGATACGGTAGTCGTGCAATATTCTGCTTCATGGTGCGGCAATTGCCGCATCATGAAGCCAAAATTTAAGAAGCTGGCAGGCGAGCATGACCAGGTGCCTTTCGTTATTGCAGACGCGGAGAATTTTCCGGAGTCCAGGAAACTGGCGAATGTAAATAACTTGCCGACCTTTGCTACTTTTAAAGGAGGCAAATTGATCGGACAGGTACAAACAAATAAATTGGATGCTTTAAGTCAGTTAGTAAATGAAGTTACCAGTAATTAAGCATCTTTCCCAGTTTATTGAGGATAACGATGAGGATTACCTCATCGAGACCATTGAGACGCTGGAATCGCTCATTGAAGTCCCCTCCCTAAAGGATGAGGAACTGGATGTAATCGGTGAGCTTATTTCAAATATGTACGGCGCTCTGGAAGTAAATAAACTTGTGCGGGAGGAAAAGATAGATCGTAAAGACGCGCTGAATAAATTCATGAAGCGGGTACTGAATTCGATCGATAAATAGTTCGGCGAATAAATTCTACCGAACTGATATACAAGGTTTTCAACAAAACAATGTTGAAAACCTTGTTTGTTGTTGAAAACTAAATTACAGTTGACTGTTAAATTTCGTAAATTTACTCATGTTAAAGGTTAATACTTTAAGGGTGTTTTAAATGAGTACTTTAAGTTTTAAAAGTGCAGCACGCAGGGATGCGCCAATGATAAAGCAAACTTAGAGCTGAAGATTTTAATTGTTAATTTGTGAAGACCGGTCTGCCCCAACAGACCGGTCTTTGTTTTGCACCAAATTGTATCTTTGTACATATGAAATCATTCGCCAGTGACAATTACGCAGGAGCTGTGACCGAGGTTATCAGTGCTATCGGTGAAGCCAACAGTCTTCACGCCCGTTCTTATGGAGAGGATAACTGGAATAAAATGCTCAAAACGGAATTGGAACGTCTCTTCAATAAAGAACTGAACGTATTCCTGACCTTCAACGGAACGGGTGCAAACGTGCTGGGCCTGGGGATGCTTGCTGAACCTTACGCGGCAGTTATCTGTTCGGATGTCGCTCACATCTATGTGGACGAATCCACCGCACCGGAAGCTTTTACGGGATGCAGGCTGATGCCGGTCAAGGCGAATGACCAGGGAAAAGTTGAGGTAGACTCCGTCTCGGAAAAACTGGAACGAATTGGCGATAAGCATCATCCACAAGTTCAGGTGATCAGCCTGACTCAGCCTACAGAGTATGGCACGCTCTATACCTTGGAGGAACTGAAAGCAATAGGAACTTTTGCCAAAAACAATGGACTGCTGGTGCATATGGACGGATCGCGAATGTTGCTGGGCTCCGTAGCATCAGGCCAGAACCTGGCGGAAATCATTGAAGCTGCACAGGTAGATGTGTTGTCTCTTGGCGGAACCAAAGCGGGTATGCTATACGGTGAAGCGGTGCTTGTTTTCAATGAAGCGTTATACAAAAAAGCTCCCTTTCATCATAAGCGCAGTATGCAGCTGGCTTCTAAGAATCGCTTTATTGCTGCTCAGTTTCTGGCTTTACTGAAAGATGATTGTTACCGGGGTTACGCCGAGCAAACGCTTGAACGGACTCGCCAGTTAAAGTCAGTGCTGGAAGCGTACCCGCAGATCAGGATTACGAAGCCCGTTGAAGCAAACGCCGTTTTTGCCGTTCTTCCCGAAGACTGGATCGCTCCATTACAGGAGAAATTTCCTTTTTATAAATGGCGGGAAGAGTCGGGTGAAGTCAGGCTGATGTGTTCTTTTGATACAACCATTGAAGACATCGAGGGTTTCAGGGAAGTACTCGCCAGTCTTTCGTAACTTCGCGTCGTATGTCAGACATTATTCAGTTGCTGCCAGACGCGGTTGCAAATCAGATTGCGGCGGGAGAAGTGGTGCAGAGACCGGCGTCGGCCGTCAAAGAATTAATTGAAAACGCTATTGATGCCGGTGCGGACAAAATACAACTGATTGTCCGCGATGCTGGGAAAACACTCCTTCAGGTCATTGATAACGGCTGTGGAATGAGTGAAACCGATGCGAGGATGTGTTTTGAGCGCCATGCAACCTCTAAGATACGTCAGGCTACCGATTTGTTTTCCATCCGTACGATGGGCTTCCGTGGTGAGGCGATGGCCTCTATCGCCGCTATCGCCCATGTCGACCTGAAGACAAAACGGCACGAAGATGAGCTCGGAACCTATATACAGATTGAAGGCTCAAAAATCACGGACACGGAACCTGTAGCTGTAGCTCCCGGAACCAGTGTTGCGGTAAAAAACCTCTTTTTCAACATACCGGCCAGGAGGCAGTTCCTGAAGAGTAACGGCGTTGAAATGCGGCACGTTATTGAGGAATTTCAACGCATAGCCCTGGCGCATCCGGACATTTCTTTCAGTTTCCATTCTGATGGTAATGAGCTGTTTCGGCTCACGAATGAAGGGCTGAAGCAACGTATTATTCACCTTTTCGGGAAAAACTACAACCAGAGACTGGTGCCCGTAGAGGAAGATACAACGATTATGAAGCTCAAAGGCTTCATTGGAAAGCCGGAATTCGCTAAACGTACCAGGGGCGAACAGTATTTCTTCGTGAACAACCGCTTCATTAAAGATCCTTACCTGAATCACGCGGTACTGAATGCCTATGAAGAATTGCTGCCGGCGGATACTTTCCCGCTCTACGTATTGTTTATCGACATCGATCCGGCTCAGATTGACATTAACGTCCACCCTACGAAAACGGAGATCAAATATCAGGATGAGCGATCGATTTACGCCATTATTCGCTCTGCAGTAAAGCGTTCACTGGGTCGTTATAACATTACGCCAACACTGGATTTTGATCAGGAGACAGGCTTCAGTAATATGCTGTCTCCGATAAAGGAAGAGGAGATTGTTCCGCCTACCATCAGCTTCAATCCCGGCTTTAATCCTTTTGATACGGCTGGAGATAAGACCAGGACTGCCCGCTCGGGAGGAAACCCGGGTATCCCGTCTAACTGGGAAAGCTTGTATAAAATTGCCAGTGAGGTTGAAGGTGAAAAACAGATGGAATTGCATCAGGAGCGCCGGAACACAGAGGAGAGAACGACTGAAGCTAATTTTGAAGCACCGGAAGGACGGCTGATCTTTCAGATTCATAACCGATTTATTTTGTCTCAGATTCGCTCGGGCTTTATTTTAATAGATCAGCAGGCCGCGCATGAGCGAATTCTTTTTGAACGCTTTGAAGCCCAGCTGATCAATCATCAGGGAGCCAGTCAGCAGAGCCTCTTCCCGCAGACATTGCAGGTCAGTCCGTCGGATTTCTCCCTTCTCGAAGAGCTGATGCCGGACATTCAGAATCTGGGCTTTCAGGTACGTCCTTTCGGTCGGGATACGTTTGTGGTGGAAGGAATTCCCGCCGACATCGGCGCCGGCATAAGTGAATCTGCCGTATTAGAGCGATTGCTTGAATCATATAAGAACAATCAATCCACGCTGAAAATCAGCAGAAGGGAAAACCTTGCGCGAAGTCTGGCGAAAAATGCATCCATCAAAAGCGGAACGGCCTTAAGCAAGGAAGAGCTTGTAAATCTTATCGATCAGCTGTTCGCCTGCACGTCGCCCAATATTTCTTTGAGCGGTAAGCCGATTATCATTACCTTTACTTTAAAGGACCTGATGGAAAAATTTGAACGTTAGGACTTTCGCGAATACTTAAAGAACTATGTACAGAACACCCACCTCGCCTTTCGGAGGTTTACCCCCCATTATCAAGAACCTGCTGATCTTTAATGTTGTATGTTTCATCGGGACGATGATCTTTCCCGGTGCGGGTCGGCTATTCGGGGTTTTTTATCCGGACTCCCCGTTCTTCCACTGGTGGCAGGTGTTTACGTATATGTTTATGCATGGAGGTTTCGCGCATATTTTCTTCAACATGTTCGCCTTGTTCATGTTCGGGCCGGTACTGGAGCAGATTATGGGACCCAAGCGCTTTATCAATTTCTACCTGATTACCGGGTTGGGAGCGCTGGTTCTGCAATTTGGCATCCAGGCCTGGGAAGTTTACGGACTGGTAGGTACCCCTGCTGCCAGCCACGTATTGGATTTCGATATGCAAAAAGGAATGGTGTATACCAATCAGCCTGGTATCACACAGGATGATCTTTCGAAGCTGGTGGCAATTTATAACACCCCTATGGTCGGTGCATCCGGTGCTATTTTCGGTCTCCTGGTGGCTTTTGGATACCTTTTTCCAAATACGGAACTTTTCCTGATGTTCATTCCCGTACCGGTAAAGGCTAAATATTTTATTCCGATCTATATATTGATCGAGTTATTTATGGGCGTTTCCCGTTTTCAGGGGGACTCCGTTGCCCATTTCGCTCACCTGGGTGGCGCGATTTTTGGATTTCTTTTATTAAAATTATGGCACATTCGCCGGCCTACTGGCTGGATGTGAAGCAGTAAAACACAAAGAGAAGCAAATGCAGACAGGTATGAAAAAGTCTTTTTTGGGCGAATTATATTTTAAGGCTTTCAAGTCGGGGAATCCGCTCAACCTTTTTATCGCCATCAATGTTCTGCTGTTCCTGTTCATTAATCTGGTCGGGTTGGTCGGCTTCTTCGCCGGTATTGAATTGCGCTCCCTGATAACCCCTTACCTTGCCGTTCCGGCAGACCCGGGGATATTGCTATTCAGACCCTGGACCTTGGTTACTTACATGTTCACCCAGGAGGATTTGTTTCATCTGCTGTTCAACATGCTCTGGCTATACTGGTTGGGTATGATCTTCCTGGATTTCCTGAACAAGCGTCAATTCATCTTTACCTACCTTGCGGGCGGATTGAGCGGGGCGGCTATATTTCTGATTTTGTATAATATTGTGCCGGCCTTCAGACAACCAGGCGCCTGGCTGATTGGTTCATCCGGCAGCGTCTATGCTATTGTCGTAGCCGCGGCAACGCTGTTGCCCGACTATACCATTCGGCTGTTATTTTTCGGAAATGTACGCCTGAAATATCTGGCCCTGGTATTTATTGTGCTGAATGTGCTCGGCCTTTCGGGCGCGAACATCGGCGGAAGCCTGGCCCATCTGGGTGGCGCACTGTTAGGCTTTTTGTTTGTCATTCAGTTGCGAAAAGGGCATGACTGGAGCAAGGTACTGGAGAGAAAAAGGCGTAAGATGACGGTGATCAGAAATCCTAAAGCACCCAATAACCGCACGACTCATGCGCCTAATCAGGAATACATCGACAGCATCCTGGATAAAATTTCCCAGTCTGGCTACGCCAGCCTGAGCAAGCATGAAAAGGAAGCCCTTTTCAACGCCAGCCGGAGTAAAGATCCGTCCTAAATAGATGTTGAATGCGTAAACGGAAGCCTGGATACAAAAAGAAGGGATGGGGGGTCGGGATGCTCCTGCTGATCAATTCGGGCTTCATAGTATTGCTGTTACTGAGCTACCTCTCTTCGGTAATTAACCCCCTTTATTTCTGGCCGATCGCCTTCCTGGGAATTGGCTATAGTTTATTGCTCGGCTTTAATATCCTGTTTGTGCTGATCTGGTTGTTTAAAAGATCCAGACACGCTATATGGTCATTCCTTGCCATTGTCTTAGGTATCGGTACGCTTAAAAACCATTTTGGCATGAATCCCGGAAGCCGTAACAGCTCTGTAGAAAGAGTGCAGGATTCCAGTTTGCGGGTGCTCTCCTACAATGTTCATCTGTTTCGCGCCCTTGATGGCAAGCCTGCTCCGGTAACCCGGGACTCGGTCGTACAGCTGATCCGGGAGCTGAATCCGGATGTGGTCTGTCTGCAGGAGTTCTTTACGAGAAAAAAAGGCGAGTTCGACATCGCTAAGAAGATACCGGGAGAGCTAGGTTTAAAGTACAGCTATTTTCAGCCTGTTATTCAAAATGAGTATGAAGCCTATGGGATGATGATCCTTTCCCGGTTCCCCATACAGGGGACCGGGGTTATAAAAGATCGGGAACGTCAAAGCAGCCTGAACCGCATGGTTTATGCCGATATTAAAACTCCGACCCGTGCCTTCCGGGTATATAACGTCCACCTTCAGTCGATTGGCTTCACCCCGGAGGATTATGCTTACATCAATAAAATGAATGCGTCAAATCTGGACGATGACCTGAAAGCCGGACGCCGGATCGGCTCAAAATTAAAGCGCGCTTTTCATTTAAGGAGTATACAGGCCTCGAACCTTAAGCGCGAGCTGGAACGCTGTCGCAAGCCTTTTGTTGTCACCGGCGATTTTAACGACACGCCTGCGTCTTTCGCTGTTCAATCTATTGCCGGCGGGTTGAACAACAGCTTTCGTCAGCGTGCCTGGGGATGGGGCATCACCTATAACGGAGATTTCCCGAACTTTCAGATCGATTACATTCTGTCTTCCGAAGACTTTTCCATAATGGGTTACGGCATCGTCAAGAAAAAGCTGTCCGACCATTTTCCAATCTGGGCGGACATCAGCTTGTAGATGAAAAATAGTAACTTCGCAGTCATGGATAATAACCTGGTTATTTATAATACACTAAGCAGAAAAAAAGAGCCGTTTGAGCCGCTCAGTCCGCCTATGGTAGGTCTTTACGTTTGTGGCCCTACCGTTTACAGCGACGTGCACCTGGGGAACTGCCGGACCTTCGTCTCGTTCGATCTGTTATTCCGCTATCTTAAATACCTGGGTTATAAGGTCCGCTACGTACGCAATATTACTGATGCCGGACACCTGGAGGGCGACCGGGATGAGGGCGACGATAAATTCGCAAAGAAGGCTAAGCTGGAACAGCTGGAGCCCATGGAAGTGGTGCAAAAGTATACGCTGGGCTTTCACGAGGTATTGCGTATGTTTAATACGCTGCCGCCAAGTATAGAACCGACGGCAACGGGGCATATATCGGAACAGATCGGGATGATCAGGCAAATCCTGGAAAATGGCTATGCTTATGAAACGAACGGAACGGTTTATTTCGACGTAGAGAAATACAGTAAGGAATACGATTATACCATCCTGACGAACCGGCAGCTGGAAGATATGCTGAACAATACCCGCGAGCTGGGCGGACAGGATGAAAAGAAAGGCCGGCTGGATTTTGCTTTGTGGATCAAAGCGAAGCCCGAGCACATCATGCGCTGGCCTTCTCCCTGGGGCGTAGGCTTCCCGGGTTGGCATATCGAATGCTCGGCTATGAGCTCTAAATACCTCGGTCCAAAATTTGATATTCACGGCGGAGGTATGGATCTGGCTGCCACACACCATACCAATGAAATCGCTCAGTCGGAGGCTTGTCATCACACTGCTCCGGCACGCTTCTGGGTGCATACCAATATGCTGACCGTCAATGGTGCACGTATGTCGAAGTCCGCCGGAAACGGCTTTCTGCCGCTTCAGTTGTTTTCCGGGGATCACCCCTTGCTGAACAAAGGATATTCACCGATGTCCGTTCGCTTTTTTATGCTGCAGGCGCATTACCGCAGTACGCTGGACTTTTCCAATGAAGCGCTGGAGGCTTCTGAGAAAGGCTTCAGACGCCTGATGAATGCCATTGATCTGCTTCCGAAAATCAAGACGGGCAGCCGCTCGGAAGCCGTTGACCCGGGAACCCTTCGTCAGCGTTGCCAGGCAGCGATGGACGACGATTTCAATAGCCCGGTGCTAATAGCTGAATTGTTTGAAGGCGTGAGACTGATTAACAGCCTCTACGATGGGAAACAGACCATCGATGAAGCCGGGCTTCAGGAACTTAAGATGCTGATGGAAGATTTTGTCTTTGATATCCTTGGTCTGAAGAACGAGCAGCGGGCTTCCAATGATTTCGACGCCTTGATGGACGTCGTAATCCGCCTCAGGAACGAGGCAAAAGACAATAAAGACTACGCGACCTCAGACCTGATTCGCAATAGTCTGCAGGAAATCGGTCTGCAACTGAAAGACAGCAAATCGGGTACGGTCTGGACCAGAGAATGATGTTAAAAGACTACATGAAAAAAATATTTTGGCTGATATTTGTCGCATTGATGCCCTGTTCCACCTTATGGGCGCAGCAGGACAAGCTGGTGAATCAGCTCCTGTCTGCCGAATACAACCTGTCGACCCAGGCGGCGGGAAGGGGGGTCTTTAACGCTTATCAAAGCTACTGCGACGAACATTCGCTGATCTTCAGCCCCGCACCGCAGGCGGTTCAACAATACCTCAAAAACCGGCCAAACCTGCCGGACGTCCTGGAATGGAAACCCTCTTATGCTAAAATTGCAAAGAGCGGCGAGTGGGGCTTTACTACCGGACCTGTTTCCTGGCAATTTGTGGGCAATACCAGACGTTACGGGCAGTATGTTCATGTCTGGAAGAAAGATCAGAAAGGGGAGTGGAAACTGGCGTATCAGGCGCGGATGGAACATCCAAAGCCGGGGAAAAAACTAACGCAGCGGTTTGACAATCCGACGGACCGTAACTTCACCAAGTTAAGATCTCAGGCTCGCATCAAACAACGGGAGGACATCATTTTTAGTACTGATCAGCTTTTTGCCACGGTGTTGAAGGCGGATAATCCGACCGCTTTCAAAGAATTTTTCCTTCCTTACAGTCGTTTTTATTTTCCGAGAACAGAGCCGCTTATCGGTGCTCAGGAGGCTATTGATTTCGTCCGAAAAAACGACATTAATATTCTCAGTAGTGTGGATAAGGTGGACAGATCCTATAGCGGCGAACTAGCCCTTAGCTATGGGGATGCGTCTATTTATTATGGGAAGGATCCGGATAAACACGGTTATTTAAGAATCTGGGAATTGCAGGAAGACAAATTGTGGAAGGTGGTTGTCGATCTTTACGTAGAACGATAACCACCCCTGCCTCTAAACACTATTCCCCCGAATCGGCGGAGCTTTCTTCACTGGATGAAGCGATATCCGAGGAACTTTTGCTGCTGGCGTTTGCCCAGTCTTTAAGCTCACCGCAGGTTGCGAAATCCTCAACAATTTTGATGTAGGTAGACTTACGGCGGTTTTCAAACCAGGTGCTGACGACGCGGTTTAATTTATCTTCTTCGGCTTCTTCTTTGATCTTAGCATAATCCCGGTCCAGCGAAGCGACGTGAGGCTCTGTTCTGGATTTGAGATAAACGAAGCGATAAGCTTTCTTTCCGCTTTGCTGATCCGTAAATTCAAAAGGGCGGGAGAATTCTCCTGGTTTCAACGTATCGATAGCCGCAAAATCTGCCGCGTCCAACTTATCTACGGGGATCAGCGTAGTACGGCTCCGCTGATTCTCCATATTCAGCAGCATCCCGCCGTTAAATTTAGACATTTCATCGTCCGAATACAGGGAAGCTGCGCTGGAGAATGGAATTTTCTTAGCCTCCACATCGTTATAGATACTGTCGATATGCAGTTTAGCTCTTTCCAGGCTTGATTCATTAGGCTGTATGCCGATCAGGAGATGCCGGGCACGAACCTGTTCGCCCCTCTTTTCCAATACCTGAAGGAAATGGTACCCAAAGTCTGATTCGAAAACCGGGGAGATTTCTCCCGGCTTCAAGCGGAAGGCTACCGCCGAGAATTCCTTCACCATACCTGAACGGTCAAAGAAACCGAGGTCTCCACCGGAAGAAGAGGATCCCGGATCCTGTGAATACAATCTGGCCATCGTCCCGAAGTCGTCCCCTGCAAGAATGCCGCGACGGATGGATTCTGCCCGGTCGTAAAAAGGCTGTTTCTCTTCCTTCGTCAGTTTGGGGTGTACCACTAATTCTCCGATCTCTACTTCCGTACCATAGTTCGGCAGGCTATCTTTCGGCAGGCTTTCAAAAAAGCGCTTTACCTCCAGGGGGGTAATATCCGTTTTCTCCGTAATTTTAGCCTGCATCTTTTGCGCGATAAGCTGCTCTTTCACATCCGGTCGCATTTCCTCTTTGTACTGAAGAAGTGAACGGTTAAGGAACTGCTCAAGCCGTTCCTGGCCACCGGCCCGCTGAGTCATGTAACGTAAACGGTTGTTGATGTTATCGTCTACTTCATCCTCGCTTACGCTGATGGAGTCAATGACAGCCTGCTGGGCCAGTAACTTATTGGTTAAAAGTCTTTCCAGGATAAAACATTTAATATCCGGATTTGCATTATTGCCTTCGGAAAGATACTGAGCATATTGCATTTCGATATCCGACTGCAGGATAACACTGTTTCCCACGACTGCCGCAACACGATCTACTACTTTGGCATCCTGGGCATGGGACAAGGAAAAAGCCATGGTCAGGCCTGTAAATAACAGAAACAGAGATCTCTTCATCGTATAAAATTTTCGATACACACCTGCAAAAATACAGTTAAATTTATGGAATTCAAGCTTTACGCTTTTCTATTTAACGCTTTTTAACAGCCAGTATACGAAGGAGCTGTCAGGATTTCTGATAAATTGTGCTAGGTTTGGGTATGGAAAATATAGGCGAAGAAGGCCGCAGGTCTTACCTCCAGTTTTTAAAGCAGTTTCCCGTTTTTCTAATGTTGACAGCCCTATTCGTCGTAATGGGCACTGTTCTTTCGCTTATCTACTCCCAGGCGGAGATTTTTCTGGTTGTTAATAGCCTGCATAATCCATCAGCAGATCAGTTGTTTATGTGGCTGACCCATCTGGGAGACTGGCCCCTGACGATATTACTGGCTGTCATCCTGCTTTTTATCAACCGCTCTTATAGCCTGGTTCTGGTTTCCACAATGCTCTTTACCGGTGCCGTCACACAACTGCTTAAACATGTCTTCATGCATCCCCGGCCTTATGTTTTCTTTGAACATGCGGAGCCCATTTACACCATTCAGGATTATGTGCTGCAGAATTCCTTAAGTTTTCCTTCCGGGCATACCACCTGCGTTTTTTCGCTGATGGCGAGCCTGACCTACCTATTCCCTTCCCAGCGGAACAAACCCTGGCTTTTTCTGTTGGGACTTACGGTTGCTTTTTCCAGGATTTATCTTGCCCAGCATTTTTTAAAAGATCTGGTTGCCGGAGCTTTTATCGGCACGGTCTTTTCTTTTCTGCTGATCTGGATGCTGGATCGAGCCCGTTGGTTTTCTAAGGCAAATTAGTTAAGTTTGAACAATGGCTACCTTACATACGGCGAACGGACTGGCGCTGCGTGAACTCATGACAGAAGTCTTATTTCCTTTCGGTGAACCTGAAGAGAAGGAACCGCCTCAACCAAAGGCTCAGGTGGCGGAAATTCGCTACAAGGGAGCATCCTCCCGTGGGATTTTGTATCTGCTAAACGATGGATCGAACGAGTTTTTCAGCCCGGCCGCTAATGATGCCTTTCTGAAGACAATACGAGCCCTCGGGCTCGGGCCGGATCAGTTTACCCTGGTGAACCTCGCCCATAACGAAACCATACCATTTAGCAAACTGCAGGATCGGTTTATGCCTGAGAAAGTTGTCTTTAGCGGTGTCCGGCCGGATATGCTGGGACTTATGTCGGTTGCGCTTCATGAGCCATGGTCTGCTGATACGCTGTCACTCATGACAACCTACACGTTTGAAGAGTTATTAAACGATTCGGAGAAGAAAAAGCAGTTCTGGACAGCGCTGAAGAAATTTTTATCCTAAGCCCCGAAAAATGAAATTTATACTGGCAAGCAGCAACGCTCATAAGGTTGACGAAATAAAAGCGATTCTCTCAGTGGATGCCGAAATCCGGTCGCTGGAGGATATTGGATGCGACGACGACATTCCCGAAACGGGCGATACTTTCGAAGAAAATGCCCACCTGAAAAGCGACTATATTTTTGAGCGCTACGGGGGGAATGTGCTGGCGGATGACTCCGGTCTTGAGGTGGAGGCATTGCATGGAGAACCGGGTGTTTATTCGGCCAGATATTCAGGCTCCCGGGATATGGAGCGGAATATTGACCTGCTGCTGGAACGCCTGGGTGATAACCCGAACCGCCGGGCTCGGTTTCGAACGGTCATTGCGCTCATTATGGACGGTAAACGATATACCTTTGAGGGTACCGTCAACGGAACAATTACAGACGGAAGTCGCCGCGGAACAGCAGGGTTTGGTTACGACCCCATATTTATTCCCGAGGGCTATGAGCAGACCTTTGCCGAAATGCTGCCGGAAGAAAAAAACAGGATCAGTCACCGCGCACGTGCCCTGACCGGTCTTTCAGAATTTTTGTCAAGCCAACACTAAACTATACCAAGATGCGATATTGCCGGACAATGTTGTGCCTGTTTTGTCTTTGTCAACTCGTTTATCCCGTTTTCGGGCAGTCGGCACCCCCTAAGCATGCAGGAGAAATCAGGCAACAGCTGGAGAAACTGAAGGTTCTGGGGAGCGTGCTTTACCTGGCTGCCCATCCGGACGATGAGAATACCCGGCTGATCGGATGGCTTGCGAACGAAAAGCTGTTCAGAACGGGCTATCTTTCGCTAACCCGGGGCGACGGGGGGCAAAATCTTATCGGAACAGAACAGGCTGAGGAGCTGGGACTGCTGCGGACACAGGAATTACTTGCTGCACGCCGCATAGACGGAGGGAAGCAATTTTTTTCCACAGCAAACGACTTTGGATTCTCCAAGACTTCTGATGAAGCCTTCACCATATGGGATCGGGAGAAGGTATTGTCAGACGCCGTCTGGGTCATCCGGCGTTTCCGGCCTGACGTAATTATCGCGCGCTTTCCGCCGGATTCCAGAGCTGGTCACGGACACCATCAGGCCTCGGCGATTATCGCGGAAGAGGCCTTTCGCGCTGCAGGGGATCCTGAGCGTTTTCCGGAGCAACTAACATCGGTCGAACCCTGGCAGGCGAAGCGTTTGCTATGGAATACCTTTAACTTCCGAAGCGGTATGAATACCATAGACGCGTCGCAGTTTAAGGTGGAAACAGGGCAGTTCAATACGCTCCTGGGACTTTCTTACGGCGAGATAGCCGCGACCAGCAGGACGATGCATAAAAGTCAGGGCTTTGGATCGGCGCCATCAAGAGGTGCTTCAGACGAATTTTTCGAAACGGTGGAAGGCGGAAAACCGGAGGAGGACCTGATGGAAGGTGTCGACATCGGCTGGAGCCGGTTAAAAGATGGTGTCCGTATAAAGCCCATGGTTGATCGCATCATCGCTGAATTTGATCCCACAAAACCACAGGCAAGCGTCCCTGCCCTACTGAAGTTGCTGGCTAAATTGGAAGGCCTGGAGGATAGCTTTTGGCGAAATGAGAAGATCGGCGAGGTGCAGGATCTGATCCTCAGCTGTGCCGCCATATGGATGCAGGCGGAAGTGGCAGCTCCGAAATATGCACTGGGTGATACTGTTGAGGTTCGGACCAGCATTCTTCTACAGAATCCGCTGGCTGAAACCACGGTCAAACTTATCGGTGCAAACGGGATGATTAAGCCAGGGGAGGTCAACGTCTTAAGCAGTTCTTTCATTGCGGGAGAAATCACGCAACCTTATTGGCTCCGTTTACCTCATAGTTTGGGTAATTTTAAGGTCGTCGATCAGCAACTGGTCGGACTTCCGGAAAGCCCGGATCTGCCCCACGTTTCGGTGGAGCTGGAAATGGGCGGACAACGCCTGGTAAAGGAACTTCCGGTAGAATTTATTTATACGGATCCGGTACGGGGAGAGGTGCGAAATCCGGTCATAGTGGCTCCCCCACTTAGCCTTGGTCTGCCCGAACGTGCAGTGGTCTTTGCCGGTGAAGACAGTAAGGAGGTGGACGTGCTGCTTAAAAATAATGCACAAAACTTCAGCGGAACCATTCAGGTCCGCGTGCCTGAGGGCTGGCAGGTTTCACCGGACATGCTGTCGGTAGATTTCGACGGCCGGGATGATGAAATGACCACCAGGTTACGCGTCACTCCACCAAAGGGAGCGTCGACTACCGGAACGCTAAGTTTCAGCATCGGTGACGAGCCGGCCAGGAGTATGCGCGCCATCCGGTATGAACACGTGCCGGCCATAACCTGGTTCCCCGAGGCTAGTCTCCGGCTGGCTAAAGTAGAAACAGGCGTTTCCGCGAAGCGTATCGGTTATGTACAGGGGGCGGGAGATCTGGTGCCTTCCTCCTTGCGGGAAATAGGCTTGCAAGTTGATATACTGAGCGATGAGGAAGTGCTGAGTAAAGATCTTGGCGTGTATGATGCGATCGTCACCGGTATTCGACTATACAACGTTAATGACCGGATGCGCTACCTGCAGCCGCGCTTGCTGGCTTACGTCGAAGCTGGCGGAACGCTGGTGGAACAGTATAACGTTAGCGGCGGACTGAAATTCAATCAGCTTGGCCCCTATCCTTTTGAGTTGTCGCGTGGGCGGGTTACCGATGAAAATTCACCGTTCAGGGTGCTCCAACCCGACAGCCGCATCGTTAATTACCCCAATAAAATAACGGAAAAGGATTTTGAGGGTTGGGTGCAGGAAAGAGGTCTGTATTTTGTGGCTTCAGCAGACGAAGCCTTTGAAAAACCGCTTGCCTTTCAGGATCCCGGAGAAGAAATGCAGGACGGTGCCTTAATTGTGGCGCCTTACGGCAAGGGAAAATTTGTCTATACTTCTCTGTCTTTTTTCAGAGAATTGCCTGCAGGAGTGCCGGGAGCATTCAGATTATTTGTAAATTTGCTGGCGAAAAAAGAATAAACGCAGAATTAATCAATACCATGGAGAATCAGCAAGAAGAAAAAAAACTGAATACAGACCTGCTTTTTTATCTGATCGGAGCTGTTTTTGGCGGGCTGACTGGCGCCTACTGTGCGGAGTCTTTCTGGGGTCTGTTTGGAGGGATTGTCTTTGGTCTCTTCTTCGGAATGTTCTTCCTGAACGCCTTGGTGAAAGGCCGCAGTGGAAAAACGCCCGCATAAAGACAAAGGGCTACCGCCTTTTATCCACCGCTGGCGCCAGTTCTATTTCCTGGTGCTCGGTTGGGTGGCTTTGCTGATCCTGCTTTTCTACGCCTTTAAAACCTATTTTGAATGAGTAGTATAGACTGGCTTGTATTGGCAGTCACCCTGATTTCTATTGTTGGCTACGGAATTTATAAAAGCCGGGATGCCCAGAATATGGGCAACTATCTGTTAGGCGGTCGGTCGCTTCCCTGGTACCATATCGGTTTCTCAGTCGTTGCCACGCAGGCAAGTGCAATCACCTTTCTTTCAGCGCCCGGATTGGCCTACTCTTCCGGAATGAGCTTTGCCCAGTTCTATTTCGGGGTTCCGCTGGCTATGATCGTACTCAGCATCACCTTCGTGCCTATTTTTCATCGCATGCAGGTCTTTACCGCTTATGAGTTTCTGGAAAAGCGGTTTGACACGAGGACGCGCGTCTTCACTGCCGCGCTATTCCTGATCCAGCGGGGCGTGTCCACTGGTATTACGGTATACGCTCCCTCTATCGTGCTGTCGACCATACTTAATATTGACGCGACATACACAACGGTTTTCACGGGCTTGCTGGTTATCGTTTACACAGTCTATGGCGGAACCAAGGCGGTATCCTATACTCAGTTGCTTCAGATGTCCGTTATTTTTATCAGCTTCTTCGTTGCGGGGGCCATGGTCGTATACCTGCTTCCAAAAGATATAGGTTTTGTGAAAGCACTTCACATCGCCGGAAAATCCGGCCGGGCGAATGCCATAGATTTTTCGCTGGACTGGGATAATCAATATACGCTCTGGAGCGGCCTTATTGGCGGTTTTTTTCTTCAATTGTCTTACTTTGGTACCGACCAAAGCCAGGTTGGCCGTTATCTTACCGGTTCGTCTATCCGGGAAAGCCGCCTGGGGCTGATGATGAATGCCGTGATCAAAGTTCCCATGCAGTTTTTGATTTTGCTCATCGGAATTCTGGTTTTCGCCTATTATCAGTACCATGAACCGCCGATATTTTTCAATAAGTTTCAGCTGAGTCAGCTCGAATCGAGTGAAGTACACCGGGATAAGCTCGAAGGTTTGAAAGCGGAATTTTCCGATGTTTTTTCTGAAAAGAAGGTTCAGATCGATCGGCTTAGCACCGCCCTGGACCAAAACGATGAAGAGACCATAAATCAGGTAAGAGAAGAATTGCAGGTTGCCAATGACCGCACTGCCGAGATTCATGGTGAATTGAAGACCCTGATGGAAGAGCAGGATCAAAAAGCGGAAACCAACGACAATAATTACATCTTCCTGAGTTTTGTGACGTCACACTTCCCAACGGGCTTGATCGGTTTGCTGATTGCCTGTATTTTCCTCGCTTCTATGGGGTCCACGGCAAGCGGACTGAACTCCCTTGCTTCGACGAGCGTTATCGATATTTACAAGCGTTTCATCAACAAAAATGCTTCTGATTCCGGTTATCTGCTCGCTACACGACTGGTCACGGTTTTTTGGGGCATATTCGCTATGGGCATAGCACTTTACGCCAATCAGCTCGGAAACCTTCTGGAAGCGGTTAATATCCTGGGTTCGCTTTTTTATGGGACGATTCTGGGGATCTTTCTCGTTGCTTTTTATTTGAAGAAAGTGGGCGCCAAAGCAACCTTCGCTGCGGCTATTCTTGCAGAGGTGGCGGTCTTCCTCTGCTGGCACTACGAGCTCATGGCCTTCCTATGGCTGAACCTGGTGGGCTGTGTGCTGGTGCTGGCGATTGCGTGGTTTTTAGAAGGACTATTGAACCGTGGCTTTAACCAGAAAGGGTAGAATCTCCTTTTGAAAGGAGACAAAATTTTTGCGCACATCGGCGTCACTGACAGCCGTGAAAGCAAAAGAGAAAACAATGCTTTTGCTGGATTTGATCAGGAAAGCTAATTTATCGCGGTTCACTTCCGGGTCAATGAGTTCGCTCTCCTGAAAGGAGCGGATCAGGAGGTTCTCCAGATCATCCGAAAGGGTTTTCAGGTATTCCTGCGCATTAGCCGACTCCCGGATAAAGTCCCATCCAATAAATTCGTTGCAAATGGTGTAGGTGAGGCGACTGACTTTAAGAATCAGCTTGGTCAGATAAGCTTCCTGATCGTGTTCGAGTGTGGCTGTCTGGAGGACGAGTTCGTCCACACTTGCCTGCACGTAATCCATCAGGATGGCGTGCAGGATCATCTCTTTGCTGTCAAAGTATTTATAAATGGTCGCCTTGGCGACCTTCGCTTTCTTAGCGATCTCGTTGACACTCGTCTTGTTATACCCGAACTGCCTGAAAAGCTCTCTGGCTGCTTTCTTTATGCCGTCTTTAACGTCGGACTCCATTCAATCTGTTAAGGTTAAACGCCAATTTCTGCTAAGTAATTTCGGACTGGAACTGGGAAAGGAAGCGGACATCGTTTTCTGAAAATAAACGGAGATCACGGATTTCGTATTTCAGGTTGGCGATGCGTTCGATGCCCATACCGAAGGCGAATCCGGTATATTTATTACTATCCACTTTAGTGTTTTCCAGAACATTCGGATCAATCATGCCGCAACCGAGGATCTCTACCCAACCAGTATATTTGCAGAGCTGGCAACCAGCCCCCTTACAGATCGTACACGAGATATCCATCTCTGCCGAGGGCTCCGTAAAAGGGAAATAGGACGGCCGGAAGCGCACTTGGGTCCCGGCGCCAAAAAACTCCTGCACAAAATGATAGAGCGTCTGCTTAAGGTCGGCAAACGAAACCCCTTCGTCTATATAGATGCCTTCGATCTGATGGAAGAAACAATGCGCGCGGGCAGATATCGCCTCATTCCGGTATACCCGGCCCGGCATCACCGCACGGAAAGGTGGCTTCCCGCCCTCCATTAAGCGTACTTGCACCGATTATGTATGGGTACGCAAATCAATGTCGTTTCCATCCTGTTTTTTTTAGAAATAGGTATCCTGCATATCGCGGGCAGGGTGTTCTTCCGGAAAATTCAACGCGGAAAAATTATGCCAGTCGTCTTCTATCTCCGGCCCTTCAGCCACGACAAAACCGAGCGATTTGAAGATCTGAACGATTTGTTTTCTTACGAGCGATAAAGGGTGACGGCTACCGACGCTATATCCGTTTCCGGGTAGGGTAAGATCCTCTTTATTTAACTCCTTTTTCTTTTTGGAACCTATGCCTCCCTGCTGAAGGGCAAGATGCTTCTCTTCCGCCAGCTGTTTAAAGGCATTCAGTTCTTTACCGAGGAGCTTTTTTTCTTGAGGGGAAACGGATCGGAAGGCATCGAAAAGCTCTCTGACAATTCCTTTTGCTACCAAAAATTTCAACCGGAATGATTCGGCGTCGCCGTTTTCTCCATTCCAGGCATTAATTTCCTGCGAATACTGCTCGATTTTTTCTTGTATGGCACTCATATTACCCCTAATTCCTTTCCTACTTTTTTGAATGCCGTGATGGCTTTGTCCAGATGCACCCGTTCATGAGCAGCCGATAATTGTACCCGTATCCGCGCTTTTTCTTTCGGCACAACCGGATAGTAAAATCCGATGACGTAAATTCCTTCTTCAAGCATTTTCGCAGCAAATTGCTGTGCCAGCTTGGCATCGTACAGCATAACCGGAACGATCGGATGAAAACCATCTTTGACATCGAACCCGGCCTCTTTCATTTTTTCACGGAAATAACGGGTGTTAGCCTCCAGTTTATCCCTTAATGAAGTCGTCTCCTGCAGCATATCCAATACAGCAATAGACGCACCGGTAATGGCAGGAGCCAGGGTATTGGAAAATAAATAGGGGCGGGAGCGCTGCCGAAGCATATCGATGATTTCTTTCTTGCCAGACGTAAATCCGCCGGAAGCACCGCCAAGCGCCTTACCTAAGGTACCGGTGATAATGTCTACCCGATCCATTACGCCGAAATGTTCATGCGTACCGCGCCCGCTCTTGCCGATAAAACCAGTGCAATGCGATTCGTCAATCATCACCAGGGCCTCGTATTTATCTGCCAGGTCGCAAATCTTATCGAGAGGAGCTACAACTCCGTCCATTGAAAAAGCACCATCGGTTACAATGATCCGATGCCGGGCGTCTTTAGCCGCAATCAACTGCTTTTCCAGGTCTTCCATATCCGCATTTTTATAGCGGAAACGCTGAGCTTTACACAAGCGTACGCCATCAATGATAGACGCATGATTCAGTTCGTCCGATATAATGGCATCTTCGGCTCCCAAAAGAGGCTCGAAAACACCTCCGTTAGCGTCGAAAGCCGCGGCATAGAGAATCGTATCTTCGGTGCCCAGAAATTCAGACAACTTTGCCTCCAATTGCTTATGAATATCTTGTGTTCCGCAGATGAAGCGGACGGAAGACATACCATAACCATGAGAGTCAATGGTTTTTTTGGCAGCTTCTACCACCTTAGGATGGGAAGACAGGCCCAGATAATTGTTTGCACAAAAGTTAATGACGGATTCTCCACTTGCGATTTTAATGTCTGCACCCTGGGGGCTGACAATGATGCGCTCGCGTTTATACAGTCCGGCTTCTTCAATAGCCGCCAGCTCTTCTTTCAGAGCTGGTTGGAGGGTTTTGTACATATGCTTCTGATTTGGCGTAAAAATAAGGAATTAAGGGGGCTTCTGAAAAAACTAGTTGAGCTATTCCCTAAATGTATATCTTTGAAAGACGTTATTGCCGCCTGGAATTATGCTGTTACACTTTTTATCTTCGATAGACCTGTTTATTTTCGGACAGGGGATGACCTTGGTAATGATCGTTTTGACCAGGCCAGCCGTCTCCGGACAATCGCGCCAGCGGACTTCAACCTTTTCTGCCGGATCACCTCCTGAACCAGTTGGATCAGGTGATGGTTTATTACACGGTTTACGGAGATCAGGAGGCAACGGGCTTTCAAAAGCTGGTGCTTATCGATGCGCTCCTCGGAGCGGAAGCTGATGCTGTTGCGCCCGGACGTTTGGGAGCACATGAAGCTTATCACGCACTGGTCTCTGATTACTTTCTGGGAAACCTTAACGAGGAAACCGATTATAATTCGGTTTTTTTCAGCATGTTTTACGCGTTGGGAAACATGGCGGAAGAGGGCGTTGCTGATCTGATCGATAAGGATATTTTCTCAGAAACCTTCTCCTCGCTTCAGGAGACGACGGTCAAGAATCTGAAAATGGATAGTCAGGCGCCGGAATTGATCAAAAAGCTGGATAGTACATTAGCTGACTGGCATACCAGACAATTGGGGTCAGAATCGTTTGAACCAGGACGGGAGGCCTTGCAGGGCATTAGTCTCCAGGGATCGCATATACCCGGTAGGTTCATGGCAAAAGTGATTCAGCGGGCCGGCCTGCTGGATCTTTTGGTGAAAGGTGCAGGCCATCCGGCAGATTTTTTTTCCGCTTACCGGAAAGCGGTGGCCAATCAGCCGGAGCTGCCGCAAATCAGCCCCCAGGCTCTGGATATGATCAACTCGCTCAGTCAGCAATTCCTCAAGCCGGGCGACAATTAACAACATTTAACAAACGCTCCAATACAGAATTTAGTAGTTTAGCCCTGACTCAAATTAAAATCCGTTATCTCCAACCTGATGAAGTACCTGATTAGCCTCCTGTTTTTTTCCTGTCAGCTCATAAACGCTTTTTCGCAAGGATCAATCATTTCCGGGAAAGTCGTTGATGAAGAAGGTAATCCGATTCCGTTTGCGAGCATATTTCTTTCCGACGTCCAGCAAGGTACAGCGGCTAACAACGAAGGAACTTTCCGGCTGGAAATCCCTGACGGCCCATACGAGATCACCGCTTCCGCCGTCGGCTATCGAAACGCGAAACAGCAGCTCCGGGTTCCTTTAGACCAACCGCTTGTTATAAAGCTTTCAGCGGAGCTTTTTACCTTGCAGGAGGTCGTTATCGGAAATCAGGAAGATCCCGCCTACCGGATTATCCGAAAGGCTATCCAGCAGCGGAAAACTCATTTAGAGGAAACCGAAGCCTATACGGCACAGGTGTACATAAAAGGTCTGCAACGGATGCTTAAGGCGCCGAAAAAATTTCTTGGAGTCAATGTAGATGAAATCGGACAAGAGATGGGACTGGATTCCAACAGAAGGGGGATCATTTATCTGTCCGAATCGGAATCAAAGATCAGCAGTCTCCCGCCGGACAACTTCCGCGAGGAGTTGCTTAGCTCAAAAGTTTCCGGAAGCAACAGGGCTTTTAGCTTTAACCGGGCTTCCGACCTGCGAATGAATTTTTATGAGAATAATCAGCCGATTATGGAAGGCCTGAGTGCACGTCCCTTCGTTTCTCCCATTGCCGACCAGGCCTTGAATCATTATCACTACAAGCTTGTAGGCACCGCTGAGGAGGATGGGAAGACCGTCCATAAAATTCAGGTTATTCCGAAAAGGAAAGCGGCGCAGCTTTACCAGGGGGACGTTTACATCCTGGAGGACGAATGGCGCCTGCAAAGCGTTAACTTGCTGATCGACAAAGAAGCCGGCCTTAATTTCGTGGATTCGCTGCGGATAAAGCAGCAGTTTACCTTATACGAAGGGGATCACTGGATGCCCTCAACCGTCCAACTCGATTTCAGGGGCGGCTTGTTCGGGTTTGAAGTGGAAGGTTATTTTACAGCTGCCTACCAGGATTACGAGTTTCCACGCTCCATATCGAAAAAGAGCTTTCGCGAAGTCCTCTCTATAAAAAAGGGGGTAAACGAAATGGACAGCTTGTATTGGGAAGGAAACAGGCCTATTCCCCTAACCGCGGAAGAACGAGCCGATTATGCGCAAAAAGACAGCCTGCGGGTGCGGAGGGAGTCCGAAGAATATCGGGACTCCTTAGATGCCAGATATAACCGCTTTAAACCACTGGGCTTTTTGCCAGGCGGTTATACTTACCGGCACCGGGCTTCTGCTTCCTTTCTCCGCCTCAATGGTCTGCTCCCCGCCTTTCAATTTAATACGGTTGAGGGACTGGCGGTGGACTATGGCGTGACCTATTCAAAACGCCTGGACAGCGCTTCAAACCGCTGGATGACGCTTAAAGGGAACGTACGATACGGCTTCATAAACAAGAGACTGAACCCCTACGGTTCCATTGCTTTCCCGATAAACAAACACCAATTCAGGATAGAGGGCGGATCAAACCTGGTGGACCTGAATAGCCGCGGAGGGATGTCGCCGCTGTTCAATACCGCTTACACCCTTTTGCTGGGCGAGAATTATAAAAAGTGGTTTGAAAAGGCTTATGTCAATGCGCAATGGTCCCATCGCTTACCGGGAAACATCCGTTTGAAAGCAGAGGCTGAATGGGCTCGTCGGCAATGGCTTCCCAATGCATCGGATTTTACGTTTCGGGAACAGAACCGGGATAAACTGACGTCAAACAATCCTTTTCAACCCGAAACAGATCGGCCTTTATTCGACCCAAACCGGTCGGCAAGCCTGGAGATTACAGCGAGTTATGATTTTTCCCAAAAGTATGTCACCTATCCGGAAGGACGCTATTACCTCCGCTCTGACTACCCTACTTTGAGTGTTTCTTACAAGAAAGGCTTTAACGGCATTTTAGGCTCCGATGTTGACTACGATTTGCTTAGGGCGAGCCTGGGCAAGACGGACTGGTCACTGGGGCGCTACGGGCGGCTATCATGGACGGCAATTGCCGGTAAATTCCTGAACAATAACCAGCTCTTTTTTCCTGACTTCTGGCATTTCAAAGGCAATCAGATCCTTTTTGCGGAACAGTCGACAGATTCTTTCCTCGGCCTGGATTATTACCTCTACAGTACTCCGTCAAGTTTCGTGGAACTGCACGGCGAGTACAACCTGGCCGGAATGCTGACCTCCCGGGTGCCGCTGATGCGAAAGCTGAAACTGGAAGAAATTCTTGGAGCGCACTACCTGCATACGCCGGAGCTGAAGCATTACGCTGAGCTGCATGCAGGTTTTAAATGGCAGTTCTTAAGGGTCATGTATGCGCATAGCCTGAGCTCAAATCCGGTACTCAAGAGTGGGCATTTTATCCGGATCGCCTTGAGTGGCTTCTGATGGATCAGCCTGATCAGGTTAGCTGGATTAAAATGCCGATATTCGTTCGGAAGAAGCAGAGCGATGCCAGAGCACAAATCCGATCGGACCGTTTTTACCTTGTATGAGGTTACCCGTAGCATCCGGAAAACCATTTCGGAACGTTACGGGAATACTTATTGGGTTAAGGCGGAAATGAATAAGCTCAATCATTACCGTCACTCCGGACATGCCTATCCCGAATTGCTGGAAAAAAGGGATGGAAAGGTGGTAGCGGAAATGAAAGCTTTGCTGTGGAAAGGAGATTATCTACGGATCAACCAGCAATTTCTGGAATGGACAAAAGAGCCTCTGAAAAATGGTATTAACATTCTTTTCCTGGCCAGTATCGATTTCGATCCGGTACACGGACTAAGTCTGCGCGTACTGGACATTGATCCCGCCTATTCACTTGGTGAACTCAGCAGGGAGAAGCTGGAAAGCATTGATCAGTTGCGGCGGGAGGGAAACTTCGACCGGAACCG
>JBMDWN010000045.1:0-7297 GCA_048595275.1 Olivibacter sp. | reverse complement strand
AGGCAACGTATGGCCATAGTAGTATAGGAAGGAGTTTAATGGCGTTATAGAGTTTAAACCATAAAGGGATGGTTTTACGGTGATCTTTCATTTTATATTAACACTTACCACTGCAATGTGTTTCGTAAGTATAAGTCAGTTTACGGAAATATATAGGTATTCCATCATCCGAAACAGGTACTCCGTCGCTTCTTTGATCATAATTTCCTGATGCGGTCATAACTTGCAGAAAAGGAAATAAAAAATTTAAATGATGAAATACATAAGAATAATCCAGTTGATCTCGATGTTTATGACCCCAGTTGTACTACACGCACAACAAGCAGAATACGACAGCCTGATGCTAAACGCTAAGGAGATGATAGACTCGTCTAAAACCCTCAATGAGGCGCAGGCGCTTTCGTTAAAATTTAAGACCACGGCATCCGTGCATCCAGGCGAATGGTTGCCACATTATTATGCCGCCTTTTCCGATTTCTGGGCGCATTTTTGGCCACAACCTAAGCGTTCGAAGGCAAAGTTACTCCTGGAGGCTTCTGATGAGGTAAGAAGTGGCCTTTCTATACAGGAGAATGCTGAATTGTATATTTTACTGGCTTATATTGAACATATGCAAGGGGTACTTGATCCACAGGTCAATTACCCTAAATTTGAGGCTTCAAGAGAGACCTTACAGCACGCGGAAGCATTAGACCCCGGAAACCCAAGGATTTACCTGGTGCGTGGACAAATTCTGTTTTACACGCCCGAATCCATGGGTGGGGGAGCGAAGACTGCCAAGCCGATACTTCTTGAAGCGAAACAAAAATTTGAAGATTATACATTAAAGGACGAGTACTCACCAGATTGGGGTAGAGCAGACCTTGATAATTTATTACGCAACTTTTTATGAGTCTGTGCGTTTGTGATAAGAAACAATCATGTGGATTCCCTGGGCAGTCTTTGCGGCCATATTTGCCGCCTTAGTCATTGTGCTAACAAAAGCAGGGTTGAAAAATGTGGATTCCAGCCTCGCTTTTGCTATTCAGGCGATTATGATTCTAATGATCACCTGGTCTGTGGTGCTTTATCAAGGTAACATTGGTTCATGGAAAAGTATACAGGGAAATGCCTGGATTTTTCTGATCAGCGCAGGAGTGTGCACTACACTTTCGACTTTATTTTCTTACAAGGCTCTTTCTCTGGGACCTGCTTCTTACGTTGCCACCATTGAGCGAACATCACTGGTCATTGCAATTGTCTTATCTATATTTTTTTTGAAGGAAAAAGTCACCTGGCAGCTGGTTGTAGGGGCGACTGTTATGATTGCCGGAGCAGTATTGATAGCACTGTCAGATAGCACTTAATATATTTTCCGTAAGTTTGTCCACATGAAAGCCATGAAAAGCTTTAGACAAACCGGCCTGTTGCTCTTGCTTTTGATCACATCCTTTTCCCTGAATGGGAATACAAATGAGGCATCCCTGGAGTTCGATGACAAACTTTCTGAACAAGAAATTATATCTTTTGCCAGGCAACTGCTGGGCGTAAAATATAAGTATGGAGCTGCAAGCCCGACAAGCGGTTTTGACTGCTCTGGATTTGTTTATTATGTGTTCAAGGAATTTGGTATCGCATTGCCAAGAAGCTCTTCTGCTATCGGACAAAAAGGAGAAGAGATATCGTTAAGGGATGCCAAAGCTTCCGATATTATCCTCTTTACGGGCACCAATTCAGCGAACAGGACAATAGGACATATTGGAATTGTCGTTTCTAACGATGATGATAAAGGCCTGCGTTTTATCCATTCAAGTTCTGGAAAAGCCTATTCGGTCACCACCACCGCTTTAGAAGGAAGCTATATGAAGCGATTTTTGAAAGTCATCCGGGTCATGTAGCTACGGATTGATGCTTAAGCGATCAACGAGTTCTGTTTGAAGACTTATAGACTTAAAGTCGTAGGTTGGGTAAGGACTTTCCAATAACTCTATTAAAAGATCAGCAGCTTTGGCTCCCATCTCAAAGGCCGGTTGTCGAACACTGGAAAATTTTGTTTCAAATAAATCCAACACATCGCTATTGGAAAAGCCGGCAACCGCGGGCTGTTCCGAAAGACTCCTTTTTCTTCGAAGCGCGGTCAGACATCCGAGGCTTAGTCGGTCGCTCGCAACGAAAATAGCATCCGGTGGATCGCTCATTTCCAGGAATTTATCTACTACCTCTTCAACTTCACGTTGATCATTGCCCCCCCGGGAGCAATAGTTTACGTAAGATTCGTCGAACGCAATATCCCATTCGCTCAACGCATCCCGGTAGCCGGCAAGCCGCTCTTTGGTGATGGATAACTGAACTGCATTAGCTAAATGACCGATTTTCCGGTAACCTCTCTTGAGCAGATGCTCCGTTCCTGTCCTGGCACCTAAGCGATTATCAGAAGTCACCGCATGACTGGGAATCCCTTCATAAACCCGGTCGAAAAACACGATGGGCAAGCCTTTATCGTGTAAATCCCGCAGATGCTCAAAATTAGTCGTTCCAGCAGCCAAAGACAGCAGTATACCATCAACCGAACGGTTTGCAAGATGCTGCAGACTCAACACTTCCTGTTCTGCGGCGTCATGACTCTGGCTTATAATGATGTTATATCCTTTTTTATAGGCTACCGACTCGATACCATCTATGGCCTGTGAGAAAAAACTATTAGCAACTTCGCAAACGACCACACCGAGCGAATAGCTTTTACGTTGCTTCAGGCTCAGGGCCATCGGGTTGCGCCGGTAGTTTTTCTCTTCTGCGTAAGCGATGACTTTCTTTTTGGTAGAAGGGTTAATCTCGTAACTGTCGCTCAACGCTCTGGATACCGTGGATGGCGATAAATTCAAGGCATTTGCGATATCTTTAATGGTAATCGGTTTGAACACGTTCAGCTAGTTTGTTATCAAACTTAATTATTTTAATTGGATTCCTGGAATCGTTTGCGTTCTTTTTGGGCCGGTCTGAACGGATACGAACGCGAATTATAGCTACCTTCGGAAAACTTCATCATTATGAAAAGGCAACGGTAGATGATGCCGATCAATCTGGATGCGGCTTGGTCATTCTGCTACTGGCCGAAATCTAAAGGGAATTGGCGCATTTATTCAATGTGCGGCTGAAATGGAAAAAATAAACGAATGAACCCGGATCGTGTACGATTATGAAAACATTGGATAAGAATTGGTTTGGAACGAGTCAGATCCCGGGTAATGCTTCCTACCCGCGAGATGGCTGGGATACACTACCCGTTAAAGTATTGCAATTCGGGACAGGTGTCTTGCTAAGGGGACTGCCGGATTACTTTATTGACAAGGCAAATCAGGCCAACCTTTTTAACGGTCGTATACTGGTTGTCAAGTCAACCAGCTCCGGATCGGCAGACGCCTTTGAAGAGCAGAACGGATTGTACACAGTAGATGTCAAAGGGGTGGAAGTAGGAATATCTGTAGATCACCAGATTGTAAACGCTTCTATTGCGGGCGTCCTGAACGCGAACAGCGCGTGGGATGTTATTCTTTCTCATGCTGCAAATAAGGAGCTGGAGCTTGTCATTTCCAACACGACTGAATTGGGCTTAGTCTACGATCCGGAAGATCGTATAGAAGGAAGACCTCCCAGGTCCTTCCCCGGAAAATTGGCGGCATTTCTTTATGAACGCTACCGGCATTTTGAAGGAAGTGTCCAACATGGCCTAGTCATCGTGCCTACCGAACTGGTCGATAAGAATGGAGAACTGCTGAAAAGCTTGGTTATCCGAACTGCCCGCCATTCACAGCTTGAAGAAGGCTTCTTCTCCTGGTTGGAGGAAGCCAACAATTTTTGTAATTCTCTTGTAGACCGGATTGTTCCGGGAAAGCTGCCAGCCGATGAGCAGGCGCAAATGGAGTCCAGGCTGGGTTATAAAGATTCTTTGATGATTCGCGTAGAACCCTTCCGCCTTTGGGCCATTGAGAGTGATAGCGATGTCGTCCGAAAGCTCTTCGCTTTTCGTACGGTTGACGAGGGATTGGTTGTCACATCGGATATATCGGTTTTCAAAGAGTTGAAATTGCGGCTGTTGAACGCCACCCACACGTTCAGTTGTGGCGTAGCGCTTCTGTTTCCGCTGGAAACGGTGAAAGATGCCATGGAAAATCCGATGATGGAGCAGTTCATCAGTGGCCTGCTCTACGAAGAAATCGCACCGGTTCTGATTGCCAATGATATTCCGGAAGAGCAGGTGAATCATTTTTCAGGACAGGTGCTGGACCGTTTCAGAAATAAGTCGCTCCGGCACCGCTGGCAAAGCATCAGCATGAACTTCAGCCTCAAGATGGCCGCCCGCTGCGTAGAGCTTATCGTCCGATACGTCAAACACTTTAATCGTCCTCCCGAGCGGATGGCGCTTGCTTTTGCCGCATTTATTTTTTGCATGAAAGAAGGGAATATTCATGTCGACGATGAGCAAGCGGACTTTTTCCGCCGGCTATGGACCGACCATAAAGCGGAGACGCTAGCGGGCATCATCCTGGCTGAAGAAAACATTTGGAACGTCAACCTTGAGCAGCTTCCCGAGTTCAGGGATTTGGTGAAGAAGTACTTAATGGAGCTGGAAAAGAAAACGATGACACAAATACTTAACCGTAATTAGCCTCAATAGATGAAGCCATTTTTAGACGAAAATTTCCTTTTAGAAAGCGATACAGCGCAGCGGCTCTACCACGACTATGCAAAGCAGATGCCGATTATCGATTACCATTGCCATTTGTCGCCTAAGCAAATAGCAGAAGATCATCAGTTCGAGAACATCACCCAGCTTTGGCTTTACGGAGATCATTATAAGTGGCGGGCGATGAGAAGCAACGGCGTTGCTGAAGCGTATTGTACCGGTCACCGCAGTGATCGGGAAAAATTTATAAAATGGGCAGAAACGGTGCCTTTCACGATGAGAAACCCCCTTTATCACTGGACTCATCTGGAGCTTCAGCGTTATTTCGGAATCTGCGAACTGCTCAATGGAGAATCCGCCGACCGGATCTATGACCGGTGTAACGAGTTGCTTAGCAAGCCGGAATTCAGTGTAAGAAAGCTCCTATTGAAAATGGGGGTGCACCGCATCTGTACGACTGATGACCCCTGTGATTCCCTGGAATACCATCATCAGCTCAGGAAAGAGCGGTTTAATATTCAGGTGCTGCCCGCCTTCCGCCCGGATAAAGCAATGGATTTATCGGATTTATCCGCATTCAGAACGTATGTTAGTCGACTTCAGGATGTTTCAGATGTTGCAATCCACGACTTTGGAAGTTTTCTGAAAGCATTAAAAAGCCGTCATGATTATTTCGCTCAGGCAGGCTGTTGTGTCTCGGATCATGGTATCGAGCGTATGTATGCCGATTCCTTTGACGATGATCAGGTGCAGCGTATTTTCAACCAAGCGATGAAGGATGGACCCATTACAGAAGTCCAGCACAATGTCTTCCGATCAGCCATGCTCTATGCTTTTGCTGAATGGGATCATGAAAAAGGTTGGGTACAGCAATATCACCTTGGAGCGCTGAGGAACAACAACAGCCGCATGATGGAAAGCCTGGGGGCAGATACCGGATGGGATTCCATCGGGGATTACAGCCAGGCCGCAGGCCTCGCGACTTTCCTGGATCGTCTGGACCGGAAAGACAAGTTAGCCAAAACCATTTTATATAACCTGAATCCGGCCGACAATGAGCTTATTGCGACGATGATCGGTAATTTCAACGACGGATCGGTTGCAGGAAAAATCCAGTATGGATCTGCCTGGTGGTTTCTGGATCAGAAGCAAGGGATGACGGATCAGCTCAATGCCCTGTCCAATATGGGTTTGCTGAGCCGTTTTGTCGGCATGTTGACCGATTCCAGAAGCTTTTTATCGTATCCCCGGCATGAATATTTCAGGCGGATTCTCTGTAATCTTTTCGGAGAAGACGTAGAGCGTGGCGAATTACCGGACGATGTTGAATGGATCGGGAAGCTTATCCAGGGAATTTGTTTCGATAATGCCGAGCGATATTTCAACTGGCCCGAATCAAATATCAGTTAAGGATGTAAAACAATTTGCCTATTTTTCGTACAATATGTACGATACGTTATTTGATTACCTAAAGCGGCATGCTTCAGGCCCGATTGATGCTGATCAGTTCGAACTGATCAGGAGTGTATTCACTCCCATGAAGATAAAAAAGAGGCAATTTTTTTTAGAGGAAGGAGAAGTTTGTAAACGCTTTGCTTTTGTCGTTAAAGGCGCTATGAGGCAGTACACGCTGGATGAAAAAGGTGCCGAGCATATTGTTCATCTGGGCCTGGAAAATTGGTGGGTGGGCGACCGGGAGAGCTGGGTAATGGGCTCCCCGACGATTTATTACATTGATGCCTGGGAAGATAGTGATCTCCTCCTCGTTACAAGAGAAAATATCACCAAACTGCTGCGAGATGTCCCGGCATTCAGTGGCATACTGAGGGTTTTGGATGATCGGAACAAAATTGCGAGCCAGAAAAGGATAACTTCAGCCATCAGTTCAACCGCCGAAAAGCGATACCAGGATTTTGTTGAATGCCATCCCGACTTTATGCGACGCTTCCCACAGCGTCTTATTGCGTCCTACCTGGGCATCACAAAGGAGACGTTAAGCCGTATCCGGAAACAGGCTTTGCGAAAATGACGCCTTTGAATTTGTTATCATTTATCAACTTAATGGCATTTCAATTGTCCCTAACTTTAATCCTTGATTTATTTCAATTATGCTTGATATCGTTATAGAATCCCGCCAGGCTGAAATTGCTCCCGGCTTTGCCGTAAAACGCATCCTGCCTTATCAACTTCGCAGAATGGTGGGGCCATTCATATTTATGGATCATGGTGGTCCGGTCAATATTCCGGAACCGAGCTTAAACAACCTTGATGTTTTGCCACATCCCCATATCGGCCTGTCGACCGTCAGCTATTTATTCAGTGGAAACGTCACCCACCGGGATAGCCTTGGGGTAGAGCAGGTCATAAAACCCGGAGAAGTGAACTGGATGACTGCCGGAAAGGGCATCAGCCATAGTGAACGATTTGAAGATCCGGCGATGCTGAATGGCGGGGAATTGGAAATGATACAAACCTGGGTGGCCCTTCCGGAAAAGGATGAAGAGAGCGATCCTGCTTTTAGCAATTATAAAGCGGCGGAATTGCCGGTGTTTACGGATAAAGGCGTCTGGATGCGGCTGATTGCGGGAGAGGCTTACGGATTGAAAAGCAACGTGCGTACGCATTCTCCGTTGT
>JBMDWN010000044.1:0-5759 GCA_048595275.1 Olivibacter sp. | reverse complement strand
AAAGGCATCAGCGATTGCGTCAATTCTTCAACGGTTTCATTGAAGGCCTCTGAAGGGGAGTGTCCGTTGTCTCTTAATACCTGGTATTGCGCAGCGAAAATTCCCTGAATCGCACCCATCAGCGTTCCGCGCTCGCCGGTAAGATCAGAGAATACCTCTTTCTTAAAGTCCGTTTCGAAAAGGTAGCCGCTTCCTACCGCGATACCCAGGGCAACAACGCGATCTTTTGCTTTTCCGGTCGCATCCTGAAAAATAGCGTAGCTGGAGTTCAATCCACGACCCTGAAGGAACATGCGGCGCAGGGAAGTTCCGGAACCTTTCGGAGCGACTAAGAATACATCCACGTCGGCCGGAGGAACAATTCCCGTTTGTTCGTTGAACGTGATGCCGAAACCGTGTGAGAAATAAAGTGCTTTGCCTTTGGTCAGGTGTTTTTTAACCAGAGGCCAGATCTCGATCTGTGCCGCGTCGCTCAACAGGTAGCAGATGATGGTTCCTTTTTCGAGAGCCTCTTCAATTTCAAAAAGCGTCTCTCCGGGAACGAAACCGTCCGAAACAGCCTTATCCCACGATTTGGAGTTCTTACGCTGTCCAACAATAACGTTGATTCCATTGTCCTTTTGATTTAGCGCCTGTCCGGGGCCCTGAACACCATAACCGATAACAGCAATGGTTTCTTCTGCTAATACTTCCTGTGCTTTCTGTAAAGGGAATTCGTCACGGGTTACAACTTCTTCCTGTACCCCGCCGAAATTAATTTGTGCCATTTTATTTTGATTTAAGTAATAAACTATTGTTTTAAATTCTTCTTCTGTGCCATCGCATAACCCAAATGTAAGTTGTCGTGCGCCAGTGAGCATAAAATCACTTCTTCAATCGTTTTCATTTCAAACCCGTACGTGTCGGTCGAGAATGGTGTGATGTTGTTAAAAACTCCGGATTTATAATCCTCTTCCAGCTTATCGATAGTCGACAGCGAAAGTTCTTTCAGCACCTCAACTTCTTGTTCTGCGGATGGTCCCTGCGGAACGGAACCCTTCTGATAACGGTCGATAAACTGAATGGAGCTTCTGTCCTGGATCACTTTTGTACGGACATAACAAAGCCCTTGCGTGCTGACGACTATATGTCCGTAATTCCAAATGATATTATTCCTGAATCCATGCGGAATTTCATTCAGTTGCTCCATGTCCAACCGATCAATCAGATCGGTAAACATCTCCCTGGTACGCCGTATGTATTGAAATAAACGTTCCTGCTTCATAACTACATGCTGAACACTTTGTCCTGCTTGTTCAGATAACGGTTTTCAATCACTTCTTCAGCTGGCTCGGCTTCTTCAAACTCTTTTAATTTTCTATGGAAACCATGGCTGTCCTTGATGATGGCGATCCGGGCGCTTCGGACAAACTCGATCAGATTATATTCTGCCAGCGCTTCCGTTAATTTGTCGATTTCCTCCCGGTGGCCTGCTGTTTCAAATACAGTGTAATCGTTTCGGATGACCACTGCGTGCGCGCCATACTCTCTTAATAAACGTTCAATAGGAGCCTTTTCTGTTACGACGCTGGTTGGGACTTTGTATAAGGCCTGTTCCTGCCAGATAACCTCGTCATTGGTATTGAAATAAGCCTTCAAAACTTCCACCTGCTTTTCGATCTGCCGGCACAGCTTTCTCACGACCTCTTCGGTCTCGTGAATAACGATGGTAAACCGGTGTATACCTTCCGCTTCAGAAGGGGAGGTATTCAAACTTTCGATGTTGATCTTGCGCCTCGAAAAGATGATTGAGATGCGATTGATCATGCCGATGGCATTTTCGGCGTATAAGGTGATGGTGTATTCCTGCTTCTCCATCTTTCTGTTATTTTAATCTGATTTCACTTACGCTGCTTCCCTGCGGGACCATCGGGAATACATTATTTTCCCGGCCGACCATGACTTCCAATACATAGGAACCGTCGTGCTCAATCATTTCCTTCAATGCCGACTCCAGCTCCTCTCTCCGCTCTACTTTTTTCCCCGGAAGGTAATAGCCTTTCGCTACGGCGATATAATCCGGGCTGGTGATGTTAACGAAAGAATAACGCTTATCGTGAAAAAGTTGCTGCCACTGGCGTACCATGCCGAGGAATTGATTGTTCAGGATTAACAGCTTGACTTTTGCACCGAATTGCATAATGGTGCCCAGCTCCTGTATGGTCATCTGGATTCCACCATCGCCAACCACGGCTACAACCGTCCGGTCCGGAGCACCATACCAGGCGCCGATAGCCGCCGGTAAACCAAAACCCATGGTTCCCAATCCTCCGGAAGTAACGTTACTTCTGGATTGGCGGAAACGAGCATATCGACAAGCTACCATCTGATGCTGACCGACATCGGTCACGATAACCGCGTCGTCTTCTGCGAGTCGGTTAAGGGTATGGATCACTTCTCCCATAGTCATCTCACCTTCTTCGGGCTGTAACTCGCCGGTGATGACTTCCCGTACTTCCTCTGCTTCCAGATCGCGGAATTTAGCTAACCATTCCGTATGTTGTGTTGACTGCAACCGTTCAGTCAGCATGGGTAGCGTTTCTTTGCAGTCGCCCCAGACTGGAACCGTAGATTTAACGTTTTTATCAATTTCTGCGGGATCGATATCCAGATGAATAATCTTGGCCTGTCGCGCATATTTGTCCAACCTGCCCGTTACCCGATCGTCAAAGCGCATGCCGACGGCGATCAGTACATCGCACTCGTTGGTCAATACATTTGGAGCATAATTACCATGCATGCCTAACATTCCGACATTCAAAGGGTGGTCGGAAGGAAGGGCGCTTAATCCCATGATGGTCCATCCGGCGGGGATACCCGTTTTTTCAATGAAGGCCTTGAATTCCTCTTCAGCTTTTCCCAGAAGGATACCCTGTCCAAATAGTACAAAGGGTTTTTTAGCCTGGTTGATCAGTTCTGCGGCCTGGTCGATGTATTCTGTGCGTACGATCGGTTTTGGCCGGTAGCTTCTAATATGATTACAAGGAAGATAACCTTCGTAATCGAATAACTGCATCTGTGCATTTTTCGTAATGTCAATCAGAACAGGACCCGGTCTGCCCGTCCGGGCCAGATAAAAAGCTTTGGCCAGCGCGGTAGGGATCTCGCAGGCATCTGTAACCTGATAATTCCATTTGGTCACTGGGGTGGTGATGTTGATCACATCGGTCTCCTGGAACGCGTCCGTGCCCAGAAGATGGGCGAACACCTGCCCGGTTATACAGACCAGCGGGTTGCTGTCGATCATCGCATCGGCCAATCCGGTAACCAGATTGGTCGCGCCGGGACCACTGGTCGCAAAGACCACTCCGGTTCGGCCTGAAGTTCGTGCATAGCCCTGCGCGGCATGGATAGCGCCTTGCTCGTGCCGCACTAAAATGTGCTGCAGTCGATCCGTGTAGTCGTACAGGGCATCATAAATTGGCATGATGGCCCCGCCGGGATAGCCGAAAACGGTTTCAGTACCTTCGTGAAGCAAGGCCTCCAGTACAGCTTGCGACCCCGTTAATTGTTTGGTTTCACTTTTGGATTCTTGCTCCTTTGTGTTCTCTTTCATTTCAAGAGTATTCATAACCCGCTGAATTTATGCTCTGCTGAATCGCTTAATTTTCATCTGTTACGCAGCCTTCGGCCGCACTGGAAACGGATTTCGCGTATTTATACAACACGCCGCGTTCGACCTTAAGTGCCGGCTGTTTCCATTTCGCCTTTCTGGCACTGATCGTCTCTTCACTTACCAGTAAATTGATGCTGTTGTTTACGGCGTCAATTTCAATGGTATCGTTGTCTTCAATCATACCGATCAAACCACCCTCATAGGCTTCCGGGGTAATGTGACCCACCACAAAACCATGCGTTCCGCCGCTGAAACGTCCGTCGGTGATCAGCGCTACCGTCTTTCCCAGCCCAGCGCCGATAATCGCGGAGGTAGGCTTCAGCATCTCCGGCATACCCGGCGCCCCTTTAGGACCTTCGTTTTTAATTACCACGACATCGCCCTGACGCACTGTCCCATTGGATATGCCCTGGATAAGTTTCTGCTCGCCGTCAAAAACCCGGGCCGGGCCGACGAAACGTTCTCCCTCTTTACCGGAGATTTTGGCAACACTGCCTCCTTCCGCAATATTGCCATACAGGATACGAAGGTGTCCGGTAGCTTTTATCGGGTTTTCGAGCGAATAGATAATGTCCTGATCCAGTTCGTTGATCGGCGTTATGTCTGCCAGATTTTCTGCCAGTGTTTTACCCGTCACCGTAAGACAGTCTCCATGTAAAAGGCCTTCGTTCAGCAAATATTTCATGACGGCTGGAATGCCTCCGTGCTCATGCAGGTCCTGCATCAGGTATTTTCCACTCGGCTTGAAATCTGCCAACACAGGAGTCGAGTCGCTCATACGCTGGAAGTCATCCTGCGAGATGTCGACACCTACACTCTTTCCGATCGCGATGAAATGGAGAACGGCATTGGTACTACCGCCCAACACAACGATGATCCGCAGGGCATTCTCAAAGGCCTCACGGGTCATGATATCCGATGGACGGATGTTCTTTTCCAATAGAACCCGGATGTACTTGCCGGCATCTTCGCACTCTTTTTTCTTATCTTCACTGATCGCCGGATTAGAAGAGGAGTAGGGTAGACTCATCCCGAGAGCCTCTATGGCCGAAGCCATAGTGTTGGCTGTATACATTCCTCCGCATGCGCCTGCACTTGGGCACGTGTGGCGAATAATTCCGTTGAAATCTTCGTCGCTCAGGTTTCCGGCTATTTTTTGTCCCAATGCTTCAAAAGCCGATACAATATTCAGATCCTGTCCTTTATAATGTCCCGGAGCGATGGTTCCTCCATATACCATGATCGCTGGTCGATTCAGGCGACCCATGGCGATAACCGATCCCGGCATATTTTTATCACAACCCGGTACAGCAATTAGACCATCGTAGTATTGCCCGCCGCAAACGGCTTCTATGCTGTCTGCGATGATGTCCCGACTCACCAGCGAATAACGCATTCCGTCCGTTCCGTTACTCATTCCGTCGCTTACACCAATGGTGTTGAAAGTCAGGCCCACAAGGTTATTTTTCCAGGTACTCTGCTTAATGATATCTGCCAAACCATTCAAGTGCATATTACATGGATTTCCATCGTAGCCCATACTGGCAATACCGACCTGAGCTTTGTCCATATCAGCGTCGGTAAGACCTATTCCATAAAGCATAGCTTTCGCCGCCGGTTGCGTTTCGTCCTGCGTAAATATTCTGCTGTAACGGTTTAAAGCAGCAGTCGGTTGTTTAGTTGCGGTATCTGAAGATGACTTCATAAAGATCCTATAGTGTTTAGTCTTCATCCGGTTAGAATCCGGAAGTTTTTATGAAAACAAGGTAGGAGCTTAATCGAAAATGAGCAATAGCTGAATCTAAAAAGATAAAAACAATATTATATTCTGATTAATTCTTGTAAATAGTTTTTAATTCGTTTTTATCAGTCATTTCTAGTTGTAAAAACTTAGGTCGGTATACTAAAACCCAATTCGGTATACGGTATGTTATTATGTATGCATAATAAATTACGGTAATATTCTGCTTAAAACTGCGAGATAGACACGAAACTTCCGCGGTATTGAGCATAAAAAACCCGCTCCAAGGTTGGGGCGGCCTATATGTTGTTGCGGAATTACAGAACGAGCTAGTTCTCGTCTTCGGTCACCCCTTCCCCTAAG
>JBMDWN010000043.1:0-3469 GCA_048595275.1 Olivibacter sp. | reverse complement strand
CTTATGCCGGGAAGACCGGTGGGAATTACATGCACCAGATTGCCAGAAAATGGCCAAACGTTCCGCTTAGAAATCCGGACGGTCTATTTTCCGATCCCAGCGACGTCCTGCTTCACGAACAGGGCGGAAGACAAAACGAAGTATGGGACCGAGCCATGCTGACTGGCGAATTCCGGGTTAATTTCACGGATCACTGGACGGCAACGGCTAACTATACCTTTAACGGCATGTTCCAGGATTACAGTACGCATGCCAAAACGGTTTATACGGTTGCTCCTGACAGCCAGCAGATCCCCATTGGTGGAACCTTTCCCAATAGTTTTTCAAGATCCAACCAGCGGCGTTACAACCATGTGATCAATGCCTTTACGCAGTATAGCCGGCAGCTGACGGATCACTATTTTAATGCGATGGTTGGTTTTGTCCGGGATTATCGCGGCTTTCAGAGCTACGGCGCAAGCAACAACCAATTGTATTCGGACAACATTCCTTCGCTGAGCGGAACCTATGGGCCGGCCCCATCCATCAACGACCAGGTCCGACGCCTGGCTTCTGATGGTTTCTTTGGCCGGCTGAATTACAACTATAAGGAAAAGTATATTGTAGAGTTCAACGGACGTTACGATGGGACATCCCGGTTTTTACAGGATGTTCGCTGGCGTTTCTATCCGGGGGTGTCTGCCGGTTGGAATGTCGACAGGGAAAATTTCTTTAAGCCTGTCTCCCGCATTGTGGACGCCTTTAAATTGAGGGGTTCCTACGGGGTGCTGGGTGATCAGGCTTTTCTTGACGCATCCGGTGAGAACTGGTATCCCTTTTATCCTAGCCTGGGAACGGTCAGCCCACCGTCTACGAACTGGCTCTTCGGCGGAACGCAGCAGGCAGCAGTAAATCCGCCGCCGCTGATCAATCCGATGCTGACCTGGGTGTCCACCACGCAACTCAACCTGGGGACAGAGCTGAATTTCCTGAGGAATCGACTCACTACGTCGTTCGATTATTTCATCCGCAGGGCGGACGACTTCGCCGGCCCCGCTGAGGCTTTGCCGGCAATACTTGGTGCCACACCACCGCAGATGAACAATGCGGCTATGGAAACGCGCGGTTTTGAACTGAACATCGGCTGGCGGGACAAGATCGGCGAAGTGGCTTATGGTATCCGGGCTGTGCTGGCGGACTACGTAGGCAAAGTTACGCAGTATCCAAACCCTACCCGTACACTCTCTACCTGGAGGAGCGGCCAGGTTATGGGCGAGATCTGGGGCTATGAAAGCTACGGTATTTTCCAGAGTGAAGATGAGGTGGCGTCGGCTCCATCCCAAACGCAGATTTCGGGTACACAATGGCGTCCGGGTGATGTCCGTTATGTCGATCTGAATGGAGATGGCATCATCGGTTTTGGAGATAATACGGCGGATAATCCTGGCGACCGCAGAATCATTGGTAACAACACGCCGCGTTATCAGTATAGCCTTAACATCGATCTTAACTGGAAGAATTTCGATGCCTTGATTTTCCTTCAGGGGATTGGTAAGCGGGATGCCTGGGTAGGATCCAACTATTTCTGGGGAATTGTGGGTGACCAATGGCAAAGCTCACCATTTACGATTCATGAAGATCGATGGAGACCGGAAACCACCGATGGATATTTTCCAAGATTTTACATGAGCAGTGAGAACAATAAGAATACGGTTGCACAGACCAGGTATCTTCAGAATGCGTCCTATCTGCGCCTGAAAAATGTGCAGATCGGTTACTCACTGCCGCAGCATTTGCTGGATGCCATTAAATTCAAACGGGTGCGGTTTTACGTCGGCGTAGAAAATGCCCTGACTTTTACGAAACTGATTGAAACCATTGACCCGGAATTGTTCTTTGGGGATGCTAAGCTGTATCCTTTGCAGCGGATCTATTCGGCCGGTGTTAATGTGACCTTTTAACGGATTGATAAACGTCTTTAGTAATTATGAAAGCTAAATTAATATTCAATAGTATAATCGTCGGGATGATCATGCTGAGCTCCTGTCAGAAGGGGTTGCTGGATCAAAGTCCGGTGACCAACATCAGCGATGCCGAATACTGGTCATCCAGCAATGATTTGAGGCTATACGTCAATAATTTTTACAGCAATATCTTACCGCGTTACGCCGATTTCGGGAACATCGGTATATATACGCTGGATGTGAATACCGACAACATGATCGGCAACGCCTATGACATTCGCCTAAACGGTGAACGGGTTGTTCCGGGAGCCGATGCGAGCTGGAATTACGGGGCCTGGAGTCAGCTGAGAAACATCAACTATTTTCTTGCAAATTATCAATTGGTGAATGAACCCTTCGAGAATGTGGCGCCTTATGTTGGCGAAGCCTTGTTTTTTCGATCCTGGTTTTATTTCGAGAAGTTGAAAAACTTTGGTGACCTACCCTGGATCAGCCGTCCCCTGGAGCCGAATGACCCGGATGTTTTTTCTTCCCGCCTCCCCAGGAATGTAGTCGTTGATTCAATGCTCACCGATCTGGATAGGGCGATCGAATACCTCCCGACAGCAACAAATGCACAGGCATCCAGGATTAATAAAGAGGTGGCCAGATTGTTTCAGGCCCGCATAGCCTTGTACGAGGGAACCTGGGAACGCTACCATGCGGGGACTCCTTTTGGTGTAGCCGGTTCTGATGGACGTGCTTACATCGAAAAGGCCGAACAGGCGTCGGACGAACTGATCGAAAATTCAGGTGCTTATGCGCTGGCGTCTACGGATGGTCCAATGGGATACTGGAACCTTTTTAACCAAACGTCCTACAACGGAAATCCAGAAATTATGCTCTGGCGGGAATACAACATCAATTTAACCGGGGGACACCGCTGGCACCGCTATTCGCTGGGGGGCGCGGGTATTGGCATTACGAAGGATGCTGTGGAAGCTTACCTGTGCATGGATGGTGCTCCGATTGCCGGAAATCCTTTATATCAGGGAGACCGGACTTTGCTGGACGCCGTGAGCAACCGGGATCCGCGGTTAAGGCAGTCGATTTACGTGCCGGACGGTGAACATGTTATCACCAACAACCGCCCTTCCGGTGCTGCTCCTGTTCTGTTTGAATATCCTGTTTTTGAGGGTCCGGCTTCGGAAACATCGACCACCGGCTATCAGTTGTATAAAGGACATAACCCGGATTACAATCAACAACAGGATCAGGGGAATACCGGGCAAATCATCTTCCGCTTTGCAGAAGCCCTTTTGATCAATGCGGAAGCAAAAGCCGAGTTGGGAAGGTTGACGCAGTCGGACGCGGACAGGACGGTGAACCGCTTAAGGAGCCGCGTCGGAATGCCACCTTTAATGGTAGGTGATATCCGGCAGGATCCGAACTGGGATTTTCCTTCTTTGAGCCCTCTGCTCAACGAAGTGAGAAGGGAACGCCGCGTTGAACTGGCGTTCGAAGGTTACCGGAACGATGACCTGCAC
>JBMDWN010000042.1:0-5436 GCA_048595275.1 Olivibacter sp. | reverse complement strand
ATAACGGCAGTGAAGTTGCCTCGGCATTGAGTGCATTTCTTCAGGTTCCCTGCGTTAGCAATGCCAAATCCCTGGACATCGAAGCAGATAAGCTCATCATCAAGCGGGAGGCAGAGGGCGGCAGCGAAACCCTGGAGATGCCGTTTCCTGCAGTAATCGGAGCGCAAGAAGGCATGGCAGAAGCCAGAATCCCTAATATGCGAGGCATTATGGCGGCAAGAACTAAGACGATAACCGTCAGACAGCCTGTAGCAGCCGAAGAACGCATCCGGTTTGATCGGTATGAAACACCGTCGCCTAAAGCACCCGTCGAATTGATTGATTCGGATCAGGTGGATGAGCTGGCTAAAATCCTGCTCAGAGAAGTTAAATCCATTTAGAAAAAAAAGAGATGTCTGTAATTACTTATATAGAAACAAGAGGTGGGGAAATTAAAGACTCTGCAAAAGAACTCCTTAGCTTCTCCAGGAAATGTGCTGACCTCCTGGGCGTAGAATTGTATGCATTCCTCATCGGAGATGTCGAACCTGAAGATACGGCGGAATTAAATCATTATGGTGCAGATCATCTTCTCGGCTATTTTGGAGAAGACGTGGCCGACTACGACCTTCTGCGCTATTCCGGTCTTCTTCGTAATGCCTGCGAGAAAGCGGGAGCATCTCTGTTGGTGATGCTGAGTAGTATTCAGGGCCGCGAACTGGCTCCAAGGCTCGCGGTCGCGCTAGAGGCGGGCATGATCGGCGGTGTGATCGGAGCTCCCGAGCTGGAAGCAGGCCGATTAAGATTAACCAAACCCGTGTTCTCCGGGAAAGCTTTTGCAACGGTGGACCTGATCGCTGCGAAAGGCGTAGTCACGCTGAATCCGAACAGTTACCCGGCAAAGGAATCAACTCAGGTGCAACGATCGTCTGGCATAGAGGCGCTGGATGCTCAACCCGAAGCTTCTCCGGTCCGCATCCTGAACAAAGAAAAGGTCCAGGGCAAGATATCCCTTCCTGAAGCGACGAAAGTCGTTTCTGCAGGCCGCGGACTTAAGTCTTCCGAAAACTGGCGCATGATCGAAGAGCTGGCTGATTCCCTTGGTGCCGCAACCGCCTGCTCCAAGCCCGTATCCGATGCGGGATGGCGACCGCATTCCGAGCACGTCGGTCAGACCGGCATTAGCATTAGCCCTGAGTTGTATATTGCCGTAGGGATTTCCGGTGCCATTCAGCACCTTGCCGGAATCAGTTCATCTAAAATTATAGTTGCCATTAATTCAGATCCCAATGCCCCGATATTTAAAGCAGCCAGTTATGGGATCATAGGGGACGCTTTTGAGATCGTACCTAAGCTAACTCAGGCGATAAACACCTTGAAAACTTAGCAGTCAGGACACTATAGTTTGAAGGATTTCGGCCTCAGCGTTTTGCAGGATAAATCGGATTTTGCATATTTGCGGAATTAATGATGAACAAGATCAAACTTGAAATCGTAGGCTTGTCCTATAGTCAAACGCAATCAGGAGCTTACGCTCTGGTACTTGGAGAATCTATGGGGCAGCGCCGGTTACCGATCATCATCGGCGGGTTTGAAGCTCAGGCCATTGCTATTGAGATTGAAAAACTGACGCCCAGCCGTCCGTTGACCCACGATTTGTTCAAAACCTTTGCCACTACGTTTCACATCAACTTAAAGGAAGTCCTGATCTACAACCTGGTCGACGGCATTTTCTTTGCCAAACTGATTTGCAACGATGGTGAACGGGAGGTTGAAATTGACGCGCGAACCTCTGATGCCATTGCGCTGGCCATCCGCTTCGGATGTCCCATTTATACCTACGAATTCATCCTGTCCTCGGCGGGAATTGTCATCGAAGGAAATGATTTTGTATTCCTGGAAAACCTGGACGCCACAAAGGGGGATGTAAAAGGCGATGAGATGGCCTCTCCTTCCGGCTATGCCTCCCTTTCCGACGAGGAACTTAAAGATGCCCTGAAACAGGCACTCACGGATGAGGCCTATGAACGCGCAGCAAAAATCCGAGACGAAATTTCAAAACGAAAGTCATCCTAAACAACCCAACCTGACGTGAATAGGTTTACCGGTCTTATTGGCATAGTCTTAATCCTGGGAATTGCCTATGCCCTCTCCAACAACCGAAAGGCCATCAATTATCCCCTGGTGATCAAAGGCCTCGCCATCCAGCTGTTGCTGGCTATTTTTGTACTTAAAGTACCGCTTGGAAAAGACATTTTCGGCTGGCTGGGCGCGGCGGTGACGAAGGTGCTCGACTTTTCCCACGCCGGAGCGCGATTTGTTTTCGGCCCTCTTGCGGAGACCAGTTTCCTCAACAAAGCCTTCGGCAGCGAGGTAAACATGATTTTCTTCTTCAACATCGTTCCAACCATCATTTTCGTCGCCGTATTGGTTAGCGTTGCCTATCACCTGGGCATCATGCAGCGTATTGTAAAAATGGTGGCCTTTGTCGTTTATAAGGTTATGGGGGTCTCCGGTTCCGAGGCACTGTCTAATGTTGCCAGTGCCTTCGTCGGGCAGGTAGAGGCTCAGATCATGATCAAACCCTACCTGAAAGGTATGACCATGTCGGAACTGCTGGCTTCGATGTCGGGCAGTATGGCCTGTATTGCGGGCGGCGTAATGGCGGTATATATACAGCTTGGCGTTCCTGCTGAATACCTCATTGCAGCCAGTCTCATGGCGGCGCCGGGAGCACTGGTCATTTCCAAAATTGTCTGGCCGGAAACGCAGGTTTCCGAAACGAAAGGGACCGTCTCTCTGGAAGTCAAGAAGAACGACGCCAACCTGGTGGATGCGATATCCCACGGGGCGAGCGACGGACTCAAGGTCGGCCTGAACGTCATTGCGATGCTCATCGGCTTTATCGCCGTTATAGCCCTGCTGGATTACGTGCTGGGCAAAATAGGCATGGGCCTGTCGCAGTTGGGCCTTTCGCTTGATTTCATGCGTATCGACCTTCAACATCTGAACCTGAAACAATTGCTGGGTGCTTTCTTCTCCCTCTTCGCCTGGGCTATGGGAGTGCCTTCCGCAGACATCACCACCGTTGGGGGACTTATGGGAACCAAGATGGTGATTAACGAATTTGTGGCCTACCTGGACCTTTCCGGCATCAAAGGAGACCTGGACCCGAAGTCACTGATCATCGCCAGCTTCGCCCTTTGCGGATTTGCCAACCTAAGTTCGATTGCCATTCAGGTAGGAGGAATCGGAGAGCTTGCCCCGCAGCGCCGAGCCGACCTGGCCCGTTTGGGTGTGCGGGCGCTGATTTGCGGAACGCTGGCTTCTTATTTATCCGCTACCTTCGCCGGAATTCTAATTGGTTAAGCGCTGCCTGACGGCTTCATAGGCCACCACACCCGCACTTACAGACACATTCAGAGAATCCATTTCACCGATCAGCGGAATTTTGGCCAGGTGATCGGAAAGGCGGATCAGATCATCGCTGATCCCCTCATCTTCGGCCCCCAAGACGAAAGCCGTCGGCTGTGTATAATCCAGCTTATAAATATCGGAAGTCGTCTTCTCCGTACAGGAAACCACCTGAAGCCCGGATTCCTGCAGAAAGCGCGCACATTGGACCAGGTTGGCTTCCCGGCATACGGGAATCTGGAAGAGTGCCCCGGCAGAGGTTTTAATCGCATCGGGATTGATCTCTGCAGAGCCTTTTTGCGGAACGATAAGGGCATCAGCCCCGGCACATAAAGCCGTACGGGCAATGGCACCAAGGTTACGCACGTCGGTCATCCGGTCAAGGATGAAGAGCAAGGGTACCCGGCCGCTTTCAAAGACTGCCGGGATGATATTTTCAATTTTATGATAGGTAATGGGAGAAATCGAGGCAATTACGCCCTGATGGTTTTTCCTTGTAATCCGATTCAGCTTCTCCACGGGAACCTGCTGGGCCACAATACCGTAATCCTTCAGCTGCTTCTTAAGCCCGGAGATCAGTTCGCCCTGTAAACCCCGCTGGATAAAAAGCGACTCGATTTCCTTGCCGTTATCGATCGCTTCCATAACCGCACGAATCCCGAAAATCATCTGATTGGCCGGCTTACGTTCGCCTCCCCTGTCTCTGTACATGATCTGAATTTGAAATTTACCGCAAGGTAAACAATAATCCTTCTCCACAGCCACAAAGTTATTAACAGGAGCTATAAGAATTTAGCATGCAGAGGCTTACGAAGGTTTGCCCGGATTACCAACAGCTGTATGTTAAAAACCGAGGCGGCTGCCATGAAAAATTTCAGCCCTCGTGTTCAGCCATTTAATTCCCTTGTGCAGAAATGCGAGACCCGTCGCATCCATTTTTTTCTACCTTTGTTAAATGAATACCGAAGACCAAAACCAACGACAAAATCCAGGCAATAAAAGCAGTTTCGGCGATCGGAGAAATCGCTTTAACAACGTTTTCAGCGGCCTGGGCAAACTGCCTCCGCAGGCGGTGGATCTGGAAGAGGCGGTATTGGGTGCCCTGATGCTGGAGAAAGACGCTTTGTCTACCGTCATCGACATCCTGAAGCCGGAGACTTTTTATAAAGACAGCCACCAGAAGATCTTCGAAGCGATCTTCAGTCTTTTCCAGAAGTCGTCTCCCATAGATTTGCTAACGGTTACGACCGAGCTCAGGTCTATGGGCGCACTGGAGTTGGTTGGAGGCGCCTATTACATCACACAATTAACGGACCGGGTGGTTTCTGCGGCGAACATCGAATACCACGCCCGGATTATATCCCAAAAATACATTCAGCGGGAATTGATCCGCATCTCTTCGGAGATCATCAACAACGCCTACGAGGATACCACGGACATCTTCGATCTGCTGGATGGAGCGGAAAAGTCGCTCTTCGACATTGCACAGAATAACCTACGTCGGGACACCCGTAAGATGGACGACATCATGCGCGAGGCGGTCAATAACCTGGAGCTGCTGCGCGATCGCACGGATTCGCTGACGGGCGTTCCTTCAGGTTTTACGGCATTGGACCGCATGACTTCCGGCTGGCAGCCTTCCGACCTCGTCATCATCGCTGCCCGTCCGGCCATGGGTAAGACGGCTTTCGTACTGACCTGCGCGCGGAATGCGGCGGTAATGCACGATAAAGCGGTAGCGGTCTTCTCCCTGGAGATGTCCTCTGTGCAGCTGGTCAATCGTCTGATTTCGGGCGAAACTGAAATCGAACAGGAGAAATTGCGGAAGGGTACACTGGCCGATCATGAATGGACACAGCTCCACTCCCGCATCGGTAAGCTCACAGACGCCCCCCTCCTGATTGACGATACGCCTGCGCTAAATGTTTTTGAATTCAGAGCCAAATGCCGTCGTCTGAAAGCGCAGTATGATATACAGATGGTCATCGTCGATTACCTGCAGCTGATGCATGGCAAATCGGACGGTAAAGGCGGAAACCGGGA
>JBMDWN010000041.1:0-11087 GCA_048595275.1 Olivibacter sp. | reverse complement strand
ACTGAATCAGGATGAACGAACCGTTCATCTTCAACTAAAAGTCGGGCGTTCCAACGCGTTAACACAGCGCGTACTAGACGAGTTGAGTGGGCTGTTCGATGATTTTGATCGGGACGAATCCGTACAAGGCGTCATCCTTTACGGTCAGGATGGTTTTTTTAGTGCAGGGGTCGATCTGATCGAATTGTACGAATATGACGAACAACAAGTCGAACGCTTCTGGACCTCATTTCTGGATTTCATCAGTAAACTCCTCAACTTTCGGAAACCGTTAATTGGCGCCATTTCCGGGCATAGCCCGGCCGGGGGCTGTGTCCTGGCTTTATGCTGCGATTATCGTATTATGGTGGAAGGCGACTACATCATTGGCCTAAACGAAGCAGCAGTGGGTATACCGGTCCCTGCTCCCATCTTTCATCTCTATGAATCCTGTATTGGTTCCCGTTTGGCCCATCAGTATCTGCTTGAAGGTAAGCTACTGAAGCCGGAAGCAGCCAGGGACATCGGGTTGGTGGACGAACTGGTTGGCAAACAGCAGCTCTCCACTAAAGCGCAGGAGAAAATGAAGCATTACCTGGGCTTTCATCAGTCTGCCTGGAGAATTACCAAAAGAAAGATGCGAGGCGCCTTGCTTGAACGTTTTCAGGAGAAGGGAGAGGAGGATTTAAAGGCTCTGTTCAAGCTTTGGTGGGATCCTGCGAGCAGAACAATCATGAAAAGTATCATCACGAACCTGAAAGAAAGAAAAATATGAAAGAGGCGGAAGGCGCTTTACGACCCGGTCTGTTTAAAGGTCAGGTTTTTGTGATTACCGGTGGCGGAACCGGTTTAGGTCGTGCCATGGCACTATACCTGCTTCAGCTCGGAGCGCACATTGCCATTGCCAGCAGAAATCAGGAAAGACTTGAGCGGGCAGCAACGGAAATGCAATCGGAAACAGGCGGTATAGTACTCCCGGTGGCCTGCGATGTACGGCAGCCGGAACAGGTGGAACAGTTGCTTGAGGCTGTGCTAAGTCGCTTTGGTCAGGTAAACGGCCTGATCAACAATGCGGCGGGTAATTTCATTTCGCCTACCGTCAAGCTATCGGCCAACGCCTTTTCAACGGTTATTGATATTGTTTTAAAGGGGACGACCAATTGCTCGCTGGTTTTCGGAAAGTACTGGATGAAGCATAAGCAGGAAGCTTCGGTATTGAACATCGTGACAACCTACGCCTTTACCGGTTCTGCATTTGTGGTTCCGTCCGCCGTGGCCAAGGCAGGTGTATTGGCATTAACACGCTCGCTGGCCGTTGAATGGGGGGCTCATGGAATACGGACGAATTGCATAGCACCAGGACCCTTTCCAACACCTGGTGCCTGGGAACGCTTGCTGCCCGGTCACCTCGCCGATTCCTTCAACCCGGCCGAACGCGTTCCGCTTGGACGCGTGGGAAAGCATGAGGAACTCGCCAACCTGGTTGCTTTTATCCTGTCGCCTCAAGCTTCCTTTATTAATGGCGAGTGCATAACCATTGATGGAGGTGAATGGCTGCAGGGCGCCGGTCAATTCAACGATTTACGCAGCTTGAAAGACGACGATTGGGAGGCTATCCGGGAGCAAATGCGTAAATAGCGCGCTAAACCTGCGATATATTGGTTATTTTAGCACTCAAATTTTTTTTGAGTGTCTTTATGAACTATACAGCCTGTTTTCTACTGCTCCTCAGCTTGCTAAATGTCCAAAACATTATCGCGCAAAGTAAAAAAGAATGGTCCGGAATCTTCAAATCAATTAATGAAGAAGTCGATAATCGCAGCGAAGCCTATACACAGTTAAAAAAAGCGACCGAAAGCATCGGACACCGGCTTACCGGATCCGATAATGGTCATAAAGCAGAGCAATTCGTATTTGATGCTCTAAAATCTTACGGCTTCGAAGCAGTAAAATTTCAACCCTTCCAGGCAGAAAGCTGGAGCCGGGGAAGCCTGGACTTTAGCGTAGGGGCAGAAGGGAAGCTGTCGCCCTTAAAAGCAGTTGCTTTAGCTCATACGCCGCGGGCAGTGGATGTTGAGGCTGAGGTGGTCGATATGGGGAACGGCGTTGAAGCAGACTATCAGCAGTCGCCGGAGAAAGCTAAAGGTAAAATCGTTCTGGCTTATCTGGGGACCTTACCGGGATCGCCAGAGGGAACAAAAAACCTTCATCGTTCGGAAAAAACTGCTCTGGCGATTAAATACGGAGCGAAAGGAATTATTTTATTTAACAGCGTTCCAGGCGGGGTGTTGCTGACCGGGACAGCATCCGTAACCGGAAAACTGATTGATATTCCTGCGGTCTGCATCGGTCTGGAGGATGGCCTTGCCCTGAAAGATTCCCTGTCTACCTCAGGCAGACAATTTACGCACATCAGCATGACCAATCAGGCTGGGGAAATCACCGCGCGCAACGTTATTGCACGCTTGGAGGGATCCGCTGATACAGAAGACAAGATCGTTATTGGCGGGCACTTGGACAGTTGGGATCTGGCTACCGGCGCGATCGATAACGGCATTGGCTCCTTTTCAATCCTTGATATGGCGCGGACCATGAAGAAATTGGGCTTAAAGCCAAAGCGGTCGATCGAATTCGTCTTCTTCATGGGAGAAGAGCAGGGGCTGTTGGGATCGAAAGCTTATGTAGAAGAAGCCCTGGCCGACGGTTCGGCAGAGACCATTCGCTACATGCTCAACTACGACATGACCAATGACCCGAAAAGCTATCACGCTTCGACCGTCGAAAGCCAGGCCTTATTTGAGTCTATTGGCAGGCTCGTTCAGGAGGTTAATCCACTGTTCAAAAATCAGTTCAAAGCAAACGTCGGCTTGCATAGCGATCACCAGCCATTTATGCTACAGGGGATTCCAACGGCTGGCGGGGGCGACGGGCATTTAGAGCGTGATGTGCTGAACTGCTATCACGCCGACTGTGATTCGTTCGACCTGGTTGATGAAGACGGCATGAAGAATACGGTTCGTTTCAGTGCGATGCTGGCTTATGGCCTGGCGGATGCTGAAGAAATTAAGGCGAAACGCCTGAAAGATGAAGAGATCAGAAAGCTTCTTGAAAAAAATAACCTGGAAGAGCCTTTGCGTATAGCAGGCGAATGGCGTTGGTAGCGGAGGATTTTATGGGAAAAGATAAACTTAGAAAATTTGCCGAGATCGACACCTTCCCCAATGTCTTACAGCTGGAGGAAGGAACCGTGATGAAGGGGCAATGGGCTGAAAAGCATTTCGGTAATGAGCAGCCTGTTGTATTGGAACTGGCTTGCGGAAAAGGAGAATATACGGTTAACATGGCCAGAAAACACCCCGATCGGAACTTTATCGGCGTTGACTATAAAGGTAACCGCATTTGGCGTGGAGCCAAAACCGCATTGGAGGAAAAAGTTCCGAATGTAGCCTTCCTTCGCATTCAGATCGAAACGGTACTCGATTATTTTGAGGACAATGAAGTGGATGAAATCTGGATTACTTTCCCGGATCCGCAACCACAGAAAAGCAGGGAGAAAAAAAGGCTTACCGCACCGGCCTTCCTGGAACGTTACCGGAGAATCCTTAAGAAAGAGGGCGTTTTACACCTGAAGACGGATAACGATGCGCTTCATGCCTACACGCTGGAGACCGCCACGGAAGCTGGACTGCAGCTGCTTAAACAAACGGATGATCTGTATCGTTCCGATCTGCTCGACGATACCCTGTCTATAAAAACCCATTACGAACAAATCTATTTGAAGCAAAACAAAAACATCAATTATCTGAAAGTAGCCTTTTAGACCGAAATCCGTACCTTTGCCAAGTCAGATATTTTAACGTTCAGATTTATGGTGAGGTCTATCGCCGGATTGGCTCAGGCAATACTGATGTGTTGCCTTCTCCCTCTTGCCGTGGCAGCGCAGGAAAAACTGTTTCTAATACCGCAACCCCAAAAAGCTGTTTTAGACAGCGGAAGCTTTGAATTTCTTCCCGGGACTAAAGTTGCGGTAAGTGTGGAATTTCAGGAATCGGTCGGTTTACTGCAGGAACACCCCTTTCTGCATTCAACGGAGCCGGAACGATTAAAGAACAGGAAGAAGCTGTCCGAAGAAGGGGTGCAGATTTTGAAAGCAGAGCCGGGCGACGCCCTGGAAGACCGAGCTTACCGAATCAGCATATCCCCGGAAAAGCTTGTAGTGCTCGCCCATAAGGAGGAAACCCTTTTAAGTGCTTTGCAAACGCTTCAGCAGCTGGCTTATACGCATCCGGATGGAAAAATACCGGCTTGTGAAATTGAAGATTGGCCTAACCTTGCTCATCGTGGTTTCCAGCTGGATCTTTCGGGTCGTTTCCTACCCGTCCATACCATCAGGAAATACCTGGATCTGATGTCGCTGTACAAACTGAACGTTTTTCAGTGGCGGCTTTCGGGCAATGGTGGCTGGCGACTGGAATTGAAGGGGCAACCGGAACTCACAAATGCTACCGCCTGGCGCAGTCGCCTGAACTACAACGATTGGGTCGCATCCGGAAAGAACTACGCACGCTTTGGTGATCCCAATGCTTCAGGTGGTTATTATAATCAGAAAGATCTAAAAGAACTGATCGATTACGCGAAGGCAAGAGGCATCCTTATTATACCTGAAATTGATCTTATCGGTCTGGCTGATGAATTGCTGGTTACCTATCCGGAACTGGCTTGCGGGAATAGGGAAGACAGTACGTCAAGTATCTGTCCTGGAGATGAGGCCATCTTCACACGGTTATTCTCGGTTTTGGATGAGACCGCTGAACTCTTTCCGGGGAACTTTTTGCATGTTGGCACCAGGATGCCGCCCTCAAAAGCCTGGGATAACTGTGCCGACTGCAAGCAGCGTATGGAAGACGAAAAGCTGGCTTCCTCTGCCGAACTGCAAAATTATTTTATCAGGCGCCTGACTGACCACTTGAAAAGCAAGGGAAAGACGCTTTTGTCGGCGACAGCCCAGAATAACCTGAGCAGCGGTGCGGAAGGCACTCTCTTAACTCCTGAAGCATTTTTGCATTTTGATAGTTACCAATATGATCCTTCCAAATCTCCGGAATCGAAGAATGTCTACCTGCCGCTAGAGAAGGTGTACAGCTACAATCCTAATTTAGAAGCCCTGCCGGAGGGTGTGCCAGATAAAAAGCTGGGCATTCAGGCTACGCTCACTACGGAATACATCTCCAGCATAGAACAACTGGATTACCAGGCTTTTCCACGCCTTCTGGCGCTTTCAGATGTCGCTTGGTCTAACCCGGCCGAACGGGATTGGGAACACTTTAAATTGCGGCTTCAGCAGCATTACAAGCTTTTGCAGGCTTTTCATGTAAACTACTATCCGCCTTCGGTTGAAGTGGGCATCAGCGGTACTTTTGATAAAGCCAGAAAAAGGGAAACGGTCCGTTTTTCTTCAGAGCAGTACCATCCTGAAATACATTATACCATCGATGGATCTGAGCCGACGGTGAACTCTCCGGAATACCTGGAACCGTTGAATCTGATCAGTTCCACCAGGATTCGGGCGGCCGTTTTCAGAGACTCCGTTCGCTTCGGGCCGGTAGCAAGCTATCAGACTGATGTACACAGTGCCCTGGGAAAGAAAATAGCCTATAACAAACCTTATGATGCAACCTTCCCCGCAGGGGGCGATGATGCACTGCTGGACGGTCAGAAAGGGGGTGTTTCTTATAAAGACGGCGCATGGCAGGGCTTTAATGGAGATCTGGATGTAACGATTGATTTTGAACGACGGGAGGAACTCAAAAAACTCAAGATCCGCTTTATGCAGAGACCCCAATCCGGTATTTATTTTCCGGGTAGCGTAATGATTCTTGCTTCCGACGACGGACGGCATTTCCGAGAGCTAAAACAATTGAAAAGCGATATACCGAATAACGACCGGCTCCGCTTTAAAAACGTGGAAGTGGAATTGGAAAGCAGGCCGGTCCGTTACCTGAGGGTAATCGGCACCAATACCAAGAAAGCGTTGTTATTTGCTGATGAACTGGTAATCTATTGAGGATAACCTTTCGCTTATTTCAACAGTTCTTCGATATCCTGCCGTGTAAGTGATTTGACGAAACTTTCTTCCGTGGTGACCAGCTGATCTGCCAACACCCGTTTTCTGCTTTGCAGCGCCAGAATTTTTTCTTCGACAGTATCTTTACTGATGAATCGATAGATAAAAACGTTCTTAGTCTGCCCGATGCGGTGCGACCGGTCGATGGCCTGCTGCTCAACGGCTGGATTCCACCAGGGGTCGAGCAAGAAGACATAATCCGCCTCGATCAGGTTCAGCCCGACTCCACCGGCCTTAATAGAGATCAGGAAAAGGTTGGTGTCCTCATCGTTACGGAAGGCGTTGACGGCCGACTCCCGGTCTTTCGTCGAGCCGTCGAGATAGGCATAGCGGTAACCATTCCGGTCGAAATAATCCCGGTAGATCTCCAGCTGACGAACAAACTGCGAGAAGATCAATACTTTGTGCTGCTCCTTTAATACCTGCTCCAGCGTTTCCACAACCTGGACAAATTTCCCTGAAAGACCTTCGTAAGCGGGGTCCAGCATTTTAGGATGATTGGCCAGTTGCCTCAGTCGTGTCAGGCCCTGAAGCAGCGCAATGGAGGGCTTTACGCCTGAGGCAGAAGATGTGCCGAGCAACAAGTTCCGGTATTCGGATTTTGTCTGTTCATAAAGCTCTTCCTGCTCTCCCGTCAGCTCGCAATAAACGGTTTGCTCGATTTTTGGCGGTAGCTCGGTCGCCACCTGCTCTTTCGTTCGTCGCAGGATGAAAGGCTTGATCAGGGCCTGTAGTTTGCGGGCCACCTTTTCGTCTTTCTTTTTCTCGATGGGGTTGACAAAACTTTCGGCAAACTGCCGGTGCCGACCCAACAGTCCAGGGTTGAGGAAGGTCATCTGAGGCCATATATCGGCAACCGTATTTTCGATTGGCGTGCCCGTAAGAATCAGCCGATGTTTGCCTTTGAGGCGGCGTACGGCGCGGAACGATTTGGATGTCGGATTTTTGATGTGCTGACTTTCATCCAGGATGACGTAGTTGAAGTAAAAAGCGGTGAGGATTTCTTCATCGATGCGCGTAATACCATAGGTTGTCAGCACCAGGTCAAAACCAGCAAAGAAATCCGCAGACCGAACCCGGTTCGCCCCACTGTGCACATATATTCTCAAGTCCGGCGCGAAGACCCCCGCTTCCCGCTGCCAGTTGTAAATGAGCGAGGTGGGTAGAACAATTAAAGAAGTCGACTTCAAATTTTCTGCAGCATGCTCCTCCCGTTCTTTTCCAAGCAAGGCCAGGGTCTGAACGGTTTTACCCAGGCCCATGTCGTCCGCTAGGCATCCTCCGAAACCATAGCGTTTCAGGAAGTGGAACCAGTTGTATCCAGCCTGCTGATATGGGCGCAGAGAGCCCTTGAAAGAAGCGGGAGTTTCATATTCCTGCATTTCTCCGAACTGCTTCAGCGCTTCCAGCTTTACCCGAATGTTATTTTTCCCCGGATGTTCTTCTTCGAGCGATTGAATAAGTCCCAGGTGATGTTTTTTTAGCTTAATCTGATCTTTTTCGCTGGAAAAAAGGAAAAAGTCTGAAAACTGATTGAACCAGGCCTCCGGTATGAGGGCAATGGATCCATCCGGCAACATGTATTCATGATTTCGCGTCAGAATATTATCCTTCAGCTCGATGAAGGGGATCTCGAAAGCGCCAAACCGTACCATCATCCTGACATCAAACCAGTCGTTCCCTTCTTCTACAGAAACGTCCATACTTACCTGGCCAAGCAGATACTTCTTTTTCCCGGAATCCTGCAAGATCTCAAAGCCCTGCGCGTTCAAACGATTATAGTGTTGGTTGATCCAGTCGACCATCAATCCGGCCCCTCCGGCATCTTCGCTTTTATCCGCGATGGCGAGGTTGGAGAAAAGACCGCTTTCCTGAACCAATCCCAGCTCTTCGAGTTTTTTGATCTGATTGCTTTCCCATTGACGGGAACGTTTAATCCGATGGAAAATGTATTGATCTTCCGCCTCGTTATGCTCAAGCCGTACGGTAACGCGCTGATCGCCTCCTGCGGGAAAGGAGTAGAGACCATAACGAAACAGGAGGTTCAGCTGGCTGATCCCGTTTTCACTGCTTCGAAGCTGCAGCACAGGCTTTGCATCGTGCTGATGGGTAATGATGTCAAAGCCCTCGGCATATACGTGATGCTTGGCAATCAGCGTCGTAACGAAGCGTTCAAAATAAGTTGCTTCGGATTTTTTTGGCACGGCTATGAAGCGCTTGTTCAGGAAAGGAGCGAGTTTTTTGCCGTCGAGCGACTGCTCGAAAAAATAAAGCTGATCTTCCAGCAGCATCCAGGCTGGCTCGTTGCTGATCACTTGAGCATTTTTGAACATGAACTCAATGCGATGCCCCTGATATTTTATCGTGGGAAAATAACGGGTTTCTTCGTCGTTACGCCTGAAGTGAAATAGCACGGATGCTGCCTCCGGCGCTATACTTAAAGCCCGCTCCACCGGCCAGCCCTCTTTGCTCATCAGATAAAGGCCGTTTGCTTTCTTGATTTTTAGCAGATTTATGATGCTGTTCAGCTTTTTATCAATGCGCGGACGTACCTGGTCAAACAGTTTCTGATCGAATATCTTAGCAAAGAACTCATGCGTCCGCACGGGCTTCTTGTACAGCTTTTTGATCAGCGCAGATTGTTCAATCTCCCCGCAAAGGCGGATCAGCTCCCGGTCGGACTCATCGATCACGGAAGTGAAATCTTCCATCGTATTGCTGAATATGCGCTGATAAGTCAGCGAGAAGTCGCCATCCTGGTTCAGTTGAACAATGTGTGGTTCTACAACGTAGCCGAAAAACTCATGCCGGCATAAGGAGTAAACAAGCTTAAAGGGCTTAGACGGATCAATTCGTAGCATCAGCACAGAGTTATCTAAAAAAGGCTTTAAATATAAGAAAAATTTGAGATTGCAATAAGCTATGAATTACTTAACTTTGTACTACAATAGTAGTACTTTTGGTGCTAAATGCATGCTAAATGCTCTTATGATGGTATTTATTAACCCTTCTCAAGCATTGACAGAGATTTCTTCGCAATTAAAAGCGCGAAGGCTTGCTATGGATTTGACGCAGGATGGACTTGCCCTGCGTTCAGGGGTGCCTTTAGCGACTTTGAGAAAATTTGAACAAAAGGGACTAATGTCACTTCAGTCTTTAGTGAGACTTTTGTGGATAGTAGGTGGACTGGAAGAGATGGTTAATGCGTTAAAACCTGTTAAGCCTGACTTTAAGTCCATTGATGAGGTACTGGAGAAGCCGGTTGAAAAGGCTAAACGAGGTAGAAGGAAATGACTGATAGAATTATCAGTTTAATCTTCATTGCTGATCACCGTCTTTAGGTTTTTTTGTTACTCCAGCTTTGAAGCGGGGCTTGAATCCCGTCGGCTTATTGGCTTTAGGAGCCGGGCTGTCGGGTTCTGTGTTTTCAGTTTCAGGCTTAATCTCTTCTTTCTTTTCTTCCGGGACATTTGGGTCGGAAATGTTTTCAGCCTCGGTTTTAGGCGCTGTTTTAGTAGTAAGCCCTGCTTTAAAACGTGGTTTAAAACCTGCAGGTTTATTGCTTTTTGTTGCCACAGATTGCTCTTCGCTTCCGGAATTCTCCTCCTTTTTGTCAGCCGCCTCTTCTTTTAGCTGTCCTGCCTCCACTTCCCGATTGTTAACCTCCGAACCAACAGGATTCACTATTTTCTCTTCAGCTTGATCATCAGTGGTCTTTTTGGTTACTCCCGCCTTAAATCGTGGTTTGAAGCCAGCCGGTTTCGAGGCGGTGGCGGAAGGTTTTGCGGCATCGACCTCCGATGCATCTAACTTTTTAGTGTCAACAGGCTCTTCTGAAGGCAACTCTGGCTTTGCCTCAGCCGCTTTCTTCACCGGAGCCTTGAACCTCGGCTTAAAGCCAGCCGGTTTAGCTGCGGCAGGCGCCGCTGCTTGAGGAGTTTCTTTCTCTGCAATGGCTTTGTTCTCGTCTACCGATGAATTGCTGATCGCGGCTGCCTTGGGAGATACAGCAGCTTCAGGAAGGTGAAAACGTTTACGAAGCTTATTAAACCAGAATTTCTTGGTATGATCGAAACTGCGTTCTCCCATGAGACGGAAATGGTCATTGAATTCCTGGTACAACGCTGGTTCAGCGTGCCTCAGCTTATTCAGGTCAATCCTTTTCTTCTCAAAAAACGCTTCGAAAGTCATACTTGAACCTTATTTAAGCCATGTTGTGATACACAGCTTGTACGTCATCGTCCTCTTCGATCTTATCGATAAGCTTCAACACATCAGCAGACGCTTCTTCTGAGACATCTGTTGTCGATAAATTAATCCGCTCCAATTTTGCACTCTTGATGTCGAAGCCCTTCTCCTCCAGTAATTTCTGCATGTTGCCGAAGTCTTCGAAAGAAGTCTGAACCACGACCACGTCGTTACCTTCCTCGTCTTCCTCGACATAAAGCTCTTCCAGACCACCGTCGATCAACTCCAGTTCCAGCTCCTCCAGGTCCATTTCTTCCGCCAGTATGAACCGGAAAACCGACTTACGCTGGAAGATAAAATCCAGGGATCCGGTTTTGCCAAGCGAACCACCTGCTTTGGTGAAGTAACTCCGCACATTAGCCACGGTCCGGTTGGTGTTATCGGTAGCCGTCTCAATCAGCACCGGAACCCCATGCGGGCCATAACCCTCGTAAACATGTTCTTCATAGCCTTTAGCATCCTTCTCTGACGCCCTTTTTATAGCGGCCTCGATACGGTCTTTAGGCATATTGACCGCCTTGGCATTCTGGATGGCCGTTCGCAGGCGTGAATTCGATTCCGGATGCGGACCACCTTCTTTAACGGAGATCGCAATTTCTTTCCCTAACCGGGTAAATTGCACCGCCATCTTGGCCCAGCGTTTAAATTTACGCTCTTTTCTAAATTCGAATGCTCTTCCCATATTCGTTTATTTTAACGACTTAAGATTTGTTAACATATCTACAACCAGGTCGGA
>JBMDWN010000040.1:0-1672 GCA_048595275.1 Olivibacter sp. | reverse complement strand
GAGTTTGCTAAAGAGAGGCGCTGCGATAAGCGGGTGTTCAAAATCACGGAACCACTAATCCGGTTTCTAAGCCGGCGGATGCTCTGGTCGTAGCCAACCTGATAATAACCGACCATATTCAAATCGACCATATCATTGATTGAAGCCCGGAAAGACAGGTAATTTGAGCTTTTAACCAGGTTGACTTCCAACACTTCGAGCGTATGGGGATGCTTCCATTTTTCGTGTTCATAGAGCAATCCTACTCCTATTGTGGCCGTTATCGCCTCAGAATGAACGTAGCTGTATCGGATACCGGCTCCCCCCAGCCATCGCGGGTCCAGCCCTCTGAAGTTATCGAATGAATACTGCCCGAACACTTCATAGTTGAAGTCGCGTTCCCTGAAAAAATTCATCCGTCCATGAACAAAACCAAAATTCAGAAAGTCGTCTTCATTTATCCGAAGGTAATCGAAGTTAGCCATAACGATGTAGGCATGCTTTCCCGGATAGTAAATGCCATTGGCATCCAATGTATATCCGAACAGGTTTACGGGGTCGTCTTCTGCAGCACTGCGGTTATGCAAGTTGAGATTCAACGTTGTTTTCATCATAAAGTTCCGCGTCGTGTCTTTCTCTAAGCGGAGTCTTTCGATGTTTAAGATCTGACTTTTTACAGACGAGGATATGTGGACCAGTGAAACGAAAAGGATGAGTTTAAAAACGTACTTCAAAACGACTTTTGATTAAGATTTGGCTTGTAAAAAAACCTCAAAAACACCCATCAAATCCCTGTACCCACCGCACGATCCAGGTGGACATATCCACCATCCACATGGATGAGCTGCCCGGTGGTGTGGGAGGATTTAGAAGATAGCAGGAAGGCCGCCATAGCGGCAATTTCGTCCGGGCGGGTCATCCTTTGTTCCAGAGGAATTCTGGAAGTGATCTGCTCGAGGGTTTCCCTCGGATTATCCAGGGTTTTGATCCAGTTCTCGTATTGCGGTGTATTCGATTCGGCGACGATGATGGCGTTAACCCGAATACCATAAGGCAACAATTCAACTGCCCATTCCCTTGTCAGGGCATTTCTCCCTCCATTGGCAGCAGCGTATGCAGAGGTCCCACCCTGGCCTGTTTCAGCGGTCTTGGAACCAATATTCAGGATGTTCCCTCCGCTTTCTTTCAAAAAAGGTAACGCATGATGCGCCATCAGATAATAATGAATAAGGGTATAATGCAAACCCTTAACAAAATCCCGGTAATTGCCGTGTTCCAGACTTACCCCGTCATTAAAGCCAGCGTTATTGACCAGTCCGTCTATTCGGTTAAACTTTTGAACCACCTCCGCCACGGCTTGTTCGCAGGCATCCGGATCGGTCAGTTCCGCTTCTAAAGACCATGCTTTTAATCCGGCCCGGTTTAGTTCTGAAACTATTGCTTCGTTATCGAACTTCTTCCTTCCAACAATTACGGGGATGGCGCCCTCGGCCGCAAGTGCCTCCACTATACTACGCCCAATACCTTTGGCACCACCGGTCACTATAATTACTTTATCTTGTAACTGCAAATCCATTGTCTATCCGATCTGATTCGTTAATTTATAAATACGTTCTGCGTTGCCTCCCCAAATCGCCTGTTGTTCAGCGACAGAGAGATCGCCGAGATGATACTCAAGCAAATCCACCACCTC
>JBMDWN010000039.1:0-2518 GCA_048595275.1 Olivibacter sp. | reverse complement strand
GAAAGAATCTTTGATCAAGGCAATATCGCGTTCCGAAAGCAATCCTTCGCTTTGTATAACGTTCAACAGGGTCCGGTGATCCATGGTTAAGCCTTTCGGTTTGTCAGGCTAAGGTACAAACAAATGCCGGTTTCATTTTGTATTTATTATACACACACCTAATTAAGGGTTAGCAAAATTTATAAGTGATTATGGAAAGTTTGAAGGAAAGAAAAATTGCAATTCTTACGGAAGACGGATTTGAGGAAGTAGAATTAACAAGCCCGAAAAAGGCATTGGAGGAGGCTGGCGCAGAAGTACATATTGTCTCGCCTAAGTCGAACGCGGTAAGAGCAAAAGAAGGGGATGAATGGAAGGGCACCTATAAAGTGGATGTTGAACTTAAAAATGCCTCTGCAGATGGTTACGACGGATTACTTCTTCCGGGTGGGGTAGTCAACCCGGACAAACTCAGGACAAATGAAGAAGCACTCAATTTTGTTAAAGCTTTTTTCAAGGCGGGTAAACCGGTTGCAGCTATTTGTCACGGTCCACAGGTGCTGATCGATGCTGAAGTGGTAGAGGGGCGTAAGATGACATCTTTTGCAGCAATCAAAAAAGATTTGATTAATGCCGGAGCGCTTTGGGAGGATAGTGAGGTGGTAACTGATCAGGGCTTGGTAACTAGCCGCTCTCCGGACGATCTGCCGGCATTTAATGCAAAAATTGTCGAGGAATATGCGGAAGGTAAACATGAAGGACAGCATGCTTGATTAAAATAGAAAGGTAATACATTGCTTAAGGTGAAGACGGGTCGGCTGTGAAGCTTGCCCGTTTTCTTTTTACAAGTAATTATTATGCAGAAGTTAACGGTATCTCCACCCTGGTCTTCGCCAGTTGTTCTGGATAATTTTGTTGAATATAACCGATCAGGTTTTCCCGGACGTAGCACCTTAGGTCAAATGCATCCCCCGAATTCCGGCAACTCATCAGGCAGCGGATTTCCATCGTTCGCTCTTTAAAATCTGTTACTTGTAGAACGTCAACCTGGCCATCCCATAAGTCGTTGGCCCTGAGTAAACGGGAAAGCTCCTCTCTGAGGGGTTGGACAGGCATGGCAAAGTCTGTATAAATAAAGACAGTTCCCAGAATCTCAGCACTATTCCTTGTCCAATTCTGGAACGGCTTCTCAATAAAGTAGTTAATGGGGAGAATCAGACGCCGCTTGTCCCAGATATTAACCACTACGTAGGTCAGCGTTATTTCCTCTACCTTTCCCCACTCGCCCTCTACGATCAGCACATCGTCGATCCTAATAGGTTGTGTAAAAGCGATCTGGAAACCGGCTAATAAATTCCCGAGCGATTTTTGTGCAGCAAAACCGATAATGATTCCTCCAATCCCGACGCCGGTCAGCAAACCAGCCCCGATTTTACGCATGCTTTCAAAGCTGAGTAAAATACCTGCTACGGTAATAATGACGATCAGGGTGACTAGTATTTTTCTGATAAAAGTGATCTGCGTGCGGATTTTTCGTTCCCGGAGGTTGTCCCGTTTATTGTAATCGTACAAATGATACAGGTAATCTTCCGCGATTCGTATCAACCGGATCAGGATAATCGCGAAACAGACAATAAGACTAATCTCAACGATGCGGTTAACTGTAGATTCAGTGATATCGTTGAAACGAAACAGAGGTAGCATCGTGTTGAAGACCAATAGAGGGATAAAGAAGATAAACGCGAGCTGCATATGCTGAATTGCCGAGCGAAATAAAGAGTATTGGCCAGTACGGACGGAAAATCGTCTGATCAACGGGAGTAAAATGCTTTTTACACTCAATGCTACCGCAAATGCGATGACGACAAGGCCGATATTCCAGGCAAAATCGGGGGTTTGTTCAGAAAGTTGTTGAAAAAATCTTTCCATTTATACGAAGAGTTGTGTTTCTTAATGAAATTCAGAAGTTAAACGAATAAACCTTGCCTAGTGTTTTGAGCAGAATCTTAATGGTTCTTATCAAATCCTGTATGCCATATATCCACGAGCCTCCATATCTTTAGCATATCTGACAGAACTCAATTATGAACGGTATTTTTCGAATCGTACTACTTATTTGTCTATGTACCAGGCTAACGTACGTTCAGGGACAAACATCCACCATACAAACTATGGCGAAATCTTTTGCAGCCCCGCCCGACAGTGCCAGGCCGGGCGTCTACTGGTACTTCATGGATGGAAACATGAGCGAAGCGAGTATGACAAAAGACCTTGAATCCATGAAAGCTGCCGGTATCGGAAACCTGATCTTCCTGGAAGTTAACGTTGGTGTTCCAAGAGGCAATATCGATTTTCTCAGCGAGGAATGGACCGATCTTTTTGCCCATGCTGAAAAAGAAGCCCGGAGACTTGGCATCGAGATTACCCTCGGGATAGGTCCGGGCTGGACAGGAAGCGGAGGGCCCTGGGTAAGCGGTGAGCAGTCCATGCAACACCTGGTGGCCAGCGAAACCATTTTTTACGGCGGAAGTGAAAGGGG
>JBMDWN010000038.1:0-3035 GCA_048595275.1 Olivibacter sp. | reverse complement strand
GGTTCGGCATACGCAAATAAACAATCAGTTCAGTAACAAAAACAAAGCCGGGTTCAGCGCGCAGCTCGAACATGTTGCCTTTACGCCGGATGAAGGAGAAGTCGTGTTGCTGAAAGAGAACTGGAAACTGGGAGTTGAAATGCTGGACGATAATCATTACCAGCTTGATCTTATCTCTATCTTAAACGACCCGAATCAGGAGTCGGTAACGCTGAAAGCTTATCGTTACGCGGGTCTTGGATTACGCGCCACCGAGCAATGGGACAATGAAAATAGTCGCGTGCTGACTTCATCCGGAAAAAGCAGAAAGGATGCTGATGGGTCACTGGAGCGGTGGTTTTTGGTTGAAGGAACTGTAGATGGGGAGCCGGCGGGGATTCTGTTCCTTTCTTCACCGCAAAACTTCAACCATCCGGAGCCTGTCCGGGTTTGGCCGGAGACTGACAAAAATGTTTTCGTGAACTATTCCCCAACCAAAACAAAAGACTGGGTGCTCAAGCCAAATCAGGAGAATACACTGAAGTACCGACTTATTGTCTACGACGGGACGATGGATAAAGAGCAAGCGGAAAGCTATTGGGCTCGTTTCGCCAATCAGAACAAGTAAAGCTCGCAGGGAATGGAAATCAGCTTTGCTGTTTTTTGTAGCTCAGGCTGGTATATTAAATCTACTATTATCGAGCAACTTGCTTTCCCTATTTCCTGAGGCTGTTCTTTAAGTGATGCAAGCGGCGGGTGTTCAAAATGTTTAAATAAAGGAAGTGCTCCATACCCGATAAGTTCGATCTGCTTGTAAGCATCCGGGAATTCGGTGCGCAGACAACTCATTACGTCCAGCATAACGTAATCTTTAAAAATAAGCAAAGCGGTTGGTCGTTCCTTCAGAGACATGAGCTTTCGCAGCGCTAATTCGTTTCCGTCGGTACTCAGGTCGCTTTCCTGAACGAGATCTGCTAAAAGGGGCAGTTTCGCTTGCTGAAGGCCATCTCGATAACCGAGAAAGCGGTCCCTGCTAGTTGTAAAGACATGCGGGCCGTTGATAAATCCTATTGTGCGGTGTCCACGGGAAAGCAAAAGCGCGATGGCCTCTGTGGCGGCTTGGTAAACATTGCTGCTCACGCAGTGATGACTTTCGTTTATCGGCTTCCTCGCGAAGAATACCACAGGAATGCCAGAGTCCTGCAAAACCTTAAGGTGGCCGATGTCCAATGTTTCCCTTGAAATGGCGATCAGCAAACCATCAATCCCATTGCCTCGCATGATCTCTACCAGATCCCGCTCCCGCTGCAACCTCTCCTGATGCTGACCAATCAGTACATGATACCCGGAACTCGCAGCCTGTTCTTCCACTCCGTTGACAACGAGCGTGTAGAAATGATCCAGTAATGTCGGTACGATAATGCCCAGCGTGTAGGTTCGCTGTTGTTTAAAGCGTATGGCCAGCTTATTAGGTACGTAATTCATAGATGCCGCCAGCTTCCTTACCCGTTCTTTCGTAACCGAACCGATATTAGGGTGGTTGTTCAGCGCCTTTGATACTGTGGATACTGATAGGTCCAACGCTTTAGCAATATCTTTTATAGTGGCTGGTTTCGTCATGTATAAATTAATTGTTAGCTTGAAAATATCTGTGCTTTCTGTCAGCCGGAGATCTTCGACGGAATCGACCTTCCAAGCAAAAGTAAAGTAAATTCAAACGCACTATTCTTAAATTGACGATAACGTTATCGAACGAAGTATAGTTACTTATGTCTCGGAATATTTACGATAACGTTGTAGCAAAAAAGCATTCATTTACCACCCCCTATCCTTTCCTAATGATTATACTTGCATAACCAACTGACTGAAGAAAGCCAATGCAATGTAGATCCCGGTGGAAAGCTTTCCTTATTTCCTGCCTTTCAAAGTCGGGCGCATTTATTTTTTTGTTAACTTTTGCTTCTGGTCTTTCAGGTCAGGCACAACCCGACTGGTCGAAAGTTCATCTTCTCCTCTATACAAAAAATGGCGAAGGATTTATCCACGATAACATCCCGAACTCGATAAAAGCCTTTCAGGACCTTTCATCCGCCTACGGTTTTCAACTAACCCTAAGTGATGAGCCTGAAGTATTCACAGATCAAAATCTGAAGCAATTTACGGCGGTAGTCTTCAGCAACACCAATAACGATGTTTTCGACACGGAGGAGCAGAAAAAAGCCTTTCAGCATTATATCCAATCCGGAGGAGCCTTTGTCGGCATCCACTCGGCTTCCGGAACCGAACGGAACTGGCCCTGGTTCAAAAGCCTCCTTGGCGGGACTTTCGAATGGCACGAGCCGGCACAGTCTTTTGAGGTTGAACTGGTCGATCCTGAACACGTTTCAGTCACACATTTACCACGGCGTTTCACAAGGAAAAAAGATGAATGCTACTACCTGAAAGAAATGGAGGTCAATCTGCAGGTTATCGCCGTAAACGACCTCAGTACCATCGATAAGGTCAGGGAGAAAAGACCCAATACTTTCGGAAATAAATTTCCTTCGGTCTGGTGCCATGAATTCGACGGCGGACGCTCCTGGTACACCTCACTGGGGCATGAGAAGGAAGACTATTTTGATCCGGATTTTCAGAAGTTGCTGATGGGCGGAATCGAATGGGCTATTGGCACGGACCAAAACGGAAGAATTAAACCTGAAAGCTATGATAACAAAAAATGACGGTCTGAATCGCAGAGAATTTATCAAAAAAGGTCTGCTGACCTCCGGGACACTCGGTGCTATGGTTACTTTTCCAAGCATTGTCCCTTCATCCGTATTTGGAAAAAATGCCCCGAGCAACCGCATACACATTGGTCAGATCGGGTTCGGACGCATCGCCATGACACATGACCTGCCCGAGGTGATGAAACACTACTACGTTCAGATCGTCGGATTAGCAGATCTGGATAGCAAAAGAATGGAGCAGGGAAAAAAATGGATAGAGCAAAAACATCAGGAAAAACACGGGAAATCCATTGATGTGCGGATGCATGAAGATTATCATGACCTGATCAG
>JBMDWN010000037.1:0-2596 GCA_048595275.1 Olivibacter sp. | reverse complement strand
ATGGATGATCGTTTTAAAATTCGCCCAAACACACAAAAAGTTCTTACATTCGATTGCAGTAGATAATATGGATCAGCAGCCTTTATTTGTAGAAAATCAATACCTGGGGAGAGACCGTGGTTGGGTAAGTGTCCGCCTGGTGCTTGCCCTGTTCTGCTTTACGGCTTATTATATCAGCTCGGAACGTGAACGGAGCAACCAGCTTTTTCTCCTGGTAGGATGCATTATTCTGCTGATCTCGGTATGCATGATGTATGTACTGCATTATAAGGTGACCGTAGTTAATCGAAGCGTCATTTTGCAGGGTTTGTGGACGACGCGTCTTGTCAAGATCAATCTAAACAGCATTGTTGAGGTGGAGCAGGCACCATACAGCAGCTACCTCATCAATAGTCCGGTATACAACCTGCACCAAAAGGGAAAGGTACGTTTCTACGCCAGCGGAAAGGAGGCGGTATGGCTGACGGACCGCGACGGACTGGTTTACGTCATCGGTTCTCAACGCGCTGGCGAACTCTGTCGCGCGATAAAGAAAGCCCGCCAATCTTAGTCGGAAAATTCCCGGTTTTTTCGTAAGTTTGTTAGGCACCCCCTTGCTGAGGATGATAATATGGTATTTTTAGAAATATTATTGATTACAATTTTGGTGCTCTGGATGATTCGGATGTTGTTCAGAGTCCTTCTGCCTTATCTTCTTTCCAGATTTATGGGAAAAGTACAGCGAGAGGCGCAGAAGCGTTATCAGCAAAGAGGGCCTCAATCTTCCAGACAAGACGCCCGTCGGCCGGAAGGAGAGATCAGTATCGATTACGTTCCTGAGAAAGAGAAATCGAAGACTAAGCCCGGGATGACCGGTAAAGTAGGTGAGTTTGTAGACTTCGAAGAAGTGAAATCGTAATTATAAGTCCTGCTGAATCTATTACAACGTTTTCCTAAAGTCTATCTGTGTTATTTCAAGCTGTTTTTAAATAGCTTCAATCGTCAGAATTATTTTTTGCCGTAATAATATCTTCAATTCAATATATTTGGTGTCATCACCAATAGTATAAACTTATGCGATCAATTTTCTTCGCAGGACGAGATCTGGTAGATAAAGATTTTTTTAATCGGTACTATCCAAGGCTTTGTGAGTTCGCCCGTACCTATGTTAAGGACGAAATCCTGGCAGAGGATCTGGCGCAGGATGCATTCGTAGCCTTATTAACCTCCGGAGATGATCTTGCCAGACAGGATGAACAGACTAAAAAGTCGTTTCTTTACACCAGCGTTCGTTATGGCAGCTTGAATACACTCAGGAGGAACAAAACCACGGAACGCGTCAAATCAGAAAATACCCCTGAAGAAGAACATGATCCGCAATTCCTGGAACGGATCATTCACGCAGAAGTACTCGGAAAATTGAATGAGGCCATTGAGAAGTTGCCTAAAGGCTGCTCGGTTATTTTCAAGGAGGGTTACTTAAAAGGATTAACGACTTCGGAAATCGCCGAAGAACTTTCCATCAGTGTGAATACGGTTAAAAGTCAAAGAAACAGGGGGTTGAAGATTCTAAAGAAGGTGCTTAGTCCGGAGCTTCTTTTGGTTCTGCTATACCTGGCAGAAAAAAAATAAAAAAAATTCCACCCAAAAGTATTCCTCAGGTTTCTTAATAATAAAGAAACCTTAAATTGACTAACCAGGGACTTAAAATAGCGGAGCTGATAGACCGTTTTCTCAGGAATGAGCTTAGCGAGCCGGAAGAGCGGCAGTTGATGAAGCTGCTGAAGGAGAATCCGGGTACGGCCGACTTCCTTGATCGATACCGTGAAACGCATGAAATCAGTGAGCGGTTGAACTACTTAAAGTCGATTAACCGGTCTGCTGCCTGGATGCAGGTGCGGGCTAAGCTGCGCGCATCCCGGCAAGGGAAATCCGGCCCCCGCCGGCTCTACACAAGTATAGTTTGGGCAGCAGCCTCAATTGTCTTGCTTATCGGAGCCATTTCCCTAATAAACCATCAGAAGTCCCGCCTCACAGCTGAAAAGATGACCTCCTCTAATAACGATGCCGCGCCGGTGCTCAGGCTTTCAACAGGAGAGGTTGTTTCGTTAGGGAATCAGGATGTGTTGATAAAAGAAAAGGACGGTACCGTAGTACGGGATGCCGGAGGCACGCTACGCTTTGATGCCGGTAACTCGGGACTGCAAGTCATCAATACGATCCAGGTTCCGGCACGATCCACCTATCACCTGATTTTACCCGATGACACTGAGGTATGGTTGAATGCAGGCTCCAGCCTGGAGTTTCCAAGCAATTTTACTTCCGACCTCCGGGAGGTGCTTTTGACCGGGCAGGGATATTTCGACGTGCGGAAAGACCCGTCAAAGCCTTTTATTGTCCGGACGGGTGATGTAAGCATTGATGTGCTGGGGACTACCATGGATATTGATGCATATCAGAAGGACGTGAAAACAACACTGGTCGAAGGCGCCGTTAAAATAAGCAGGGCGGAGCGCTCAAAGATTTTGAAGCCGGGGGAATCTGGCCTTGCCGGCGCATCGGATATCGCGGTAGAAAAGGCCGACCTGAGGCGCGTGCTTGCCTGGAAAGATAATCG
>JBMDWN010000036.1:0-1715 GCA_048595275.1 Olivibacter sp. | reverse complement strand
GACCCATGGCTATCATCCTGCGGAAGTGAAAGACATGAATTCTACCTTCGTTGCCTGGGGGAAAGATTTCAGGCAGGGTGTCTCTGTAAAACGGATAAAAAACACAGAAATTTATCCCTTGCTTATCGAGTTGCTTGAGTTGAAATGTCCGGAATCAGACATCGGCAAAACAAAAGGAAATATCAGAAAACTGCTCAGAAAATTTTAAATGTGCAAACTACATTTTTCATAGCTTTTCTTTATCTTGCCATACTAAATTCATGAATTATGAGTTCAAGAAGAACCTTTTTACAGCAAAGCAGTTTACTCGCTTTAGCTACCATGGCAGGAAGCACGGTGTTGAATTCCTGTATGGATCCGAATAAACCGTCATCACCGATCGGACTACAGCTATACACCTTAAGAGAAGATCTGGAGGACAATGTGATCCGAACGATCGAGAAAGTTTCCAAAATAGGTTACGGCCACGTTGAAACGGCTTTTAACTATGAACCAGGCAAACAGCCGAACTTCTGGGGTATGAAAGTCCAGGACTTTAAATCCATTTTAGAGCGGAATAATTTAAAAACGTTTAGTGGGCATTATCTGCTTAACGATTTCCTTACCCTCGGGAAAGGGAACGATGATGCACTCAAAGCCCAGGCGGATATTGCGGCTGAAATGGGGCAGAAGTACCTGGTGATTCCTGTTCCTCCGTTTCAACTGATCGACCAGCTTAGCCTGGAGGATTTCAAATTCATCGCAGATCAGCTGAATAAGGGAGGAGAGTATTGTAAGAAGAACGGCTTGAAGATTGCATACCATAACCATTTTTGGGAATTCAGAAAGTCCGGAAGCGATAGCGCTTCAGGTTACGAACTGATGTTGGATGGAACAGACCCTGAACTGGTGGCGTTCGAGCTTGATATTTTTTGGGCGATAAAATCAGGAATGGATCCGGTAAATCTGTTCGAAAAATATCCGAAGCGATTTGAGTTGTGGCATGTCAAAGACATAGACAAGGAAAAGACAAAAGTGATTGTGGGAGAGGGGCTAGACAGTCTTCCGTCTATGGATGTATTAAGTGAAATTAAGTTTGCTGAGGTCGGCAGTGGTGCGGTGGACTTTAAAAAGATTTTTGCAAAGGCCGAACAAGCAGGAATGAAACACTTTTACGTGGAGCAGGACGGCATCTACATGGAAGACCACTTTAAAAGCATTAAACAGAGTTACGACTACGTCAAAAAGAACCTGGAAGCATAAAAAAGGGGCAGACGCCCCTTTTTTAGTTTTTTAGGCTAGCCATATCAATTACGAATCGATAATGAACATCGCCCGCAATTGTCCGGTCATAGGCTTCGTTAACTTTATCGATCGGAATGACTTCAACGTCCGATGTAATGTTGTGCTCGGCACAAAAGTCCAGCATCTCCTGGGTCTCTTTGATTCCGCCTACCAGTGAACCAACCAGGCTCTTACGACCGAAAATCAATTGCCCTGCCTGAACGTCACCCGGTTTCGGCGGCACGCCTAACAATACCATGACACCATCAATTTTCAGCATGGACAAGTACATATTGTAATCGTGTTCAGCCGATACGGTATCGATAATGAAATCGAAGCTGTTGGCTAAGGATTTAACTTTTTCCTTCGATGTGGTCAGCGCAAAATGATCTGCACCGAGCTTTTTGGCATCTTTCTCTTTCTTTTCAGAACGGCTGAGCATCGTGACTTCT
>JBMDWN010000035.1:0-2448 GCA_048595275.1 Olivibacter sp. | reverse complement strand
TCGGTTAAAGTCGGAGAGCCGCAATTTGAAGGGCAGACAAAGACCAAGCTGGGTAATAATGAAGTTATGGGTGCGGTAGATATGGCCGTCGGAGAGATTTTGGGTATTTATCTGGAAGAAAATCCGAGGGAAGCCAAGTCGATCGTCCAGAAAGTCATTATTGCTGCCCAAGCCCGTGCTGCAGCCCGTAAAGCCAGGGATATGGTGCAACGCAAAACCGTGATGGGCGGTAGCGGCCTGCCGGGAAAACTGGCAGATTGCGCGAATAATGATCCGGCGAAATGCGAGATTTACCTCGTAGAAGGTGATTCCGCTGGCGGAACGGCCAAGCAGGGCCGGAACCGTGAGTTCCAGGCTATCCTGCCACTCAGGGGTAAAATCCTGAATGTCGAAAAAGCCATGGAACACAAGATATACGAGAATGAGGAGATAAAAAACATGTTCACGGCTTTGGGGGTCAGCATCGGTACGCCGGATGACGCCAAAGCGCTTAACCTGGAAAAGCTCCGGTACCATCGGGTGATTATCATGACGGATGCGGATATCGACGGGTCGCACATTACCACGCTGATCCTGACCTTCTATTTCCGTTATATGAAGGAGCTTATCGAAAAGGGTTACGTATACATTGCTACGCCACCGCTCTACCTGGTGAAGAAAGGGAAGGATTCCGAATATGCCTGGAACGAAACGCAGCGCCTTCAGGCGATTCAACGCTTGAAAGGGAGCGGAAAAGAAGACAGTGTGCATGTTCAGCGTTATAAAGGTCTTGGTGAGATGAACGCCGAGCAGCTTTGGGAAACAACGATGAACCCTGAATCGCGAACTTTACGCCAGGTAAGCATCGAGAACGCCGCCGAATGCGATCGGGTATTTTCTATGCTTATGGGAGATGAGGTAGCTCCGCGACGCGAATTCATTGAACGCAACGCTAAATACGCCAAAATAGACGTTTAGGTTTGTCAATTTTCAACTAAGTGATACTACAGGCCGGGCTGCTCATACAGCCCGGCTTTTTTATGCCTGAATTTTTCTATCTTATTGGTTGCCCTCAATGAAGTTTACGATACCAATAACCAGATCGTCAGGGAGGGGTAAACCGGGAGCATTATAAGTTGCCAGATTAGATTCTTTGTCGGTAGATCTGACCTGCTTCAAAACGTGATTCATGTTTCGGATGAGCAGGAGCGTGGCGCCAGGATTAGCTTCTTTCAGAATTTCTGCATGCCTGATGGGAACTTGTAAGTCCTTGGTGCCGCCGATAATCATTACCGGTATGGTTAACTTTTTGATCTCTTCAGCGGGATTTACTTTAAAAGAGCTCATGACGAAAGGCTGGCTTACCGGATCGAAAAGACTATTCAGTTCATCAGGTACATTTCGCCGGGGAACAGCAATCCCGTTTTTCAGGGAGGCGATGATCGGTTTTGCTTTTTCCGCGAGCTCCGGCTGAGTGATCAGTTGCGTTTCCAGTACGGTAGCCAGGTCTTCCCCGGGTCCGCATAAAGAAATGAACTGATCGGGTAAAACCTGCTGCGCAGCCATCATGCCGATGTTAGAGCCCTCGCTGTGGCCGATCAGTACAAGCTTTGAAAATTCAGGTTTAGCCTTGAAGAAATTACTGATGGTTACGGCATCTTCCACAAAATCACTAAAAACCACGTCTTTTTCTGATGCATTGAAATGACTGCTGGCCCCTACCAGACGCTTATCGTACCGAAAGCTGGCAATGCCGTTTTCTGCGAGATCCTTTGCCAGCAGGCGGTAAGAATCTGCCGAAACACCGTAACGGTTATTGCCGTTCCGGTCTGTCGGACCGCTGCCGGCAATGATGATAGCGAGCGGGACTTTTCCAGTGGCGCCCCGGGGAGCTAATAAAGTTCCGCTTATGACACCGCTCTCCACTCGTATGTTTATTGTATCGCCGTCGGCACTTTGCTTGGTCTCCAGGCTGTTAAGCCTTTCAGGTTGCTTCCTTATAAAAAATCCAAGAATCAACTGTTTTTCATCAAAGGAAAAAGAAAAAGGCACTTTGAAGTTCTGAAAATAAGCCTCAACTTCTACCGTACCGGCGTTTGCGCTGTCTGTTGTTGCCTCGTTGCGCTGATAAGGGCCATATTGAGTGACAACCTTCTTCCAAATCGCCGCCAGACTTTCTTCGTTTACTTTCGCCTGAAAGGCAGGAGAAGATAACTTAAGCGCATCGGCGAATTCTTCTTTGCCGAGGTGCTGGATAAATTGTTTCGCCCGTTCGCTGCTGCTCTGAGCAAAAGAGCCACAGAACGCGAACAGGAAGACTAAAAGAGAGATGCAGGACTTCATATACAAACTTATGTAAATTACCTTTTATACGTGAATTTTGTTTAGGTTTGCACCTCTTAATCTTTATCCAGTCGTTTTAAAATGAGCATTGCGAAGACCTATAACCCCCGGGAAGCGGAAGATAAA
>JBMDWN010000034.1:0-4969 GCA_048595275.1 Olivibacter sp. | reverse complement strand
TGTCCTGGCGCCGGTTAAAAGTTCGGTTTATTCCCTTAAAAAAATTCCTGACCGTACGCTTCTTGCCGTCGGCGAGCGTAGCGGAATGGTAAGCCTGATCGACATGCAATCCGGAACAATCAGCGCGCGCCTGATCTTACACGAGAAGCCGGTCTTTTCCATCCACTATTTGTCTGCGAAAAAGGAATTGTTGGTAGGTTCCGAGGACGGAACGGTAAGTGTATGGAGCATCGACAGTTTTGAGTTGCTATACCGTTTTCAGGTATCTGATGAAACGATAAGAACGATGGCTGTAAGCCCGGATGAAGAGAATATTGTAATTGGTGCAAAAGATGGGCATATCAGGATTTACGCCGCAAAAGATTTTCTTTTGAAGCAGGATATCATTGCGCATGATTCAGGTGTGACAGCGCTCACCTATTCACCTGATGGGCAATACCTGTTGAGCGGCGGCCGGGATGCCTGCTTGTCTGTTCACCATCTGCATGAAACAAACCATAACCCAACGCGAATAAAAGCGCATCTTTTCAGCATTTATGCCATTGCTTATCATCCGACCTTGCCGATATTCGTGACCATCAGCAGGGATAAAAGTGCCAAACTATGGCGCGCAGAGGATTTTTCGCTGATCAAGATAATAAGCCTGGAAAAAGGCATAGATGCCCATCGCCTGTCGCTTAATCATGCCTTATGGGACGAACAGGGTCGTCTCATCACGGTGAGCGACGATAAAAGTGCGATGGTTTGGGAAGTTAATGCTGGCTAATTCGATGATTTCAATTTAATCTTCTCCTTCTGTGCATCACTCATGGCCTGAAATTCCTTGTAAGAATCGGCAACATACAGTTTCAGCGTCTCCTCGTTAGCCGTATTTAAAAAACTAATCTTAGGACGGTAATTGATCATGAAAAGCTCCAGTTCCTCCCCGTCAAGCGGGGTCAGGCTTTGCACCAGTGCCGTTGTAAATCGGGTATCGATCTTTCGGTTATTAGCTTCTTCTTCTAACAGTCGGTATTGTCTTCGGGCTTTCTTGGCCCCCCCTCCAAAAATACGCGAAGGGCTGATGCCAATTCCTCCGCCGGTAACGGTGTTGGCAACCTGTCCATTCTGGCGAAGACGCTCCATCTCGGAAGCCAGGCGATTGTTGGTTAAGCTTGTAATATTAACCTCATCCAACATATTCGGATCATCTATGGGCGACATGTAGATCCGCTTGACTTCAAAGCTCAGAACCACCAGGCTGTCAATCCGGTAACCGGGGTAATAAAAGGTAAGCACCTCGTCTTTGGATGCGCTGATCTCAAAACTACCGTCTTCTTTACTGCGAACAGCCTGCTGTGTGTTGAGGTTTTTCACTTCTACCTGAGACATACGCTCATCACTTTGGTATTCCTGGATAATCCCGCGGAGAGACTCCTGGGCTTGCAATTGAAAAGAACCTGCCACCAGGAACAGCACAAAAATGATCAACGTATTTTTCATCGGATTTAAATAAGAATTGATTCTAAAACTACTAACAAAGATAAAGCAAATTAGTTGTTCCTGCCCTCCCGGCTTGCAAAAACAAAAAAGGGGGCACATGCCCCCGTATCGCTTCAAATTAACTAAACGACTATTGAGCCGTCCAGGTATTATTATCAGAATTGATATCCGGAAAAACCTTGTCAGGGTCAATGACAACGGACGTTACCGCCGTATTCGTCGGCACTTTAAAGGTCCAGGAGGTGTTACGTTCCCATACTTCCACCGGCAATTTAATCCGTTCTTTTTTCCCATCTTCGGTCGTTATCTCAGCGATGATTGGCAAAGGCATCTTCTCCAGATTATCTACAGTGATCAACACGCCATTTGCCGCCTCTCCGTCAACGTACTCTACTTTACTCACCGCCTGATCAAACTTCCAGTTGTTCAGGAACCAGGACCTCCAGAACCAATTCAGACTTTCCCCGGCAACATTCTCCATGGTACGGAAAAAATCCTCGGGGGTTGGATGTTTGTAAGCCCAATAATCAATATAGGTCCGGAACGCACGATCAAACCGTTCCTCGCCCAGAATTTGCTCCCGGAGGAGCGTCAGACCCATACCGGGTTTGCCGTAAGCCAGCATACCGATGTGATTTTCCTTCATGTTCTGCGGGGTCGTCATAATGGGCTCAAGTGCATCGTTAAAAATTACTTTCCCCATGGTATGCATATCGCGCTGAGGTCTGAAATATTCTCCTTCGTTAAAAGCCTTCTGCGACAACGAATTGATAAACGTGTTAAAACCCTCGTCCATCCAGGCATACAAACGTTCGTTGCTGCCAACAATCATCGGAAACCAGATATGACCAAACTCGTGATCGGTTACGCCCCATAAACTTGCTCCTTTCGCCCGGCTACCGCAAAATACAATAGCGGGATATTCCATTCCTCCATTATTGGTGGCGACGTTGACTGCTACGGGATATGGATAAGGATACCATTTTTCGGAATAATACTCGATAGAAGATTTTGTATATTCGGTAGACCGCTCCCAGGCGTTGTTTCCGTTGGTTTCAACCGGGTAGGCTGAAACAGCTAGGGACGTTCTCCCCCCGTCCAGGTTGATTTTCGCCGCATCTACAATAAAAGAGGCTGACGATGCCCAGGCCACATCTCTGGAATTCTCCAGTCTGAATTTCCAGGTCAGTTCCTTCTTATTCGGACGTGAACTCGATTGCGTTACTTCTTCAGCTGACCGGATCAGCACCGTTTTATCGCTTTTACGAGCCTGGTCCCAGCGCTTCTGCTGTTCAGTTGTGTACACATCCTTCGGGTTCAGCAACTCTCCGCCACATACTACGATGTGATTGGCAGGAGCCGTGATTTCCACATCAAAATCTCCGTACTCCAGGTAAAACTCACCCGGACCGGTATAGGGCTGAACATTCCACCCTAGTACATCATCGTATACCGCCATTCTGGGGTACCATTGTGCCACCGCGAATATATCGCCGTTTTGAGTCGAAAGGATACCCGTCCGATCCGATCCATAATCCGGAACTGTGTATTCATAACTCACTTCCACCTTTACATTTCCGCCGGAAGCAGCCAGTTCGCCCGGTAGAAAAACCTGCATACGGGAATCGTTCACCAGATATTCGAGCTCCTGACCACCCGCAATCTTGACGGATTTAATTTGATAACCTCCATCAAAGCTATCACTTTTTGCTCCGTAACGGCTGTTTCCAACCGGGACAACCTGAGATCCGCGTCCTTCTTTCGAGAACATGTTCTGGTCTAATTGAAGCCAGAGAAAATCAAGCTTGTCCGGACTATTGTTTGTATAGTCTAACGTCACATTCCCGGAAATCTGCTTAGTTTCAGGATTTAGCTTAGCTTTAATAAGATAATTAACCGCATTCTGCCAGTATTGCGCGCCCGGCTTACCGCTGGCAGAGCGAAATACATTGCCATTAGTTTTATAAAATTGAGGAGCGAACGCCTCTGTATAGTCATAGTTACTTTCCTGTGTGGAATTTTGAGCATATAAAGTACTCCCTCCGCATAGCAGGGCAAAAGCGCCAGCTAAAAATGCTTTTTTATTCATGAAACTCTATTTAGGTGTCTTTTTGGGGCTAATATAAAGAAATTAAAGAAGCTTAGCCTGATAAATTTCTTCGTCAAAACCCAGCGTAAGCAGCTCACCGCCTTTAGCAATCACCGGGCGCTTAATGAGACTGGTCTTTTGTTTCATAAGGGCGTTGGCTGAGGTAGCATCCTTAACAGCCAGCTTTTCTTCATCCGTCAACCCCCTCCAGGTTAAACCCTTTTTGTTAATCAGTTGTTCCCAGCTTACCTTTGTTTCCCATTGTTTAAGGGTAGCCTCATCCACCCCTTCTTTCTTAAAATCGTGAAACTGATAGTCAAGCCCTTGTGAATCCAGCCAGTTAAGGGCTTTCTTCATCGTATTGCAGTTTTTAATTCCGTATACGTCAATCATATATTATTTTATTATTCAGGTATTAAATAAATTCATCGTCCGCTCGATCCCCTGGTGGGAAAAATGACGGATTGCCTCTACCGAGCGATCAATTAACTGCGGCAGTTCTGTTTGTTCTTCCCGGTCAAATGGCGCAAGAACGTAATCAATTTGTCTGCCCTTTGGAAAGTGGTCCCCAATACCAAATCGCAGTCGTGGGTATTGCTGTCCGCCGCATAAAGCTTCTATACTCTTCAAGCCGTTATGTCCTGCTGAACTTCCTTTCGCCCGCACCCGAAGTCGTCCGAAAGGCAAAGCCAGGTCATCTACCAGCACGAAAACCTGTTCAAGGGGAATTTTCAGTTCCTTCATCCAGTAATGTACTGCCTTTCCGCTCAGATTCATATAGGTTGTCGGTTTGATAACGTGCACGGGTTGTCCTTTAAGTTTCAGTTCGGCATAGTACGCGTAACGCAGCGTTGAAAATCCACCGCCCTCCTGGCGGACCAACTCATCCGCAACCATAAATCCAATATTATGACGCGTATCGGCATACTCTGAACCAATATTTCCTAGACCAACAATTAGTGATTTCATTTTAATCGCAAAATAAAGGTTTCTGTAAAATAAAAAAAGCAGCGCCGGGCGCTGCTTTTAAATACCATCTGTAAAAAGCTTTGCTTACTTCTTGGCCGCTTTGGCCGCTTCCTGCTCAGCTTGCTTCAAGGCACGTGACATCACAACAGACACAATTGTATCGTCAGCATTGTTCAGCACTTTAGCATTAGCTACTTCAATAGCCTTTACGCGAATGGACTTCCCTACCTCCAGGGGCTCCATCGCTACCTCGATATTCTGAGGTAAATCTTTAGGAAGCGCTTTGACTTTCAATGAACGGAGTTTCTGCACCAGTTTACCCCCCATTTTCACACCTGGAGAAGTACCAGTTAACTGAATAGGAACGTTGATCGCAACTTCCTTATCGTCGTTCAGTTTCAGAAAATCGATGTGAATTATCTGATCAGT
>JBMDWN010000033.1:0-20789 GCA_048595275.1 Olivibacter sp. | reverse complement strand
ATTATCAAACTGCCCGATAGGGATGACTCGCACCGTATGGCCTTGCGCCTGACTGTTATTCAGAAAGGCATTGTTGAATATATGCAGTGAGCCGTCTGGCTGAATTTCTTCACGGAAGTATCGTGTAAGCCGTTTTGGTAATATGGTACCGGTAAGTCTGATGTTGTTCTCTACCAGTTCAACAACCTGAATTTCGTTTATGGGACCCTGACTAGCGCCCATGGGACCGATGCCGATAAAGCCGTAGGTTCTTCCGTTTGGGTACCGGCAGATCTGGGTGATCCCACTGCTATCGCCCGCGTAGGGGCCGGGGATGCGGGCACCCCAATTCCTGACCAGTGTCCAGGACTGCCGCAACGGTTGCGCGTAGTCTACCTGAAATTCAAGATAGCCAATAAAAATCCGGGTAGGATCCTGCTTATGCACGACGGTGGTCCAGGAGTGGGGCTGATACATGACTTCATTCAGCAAGCGCCGGTCTGATACGGAAAACTTGAGCATCCGGTGGTTTCCGGTATCCAGCACCCAAAACGAATTGTTCCCTTCGAAACGGACGAAGGTCCGGTCGATCGCCCGGGTTCCCTTGAATAGCTTCCTGTCGGCTAAGTCGATGCCGGCGCGATCCCTGAAGTAAAACTTATCGTAGGAAACGCTGGCATCTGTTTCGAGATAACCGCCGGTCTGTCCGTAAGTCCAGCCGTCGGTCCCTGTAGCCGCTTCAAAGGTCCTGACCACTTGCGTCGTTCTTGTTGTAGCAATAAGCGTGAGACCGTCCGGACTTACATCCATCGAGGAAATGAGTGGCATATCGGTTCTGCTCCAAGCGATGGGTTGCAGGTTGGCGTCCTGTGTAATGCTGCGTTTGAAAAGCATACCGTCTCTTCTGAACGCAAACATGTCGTCTTCATGTATGGCCAGGGTGTCGATCGTCCAGGCGTCGGTATCGGCTTGGTTTATGATTCTTAACAGTTTCCCGGTAACTTTATGGTAAATATGCAGCCGTATCCTGGCAACAGTTGTCTGGCTGGTATCCCGGATGGCGCAGACCAACATATTTTTCCCCTCGCCGCGCTGAACGGCCATCGCAGTGATCCGTATTCGTAAATCTGGCTGCAGACCTAATACCGATGGATAACTATATCCGGCTACCGAGGTATAAGCGCTGCCGTTCGGGAAAATGTATTCGCTATTATCGTTAACATTAAACGCATAGATGTACTCGTGCTGCTGGGTTTCGTTTTCACCTTCCCACGCTTCCAGACCTAGATTATAAACCCGGATTCCGTCCGTACAAATCCTGGTGGTTTGCTGATTTATTCCTCCTCTGCCGGGGTAGAAAGCCAGTGCCTTGCGGTTTGGCTCCTGTATGGTAGTTCTTAACGTGGAATGATCGCCTTCGACATAGCCCCTGCAGAAAAATATGTCGTCTCCCGTTATGCATAAGTCCCACGGGATGTCATAGCCCCGATGCTTGCCGACTCCGGTAACATCAATGGAAGTGTTTCCTATCTCCGCCTCCCAAACCCAATTAATGTTATTGGCTACTACTTTTATGGTGACAGGGGTGTTAACCGGGATTCCCTGATCGTCAAGACCGTCCCAGGAAACCGAATGGAGTCCCGAGGAGCGGGACTCGTTTGACCATAATGTTCTGGCCAAGGATCCGTCTGCGTAGAAAACACCGGCAGAAGTGACTTTTGTTTCTGTTAGGGTGAAGCTATACATGTCCTCCGATCGTTCCGTTCGTAAGATAAGGGAATTTTCCTAAATGAAACCCACTGTTTCATTAGGGACCTCGATCATTCAGTCATTTATTGGTACAATCAATCACCAGCTTCTGCTCGTCTGGTATAAGCCTGAAAATAAAATCAGCTGTACTGGTGCCCTGCACCACGGAACCTGTTCTGCAGGCGATGCGGTAGTCAAACTCGCGGAAACGGGCACCGACTTGTTTTTCCGATATTGACTGAAACGGAAGCCCGGCATTTTCAGCTGTGTGTAGTTGCATTGCCCAGCGAAAATTTTTCTTTTTTGGTTTACAACTGACTTCGAAACGATCTTCAAAAAAATGAATACGAAAGCGGTTGCCAGACTGATCCTCACAATCCACCTGGAGATTCTCTTTTCCATGTTCGATGACCACGGGCTTGCCCAATATTACCTCCGTCTGCTCGCCCGAGGGGCCGATTTGCACGATGCTGATGCCTGCGCGGTCTTCCGGAGTACTCCAGGTAAATCCGTCAACAACCGGGAGTGCATAGTAGAAAAACTGGTTTCCTTTTCCGGCCTGCCGAAAATAGGGCGATTCGAAATCTTCATCGAAGAGATGAAGGTCACGGAATCGGAAAGATCTCTTCTCCCACAGCAGGTTGCTGCGGTAATAGCGGCTGTTAAACCAAACGGTTTTTCGTCCTTCTTTCCGGATATCTTCCAGCACGGTCACTGCCGTAGGAGGAGTGACGCTGAAGTTTTTTCGGAACCAGGCTCCGGATTCCGCCAGGGTCTCCAGACGGATCTTTCCTGCCTGCTGCAGGGAGTCAAACAACGGGAACTGCATTTCCAGGCCTTTTGACATATTCTTCCAGGTGAAGGAGTTTTCCTGGCCCGCCTGGGCGTAGTTGAATGCCAGAGACGGTTGTCCGGCAAGTGAGGATAGGTAATACTGGACCCATTCCCGATTCATTCCGGATTCCGGATATACGGGCTCGAGAGAAATAACGCCCTGCCGTTCGTTGCCCAGCCCATCGTCGTACTGATAGATGGGATCGCTTCCCAGCATTCTGAAGATGGGAACAGGAATTTGCTCGCTTGTGTTCTGTGCAGGCATATAGGCATTTTTGCGGCTTGGGTAGTAGGCCTGGTTCCAATATCCGCCCCAAAGGGTGTAACCGTCTGTGCCAACCTGATCTTTACAGTTGCTGGATGCAATGACGCCGTAGCGTTCGTGCATATAGGCCAGGCTGTGTGAGTCGATGAACCAGGAACCGACGGATTTGGGATAGCTGCCGTAAAGGGTCTTGAATTTCTCCATATACACATCGACCAGTTTCTCCCGTTCCTCCGGGCTGTATCCGGTGGTAAAGGCAATGTTGGCATGGGATACCCAGGAATGCTCGCCCCGCCATTGGATACCCGCCGCCTCTACGTGCGGCTGCGTGATTTCCCACCAGGCTCCGATCTCACAGTTCTCAGGTAGCTTTTCCTTCATCAATTGCTGGTATTTAGGATTAATCAGGGCATCGTATTGAAAAAGAAAAGTGGCGGGAAAGCGGTATTGGCGAACCAGATCGATCTGGTTGACAACCGTTTCATATAGCAAGCTGTCCGCGCCCGCTACGCGGTAATCCGTTTGACGTATGAAATTTACGATGTTGATGATACGATTCTGTCCCCTGCTGGGATAGCAGATGCCAATGATCAGGAAAAGTAAGATGGAGACACGTCGGATGTTCAGTACTTTCATACGCTAAAATAAACACGTTTAAAATCTACGGCAACCTGTTCTATACTGGTGTTTCGCAGCTGTGGAATGAATTTATAGCAGTTTCAGGACGGTGCGGGATGCGTCTGACGGTTAGAATAGTAAATTTGACGCGAAACGCTTTGTTTCATCTTTACAGTTCCTAAACGTAAAATGAATACTGATCATTTCTTCCTGAATACTGAGATTTCATTACCTCATAACGAACGCTTTGTCCTTCAGGCAATTCAGTTCGGTGATGAACGGGCATTTAGCCTGTTGTTCGACCATTACAAGCATCGTGTTTACAACATGTCGATAAAGATCATTAGGTCTCATGAACTGGCCGAAGAGGTGCTGTATGCCGTTTTTCTCAAAATATGGCAGCATGGTGCGCTGGATGAAATTGAACATTTCGAGTCTTATCTTCGTGTGCTTACCAGAAACCAAACCCTGAAAGCGTGGCGCAGCCTGCAGTTAGAGCAACGTCGGGATTTATACCTGAGTACAATCCTCACACCGGAAAGCCGAAATACGGAGGACACGGTGGCGTATAACGAAATTAGCCGACTGTTGAAGGAGGCAGTTGAAAAACTTCCCCCTCAGCAGAGCGCAGTCTACCGCTTGTGTCACGAAGAAGGTAAAAAATACGAAGAGGCTGCCGCATTGCTGTCTCTCTCCAAGCTTACCGTCAAAACGCACCTGCAGCTGGCCATGCGCTTCATTCGTAAGTATTTGAAAAGCCATACGGAAATTGCCCTGGCTATCTTGTGCATTCGATATTTCCTTTTCTAAAAAAATATTTCTCCCGCCGTTACTCCGATCCGACAGCCCAGGGGTCTTAATAGATATGAACCACCGGCTGACTTACCTGTACAAGCTTTATTGCGAAAACCGTTGCACCCCTGCGGAATGGGAGGAGCTGATGGTGCTGATGGATCACCCGGAAAACGAAGAGCAGGTAGCAGCACTGATCGATCAGCTCTGGGACAAGGCGGAGTCCAGAGGAGAGGAGATGGGTAAAGATACGTTCGAGCAGATCTTAACGTCGATCTTAAAGCGTCCGCAAAGTGGGAGGCGATTGAGTGTGCAATGGTATGCTTTAATGGCCGCTAGTATCTGCGGTCTGTTCATAGGGATTTACTTCTTATTACCCGGGAGAATCTTACCTATACCGGAACCGAAAGTAACGTTGGTACGCCTGCCGGATGTGGCTCCCGGCGATGATAAAGCGCTGCTGATCCTGGAAGACGGACAAAAGATTGATCTGGAAGGTATGCGGGATGCGCAGGTTTTTCGAATTAAAGATGTACAGGTAAAGAAAATGGGAAAAGGTTGGGTAGCCTTCGAACCAGATAACTATGACCGTCCCTTGCAGTCCACGAAGACATTAAAAAACACGATACTGATTCCGCGGGGCGGCCAATATAAGGTAACCTTGCCGGACGGTTCATTGGTGACGCTGAATGCAGGGTCTTCGCTATCTTTTCCAAGCAGTTTTTCCGGAAACAGGCGGGAAGTCATGCTTAATGGTGAAGCTTTTTTCGATGTCCGGAGTAAAACGGATGCCGGAAATGCAGCAAGTCCTTTCGTCGTTCGTACGGCTAAGCAGGACGTGAAGGTCTTGGGAACTACCTTTAATTTGCAAGCTTATCCTGATCAGACTATCCATTATACGACCTTACTCAGTGGTTCGGTAAAGATATGCACCGGGACGGAAAGCGGAAATCCAAAGTACCGGCTGCTGAAGCCGGGTCAGCAGGCTATCGTAAAAGATGAACGGGAGGCAGCTCAGGTCCGCCCGGTGAATCTTGAAGAAGTGACAGCCTGGAAGGATGGCTATTTCTTCTTCAATAATGAGCCCCTTGAACAGATCATGGATCAGGTGTCCCGGTGGTACGACGTAGACATACAGTATACCGGAAACACGAAGGAACTACGATTCTTCGGGATCTACGCGCGGTCCGGAAGCCTCAAAAGTCTACTGAAGAATCTGGAGCAAACCGGTAAAATACGATTCGATATATGGGGGAAAGAGGCCCCGAAAAGAGAAAGGAGGGTAATTGTAAAAGCTTACAATATGGGATAATCAACCAGCCATTTTTTGACTAACTAATAAAATCTTAACCAAAATGTATAAAAATTATACTGCTTTTAGCAGTCCGGGGCTCCATGGCCTGTTCAGACACCTATGGATGATTAAAGGTGTATTCATTTTGCTGCTTTTTACGGCGCTTCAGTCCGTTGCCGGCGGTTTCGCGCAGGACAAAGTCACGCTGGAAGTAAATAACGTGCCGATGCGACAGGTCCTTTATCAGATCAGTAAGCAAACCGGCTATAACTTCATCAGTGAGGGTCATGTGCTGAATAACGTCGCGCCCGTAACCGTCACCGTTACCGCGCTTCCACTCAGAGAAGTCTTGGGTAAGCTGCTCGACCCAAAGCGTTTTGAATTAACCTATAAGGAAGATCGTACCATCATTATCCGCGACAAGGAAGAGGGTGGACCTCAAGCTGTGGTGCAGCCGGAGGTGACCGTTCAGGGAGTTGTTGTAGACCCCGGGGGAGAACCCATTCCCGGTGTTTCGGTCACCCTCGCAACAAATAGCAGTGTGGGAACCCGTACGAACGATCAGGGACGGTTTTCCCTGAAAACCCCTGAAAATGCGACCCTGGTGTTCTCCTATCTTGGATATCGTAAACACGAGGTTCCGATCGGAGATCAGCGGGAGCTGAAGATCATGCTTACGGAAGATGCCGCAGCACTTGATGAGGTAGTTGTGGTCGGCTATGGCAGCCAGTCCAGGCGGGATGTGACCGGTGCAGTGTCGACTGTAAACCAGGCAGCGATCAAAGACCTGCCGGTGACCAGCGTTGATCAGAAGCTATCCGGCCAAATGGCCGGGGTGCAGGTTAACCAGGCTTCCGGTACACCCGGCGGCGGTATGGTGATACGCGTGCGCGGAGCAGGTTCCATCGGCGCGGGTGATGATCCGCTCTACGTGGTGGATGGCTTTCCCATTAACAACAGCTACGATAAAACCCAGAATCCGTTAAGTACGCTCAATCCGGATGATATTGAATCCATCAGCGTGCTTAAAGATGCGGCTTCGTCCGCTATTTATGGCTCCAGAGGCGCAAATGGGGTCATATTGATTACCACCAAAAAGGGTAAATCTGGTCAGTCGACGGTCGACTTCAACATCTACGGTGGCATTCAGCAAATCCCGGAATCCCGGAAACTGGATATGATGACAGCGGAGGAATATGGCACGTGGCGTCTTGAACACCGCCAGGACCTTGCCGCGTTCAATGGCGTACCTTTTGATGAAGCCTCAGTGCCTGAACTGTATCGGAATCCATCAGCACTCGGAGCCGGGGTAAACTGGATGAATGAGCTGAGCCGCTCGGCACCGATGCAGAATTATAACGTCACCGTCACGAATGGAACGGATAAAACACGCATCATGGCTTCAGCGGGCTATTTCAATCAACAGGGGGTAGTCCGGAACACGGGTTTCGAACGCTATTCCGTTCGGATGAACCTGGAAACGAACCTGTCGGAAAAACTTACGCTGGGTTTCAACCTGGCTCCCAGCTATACCACGAGAAAGCTTGCCGATTCGGAAGGACATTTTTCCAGCGCCATACTCACCCAGGCCCTGCTCACGACTCCGGTCGCCCAGGTACGCCTGGCGGATGGTAGTCTTAACCCGATGATCACTTCGCCGGACGCGTTTGAAAATTCCAACCCCCTGAACGTTTTAGAAAATACCAAACGGAGGTCTACCAATGTCAGGGCTCTCTTCAACTCTTACCTGAACTGGCAGATCCTTGAGGGCTTGACAGCGAAAACTTCGTTTAATGTGGATTGGCAGGATACTAAATTCGACTTTTTTCAGCCCTCCTATGTAGGGGCCTTCCGTAACCCGCCACCACAGCCCGCCAATGGGCGATTTGACTCCAACGTTGTTCTCAACTGGCTGAATGAAAACACGTTGAATTATAACAAATCCTGGGGTGAACACCGGCTGGACGCCCTGGCCGGATTTACGGTACAACGGGAGCGGGGCGTGCTCAATTCGATCATCGGTTCTGAATACCCGAACGATGTTGTACAGACTATAAACGCGGCTACAGTAGTAACCTCTGATGGCGATGTGCAGGAATGGCAGCTGCTGTCTTACCTGGCCCGCGTAAACTATGCGTTTAAAGACAAATACCTCCTGTCCGCTACGGTCCGCCGTGATGGCTCGTCCAGGTTCGGGCAGCAGAATCGTTGGGGAACATTCCCCTCCGGCTCTATTGGGTGGCGTTTATCGGATGAAGGCTTTTTTCCAAAACCGGCACTTCTGGATGAGCTAAAGCTCCGCGCCAGTTATGGTATTGCAGGAAATAATGCTATTGGAAATTATACCGCAATTCCCCTGATCGCGCAGAGCAACTATGCTTTTGGTAACAACCTGGCCAATGGGGTAAACCTGAATTCGCTGGCGAACCAGCAGCTGGGTTGGGAGTCCTCCCGACAAATGGATATTGGAGTGGATGCAAGTCTTTTCAAAGGAAGGCTGACCGTCGCCGCAGAATACTACACCAGGAATACACAGCAAATGCTGCAGACGATAGACATTCCGATCAGTTCCGGGTTCAGCCAGGCCATTACCAATCTGGGAAATGTTCGGAACAGGGGTTTCGAGTTTTCCGTTAATTCCGTTAACACGACCGGAAGCCTGAAGTGGGAAACGGATTTTAATATCTCCTTCAACCGGAATAAGGTGCTGGACATCGGAAGCATGGCGCGGATCATTACCGGCGTGGCTAATGGTACAAACGTCACCATGGTGGGACAGCCGATGGGCATGTTCTACGGCTACCTATTCGATGGCCTGTTTATGAGCGAAGCTGAACTGGAACAATACCCGCATGTCAGCGGACAGGTAGTGGGAACGGTTCGTTACCGGGATATCGACGGGAATGGGGTGATCAATGCCAACGATCAGACCATTATCGGAAATCCGCATCCTGACTTCATTTTTGGTATGACCAACCGGTTCCGTTACAAAGAATTTGACCTATCTGTGCTGGTGAACGGCTCTTACGGCGCGCAGATCCTGGATCAATACAAGCAATTTACCACGAACCTGGATGGTGTTTTCAATGTGGAACGGGAAGTGATGGACCGATACCGGTCGCCCGAAAATCCAGGTGCCGGAATTCTACCGACAACGGTAAGCAATACCAATCTGGCCCGGGACTTTCGCCCCTCGCACTGGGTCAAAGATGCCTCGTACCTGTCGCTTCGGAATGTTACCCTGGGATACAATTTTAAGCCGGCGTTCAGCAGATCGGTTCGCCTCTATTTCAGTGCGCAGAACGTGCTTTTCATAACCCCTTACAAAGGAGGGAACCCGGAAGTCAGTTTCTCCGGCTCCAACTCGCTGGCTCCCGGCGTAAATTTTACCGCCTATCCGGTGCCGGCAACCTACACCCTGGGGCTTAATTTCGGTATTTAAAGCAATGAAAGACATGAAATCATTAAACATATTAGTGGGATTGATTACGCTGGGAACCCTGGTGGGATCCTGCCAGAAGGAATACCTGGATGCGAATCCGGAACATGTACAAAATGCAAACAACTTTTTTCAATCGAAAGAAGACTTTATACAAGCCGTCAATGGTGCCTACGCGCCGCTGAGACCGCTCTTCACCGATTCGTTCTGGCAGCTTGGAGAGATGCGGGCGGATAATACGTCTTATCAGTATAATGTGGGTGACCGGTCCGGGTTGGTAAGAGAGCAGATCGACCAATTTCTGGAACTGGACGACAACGCTTTTGTCTACTCTTTTTTCAGCAATGCTTTCATCGGCATTGGCAGATGCAATGTGGTGCTGGATCGCTTCGCACCGGAAACAATAGGCGATGAAGCGGTCGCCCGACAGGTTTTGGGGCAGGCAACTTTTCTGAGGGCTTTTTACTACTTCAACCTGGTACAGCTTTTCGGGGACATACCGTTGGTGTTGAATGAAGCGACTTCCACAAACGATGCCTTTGCTACAGCGCAAAGAAGACCGGTGAATGAAATTTATGCGGCCATTATTCAGGATGCTCAGACGGCAATCGACAATCTTCCCGATCATTATGAGCAGGACAATGATTTGGGAAGAGTAACCAGCACATCGGCCCGCATGCTGCTCGCGAAAGTCTATATGGTGCAGAAGCAATTTGCTCCCGCCATGGAACTGCTGAACCTCATCGTGCAGTCAGATAGGGCACTAAACCCAAACTACGCGGATAACTTCAATCCGCTAGCCAAAAATTCCGCGGAGTCTATTTTCGAAGTGCAGTACCTGGAAGGCCCCTATGCGATGTCCAGCAATTTTATGTACACCTTTGCCCCTTATAATGGCGGAAGCAGCATCACCGGATTCGGTTTGTATCCTGGTGCAGACTCTGGCTGGAACATACCGACTGACGACTTATTGGCTGTTTATGAAGCTGGCGATCTCCGCCTTGCTGCATCCGTTAATTCAACCTTTGTAGACCCGAACAATGGAGAGGTGGTGCCTTATGTCATTAAATTCAGGAGTCCGCATGCCATCCGCTATCAGACGAACGAGAACTTTCCGGTCTACCGCTTCGCAGATGCGCTGCTGATGGCCGCAGAATGCGCGAACGAGCTGAGCTACGCGGCGGGTGGGCAGGCGTTTACCTTGCTGAACCGCGTTCGGGCAAGGGCAGGGCTTACCGCCCTTTCTGAACAGGAGCTGCCGGATCAGGAACGCTTCCGGCAGGCCGTGTGGAAGGAGCGGCAGATTGAACTTGCTTTTGAGAACCATCGCTGGTTTGACTTGCTGAGGACGGAGCGGGCGGTGAGCGTCATGCAGGCACATGCCGTGCGTGAAAAAGCGGATAAGAGCTTCCTTCCATCGGCTTCCTTTGAAAACATAAGTCTTTTATTTCAATATCCGCGCAGGGAGGTGTTGTTAACCGAATAATCGTTTTGCTATGAAGACTATTTTCTATGGCCTTGCGCTTTGTTTTTTAGCGATCAACGGGTTGAAAGCCACCGAAACACCCGACCGTATACATCCCCGCTTGCTCAAGGAGCGATGGCCTGCCCGCTGGATCACCAATCCCGGCCAGGAAACAACAGATTTTACTGTCCTTCACTTCAGGAAAGAAGTGTCCTTCACTTCGGTTCCGGATAGTCTTTGGATTCACGTATCTGCCGATAGCCGGTATCGCCTATATGTCAACGGACAGTGGGTCAGTCACGGTCCGGCCGCCAGCGACTTACGCCATTGGCAATTTGAAAGCCTGGACATCGCCCCTTACCTAAAAGCAGGCAACAATGTCGTCAGTGCAGAAGTCTGGAATTCCGGGGCTCAAAGGCCTATGGCACACATGTCTTTTGAAACGGGCTTCATCTTACAGCAGGGAGACCTGCAAGTGAGCTACGGCCTGGATACAGATAGTAGCTGGCAGGTTTGCCGGAACGAAAGCTATAATGCTGTACCGGCCTGGGGGAGAGGCGTGGATATCGGACCGGCGGAATTTGTTGATTTTTCCCGTTACCCGATCGACCGGAGCGAGCCGGATCAGGCAGGCAATCGGACGTGGACGGCAGCGAAGGAAGGGAGTAACGGTGTCACGAAATGGTCGGTCTTTAACCAGGCAGGAAGACTGCTGGTTCCCCGGTCTATTCCTGCCATGCGTATGGAACCGGTCCGCTTCGCTTCGCTTAGAAAGAGCGAGGGCGTAAGCCTGGATAAACAAGTCTTTCAAAAGAAGGTGCCGGTGGTTGTACCGGCCCATACGAAAGCAGAATGGCTCATTGATCAGGAAGAGCTGACGAATGCCTATCCGGTACTTAAATTAAATAAAGGGAAAGATGCGGTGGTGCATATCGCCTATGCAGAAGCGTTGTACGACAGCACGCGACGCAAAGGTCATCGCGACGATATTGAAGGTAAAGTTTTCCGGGGTTTTCAGGACGGCCTGAAGGCCTCCGGAAAGCAAATTTCCTATATGCCACTTTGGTACCGGACATTCCGATACGTAAAAGTATCCGTCGAAACGAAAGACGAACCGTTGGAAGTGGAAGATTTTTACGCCATTAAATCGGAGTATCCGTTTGAATTGCAGTCTTCGTTCAAAACGGAAGATCCGTTTCTGGATACCGTGCTGGATATTGGTTGGCGTACGGCAAAACTCTGCGCCATGGAAACGTATATGGACTGCCCTTATTATGAGCGTCTTCAATATGTTGGAGACACCCGGATTCAGGGCCTCGTTTCGCTGTATAACAGTGGCGATGATCGCCTGTTGAGACAGGCGCTGGAACAATTTGATCAGTCCCGGATGGCGGAAGGCATTACCCTTAGCCGATTTCCCACGAATTACGATCAGCAGATACCGCCTTTCTCCCTCTGGTGGATTGGCATGGTGCACGACTATTGGATGTATCGCGGAGATCAAGCGTTTATACAAGAACTGATGCCCGGTATCCGGCAGGTACTTGCCTTCTTCGAGCGTTTTCAACATCAGGACGGATCGCTTGGTGAAATGCCTTATTGGAATTTCACGGACTGGGTGGAACGCGAGGGCTGGGTCTTCGGGGTGCCACCAAATGCGAAAGGGGGCAATAGCGCTCTTCTTGATTTTCAGCTGCTGTGGGCCTACCAGTTGGCTTCACTTTTGGAAGAGGAAGTAGGTATGCCTGCAAATGCCCGGTATTATAGCGATAAAGCAGCTCGATTGCAGGCTTCTATCAAGCAAAAATATTGGTCTGAAAAAGCGGGTTTATTTGCGGATGAGAACAGGCATCAACATTTTTCCCAACATGCTAATGTTCTGGCGGTCCTGACGGAAACGGTTGTTGAAGAGGAGGCCCAAGGCATAATGGATCGGGTATTGACAGATACTTCTTTGAGCCCAACGAGTATTTATTTTCGCTATTACCAAATGCTTGCACTGAAGAAAGCTGGTTACGCAGACCGGTACCTGAGTCAGCTCGAAGTATGGAAAGACCATGTCGATGCCGGGCTGACAACCTGGGCCGAAATCAGCGACACGAAAACAACCCGATCGGATTGCCATGCCTGGGGTGCGAGCCCCAACATAGAGCTGTACCGCATTGTGCTGGGTATTGATAGTGACGGTCCGGGATTCTCGAAGGTCATAATTGAGCCGGCTCTAGGGAAATTAAAACAGGCGAGCGGGACAATCCCGCACCCGAAGGGGCCGCTTTCGGTTTCGTACCTTCAAACAGGCAGTATTTGGAAAGTAGCTATACAAATGCCTTCGGAAACCACCGGTAGATTAATCTGGAAAGGAAAGGTAATTGATTTACAGGGAGGAGTGAATAATGAATTTAATCTCTGATGAATTGCACCTTTGGGTTGAGGACTTTATTGTTCCTGATCAGCTGCGCCGGAGCAACTCATTTTGTTATTAATTGTTCGGAATTGAACATTCTTTTGATTATTGCGTTTTCTACTTAGAAAGCGGTTTCTCTTCTTGCTGTCTTATGGTTGATCTACGGTATCTTATAAATACTTTTCCCAAGGGAGAACTTGTTGATTATGACGCGGGCAGATATATTACTCGTATACATACAAAAATCGCAGATATTTATTGGTTGATCGACGGTGAAATAAGTTTTGTGCTCCCGCTCGAAGGAGGTGACGAGGTAGAAGTGTGCAAAACGTCTGCTCCATTCATTCCCATTGGCTGGACGGGTTTAGAATCTCCGGCCAGACACACGAAAAGTATACGTGCTTCGTCGGGTGGGGCACGTCTTTACAGGGTCTCCCTCCCCGGAGACGAACCTTTTTTAAATACCCTTTCGGGACCGGACCTTCAAATGCACGTTTGTCGCAAACAATTTCTTCTTTTGAAAGAAGCATTTTACCGGCAGAAAGGTTTTGAGGATTTGTCAGTCAATGGGCAACCTGAGGTGTATGAGAGGACAACAGGACAAGAGGAAGGCCATCAAGCTGCCTCCGTGCTATTTAGTAAATCTCCGTTTTTAGAGGCATTTGACGATACCGAGTTGGATCAGTTAGCGAGGGCTTCTGTTCGCGTGGGTTTTGGCCTGTCAGAAGTAATCCTTAAACAGGATCATTTGTCTGAAGGACTGTATGTGCTCGCAAACGGAAAGATCGACATCTATCGATACGAGGAAGGACGTATTTTGAGTCAATGGCCAATAACTCAACCGGGATTTATCTTCGGCTGGGCGGCTGCCATGGATGAACAGGAATTTTGCAATGCTGTAGCGATAAGTGCTTCTGTGGTTTACTTCATTCCCATGAAAAAGCTTAGGGTGCTTATGAAAAACAATACTTTTTCCATGCGCTTTCATAAAAGGTTAAACTGGCTGATAGATAATCATATAAGTGCTGCCTTCTTTCGTTATCTTGGGTTCTTAAGTGAAGCGAGCGTACTAACTATCCGATGTCTGATTGAGAACTACAAGAGCCAGATCAGCATTTACTCCGGGCTGCACCAGGTTCCGCATCTGCTGGGAAGCAGCACAACTAAACATCTTGCTTTTAATGTTCTGGAAAGTCTTTCGCAGGATGGCTCCTCCCGAGAGCGTCGAATGGCCTCCATTATTTCAGGACTGTTGGAAGATGAAAAAAAAGAATTGGAATTTCAGCAGCAGTTGCAAAAGGTTTACGAAACGGTTACGCAGACTAAAGGTTGTACTGCAGAACAATTAAGAAGGTCCTGTGCAGCAGAAATACGTACGCTCTGCCGGTATTTTGACTACGAGATAGAAGGTATGGATAAGCTCAGCGATGGTGGTGGAAAGATTTTTATCTATAATCATCTGCGAAATGATCCCTATTACACGCTTAACAATGGCTTTCAGATAACGCTGGACTCCCATTTTATCAGCAGTGTCCTTCTAGATCCAATTTATGGAGACCCCGGAATACGTACCGTCCGTGTCGGAAGTGGATCAGAATTCGCGCACCAAAATTATTATGAACGCCTGGGGTATATCAACGTGCTTACCAAACAGTCCGGCGAGTCTGGTTCGGCGGACCTTTTGGCAAGCCGGAAGAATTTTTTTGATCGGGCAAAACTGGTTCTTCAACAGGGAATTAACCTGCTTATCAGTCCGGAGGGCACTTCATACGGTTCGGAAGAGCAAATCCCTGGACCTTTCAAGACCGGGGCTTTCCGGCTGGCTCTCGAAGCAGCTGAAGAACCTGAAATTATACCGATAGTTATGCTAAATTTCGACAAACGCATTTACCAGTCTAAGCGGTTTTGCAAAATATTAGCTCCTTTCAGAATCCGACAGCATCCCGTATACAAAACGTGCGCTGACCTGGACGAATTCGTCGTTAAATATCATCAGCTATTCAGTAATGAGGTTAATATGCTGAAAGAAAGGGCAAGAACGACTAAAAATTGATCAATAATCACGCTCTATCAATATGGAAGAAAAAAAGCTGTCGGACGAGTGGCGCGAAGAAATAGCTGCACTTAAGGGGAAAGCCGAGTCGTTAAAAAATGAGGATGACGTTATCGTTCTCTACGGAAGTTCGACCTTCAGGCTATGGGTGACTATGGCCGAAGACTTGTTGCCGTTGAATTCTGCTAACTTCGGCTTTGGTGGTTCTACCTATCGAGATTGTTTATACTACTTTGACGAGGTTTTTACCACCATCAAGCCACGGATGTTTATTCTGTATGGAGGGGATAACGATTTGGCTAACGGCCATTTTCCGGAGGAAATACTGCATAATCTTAACCAAATTCTGGAACGCATCACCTCTTCGTTTCCAGAAGCGGAAGTAGCGGTGATTGGGATCAAACCAAGTCCGTCGAAAGCAAATATGCTTGAAGAAATTAAAGCGATGAACGAATTAATATCCGAACGTGTGATGAGTTTTGGCGGGCTGTATATCAATGTTTACAATGCTATGTTAGATCGGTCTGAAAATGCAGCCTCAGACTTGTTCGAGAGTGACGGGTTGCACATGAACGAGGCAGGTTATGCAATATGGAGTAAGGCGATCAAGGACCAACTAACTTAGTCCTGATCTTAATCTGATACTCAGACAAAATCAGTAGGAAAATCTGTTTTACTCAAGAAAGCTGCTTACAGCAGCTTTCTCGAAATAAGAAGAAACTATTTGTATTTGATAAAGGTGGCCATGATTTTCGTCTGCTTCACGTCTGTAGTGGTACTGCTTCCGCCTACGAATGTCCTATCCTGCTTTTTTTTACTGACAGTTCCACCTGTTGATGTCGAAGTAGCCAAAACCTCTTCCTCTGCCGAGAAAATCACACCGTCTGCGCCTTTCTTTTTGGCTAAATCGATAATCTTTTGTTGCACTTTTTCCATCGATCGAAATCCTTTTCCGAGTTCGGTTTTTCCCATGATCGTATAACCTTTTTCTACATCGGCCGGATCATAGAATTCATCTACCTTTTCTGTAGGGGTGTAAGCTTTCCCAAAATATTTTTGTGCATGCGACAGGTTAAAAAAGAAAAAACCCAAAACTACACTTAGCATCACTGTTTTCATTTTCTGTTACGTTTTATATTAATTTCAATACAAAAGTAAACTGATCCGATGGCAGTAAGGACGGTATTCTTGGCGAGGTGATAAAAGTTAAGGATGAAATGACGGACCACCGTGATGAAATGCAAAACAGAATTAAAACAGGCTAATAGTCCAGCCAGTTTTTAAGTTGGCTAGCCTTGAGCCTGCTTACGATGACGCCTTCAGCACCCTGCTTCAGCTCTAGCTTCAATTTTGAATTGAAATACGTATGTACTTTGACGATAGCGTTTATGTGAACAATATATTGCCGATTTGCTCTGAAAAATAGTTTTGGATCCAGCTGTTCCTCTAACGAATCAAGCGTTTGAGTGATCAGACTCTTTTCTCCGTCATAGGATACAATAAAGGTATTGCCCCTTTCGGAGAAGAAGTAGGATATGGCCTCAATATGGATTTGCCGGAACTGATCCCGATAAGGAACCAAAAATCGGGTCCGATATTCATTTCTTCCAATAAGGCCTTTCAGGTTTCTCATAAGTGCTCGTTGAGCTTGATGAGATATATTTGCCGCCTCGAATTTGATCAGGGCACGCTCTAGCTCCTCAATTTCTACTGGTTTTAGCAAATAATCTATGGTGTTGTAACGGAATGATTTTAAAGCATGTTCATCATAGGCGGTTGTGAAAATTACGGGACAAGTTATTTCAACGAGATTAAATAGTTCGAAACTAGCACCGTCTGAGAGCTGAATGTCCATAAATAATAAGTCCGGCTGATTATTGTGCCTGAACCATTCCGCGGATTTCTTAATGCTACCGAGAATTTCAAGTATCTCGTACTTCGGTTTTACCTGCAGTACCATCCGCTGTAAACGCTGAGCGCTCGCTTCTTCATCTTCTATGATCAGTACTTTCTTCATATTGTCAGGGACATTCAGGAGATCTTAGTGACAAAGGTATGCACCTTGAGTTACATTCCGGGGTCGTTCCAAAATTATTGATCTGGATCAATAGAAAACGGATATTCATTAAGGTACCTTTACTTGAAGCAATTTTGCTTTAGTTAGGAAGAATTATGGAAGTTAATGTAATAAATAATACAGATAAACTCCGATTTGAGTATACGTTAGATGACGATCTGGCGTACCTGGAGTACCGATTTTACAAGAAAAGCATTGCATTTATGCATACAAAAGTGCCTGAACGTTTCAAGGGGCGAGGTGTTGCATCTGCCTTGGCCAATTACGCTTTTGCATTTGCAAAAGAACAGAAAAAGCCTGTTATGGTATACTGTCCTTTTGTGAGCGGTTACCTGAAAAAGCATCCGGAACTGAGGGAGCAGCTGGATAAAAATTATTACAAATAACCTTATACTCCCGGATCAGTTATTAAGGGTATCATGACGGCAAATGCATACTCCGATTTTGTTATTTGAGGCGTTCGGTTGGATAATGCCTTGTACCTGGCGACGATGTTTTCCAATCCGATACCGGTTGAAGGTGTAGTTTTGAATAGCGGGAGAAGGTTGTTCTCAACTACTAATTCGTGGGACCCGGTTGTATGAATTGTAATCCGCAGTGGCTCATCTTTATCTACGCGATTGTGCTTAATGGCATTTTCCACCAGTAATTGCAGGGTGACGGGGGGGAGTTGTAAGTTCAATTGGGTTGGATTGATGCTTACTTCCAAGGAAAGTCCGTCGCCCATACGGTTCTTCAACAGGAAAAGATACGCGTTTAAAAACTTCATCTCCTCGCTCAGGCTGATTAATTGCTTGCTGGCATTGCTGAGCAAGTAACGGTATACTCTGGCAAAGTTCTCGGTGTAAGCGATTCCTAACCGCTGATCTTTCCGGATAATTTCAGAAAGTACGCTGAGGTTGTTGAACACAAAGTGGGGATCGAGCTGTAAGCGCAAAAGCTGGATTTCTGCTTGAGTGGCTTTTGAAATTTCTTTTTTCCAGTTTGACGACAAAAAAATTACCGTGTTAAGCATGCTGATAATCAACATTAAAAAGGTAAAGGATAGTACGAAGTAGGCTAGCGTGTTTTCTTCAGAACCGGCTGCTTCGTAATGTATGCCGATCAGGTCCATTAAAAAAAATGTGAGGCCAGCGTAGAATATGAGCAACACCAGAAGGGAGAAGATTTGTATACCAGTCTGTATTAAGAGCCTTTTTATCGTATGGTGACTCCATGGCAGATATCTGTTCATCTTCCGGTCTATATAAAGGCTTAATTCGATCATGCAGTACGCCAGCAACATGGTTCCCAGAATATCGAAGAGTATCTGATGAAGGGATAAGTCGAAGTAATCATCCCACCCGGGAAAGGAATAGGCAAAACTTATCAGATATAAACCTAAAAAGGTTAGAAAAACCAGACTAGCCTTTCCTGCTTTAACGCTCTTTTGTGTGTATTCCATTAGTCGGCATTATGTAAGGTATTTGGGTAATCTAAAATTAAGTTAAATAGTGTTAATTCAAAAAGTGCTGAGGGTGAAATGATTATTTTGGCCTTATGATGTTCCGCCCCGCCTGTTTCTTAACTTTTATGTGTCTGTTGTCCTCACCCTTGCTTCAGGCGCAGAATACACAACCACTTCGTGGTGTTATCATGGCTAATGCATCCTCGACACGAGTTGGGGGAGTACGGGTTGAAAATCAGCAGTCCGGATTGTTTACACTATCGAACGCTTTGGGGATTTTTCAGATTCGCGTGAACCTTGGAGATACGCTGGTTTTTACGAAAGATTATGATCTTCTGAAAAAAGTGGTGGTGAGTAGCCATACTGATATGATCGTCCAGGTAAAAATGCCCATCTCGCTTCAGGAAGCGGTAGTTAACGTTCAAAGCTATGCTGATCAAAGCCAGGCAATTCTTGAAGCATACAGCCGAAAGAACGGGATCTATTATGAGGGGAAGCCACCGCTATGGTTACTCAATCCCATCAATGGACGGCCTTTAACCTTCTTTAGGGAATTATTCAGTAAAGATGCTAAACGTGTAAGGCGAATGGCCCGCACTGTTCAGGAGGAAGAACGTTTGCTGGAGATCAACAGGTTGTTCAGCGATGAGCTGATCAAACGTGCGATAGGGATAGACGGGGAAGAGCTGAAGTCGTTTAAAGAAAAATATACACCGGATCTGGAGAAGCTCAGAAATTGGACGGAGTACGAAAAAATGGATTATATCCGGAAGCATTCAACGCCTAAAAAGCCAGGAACGTTTTGACATATCCAAAATATTTCGGCGGTCTATTTGTATAATTTATTTGGAAAGTGCAGATGGTTAATCTATTTTGCCTTGGTTAGTAAACGTTGTAGGAGCGTTTATTTTGGGTAAATGTAGGGTATACCCATCTAAACAGAACCCTGTCTGATCCATTCAGACAGGGTTTTTTGTATGTTTTGCCTTTCAGGAAACATATTGTTGATAATTGTATATATTTGTGTCGTTTTGACAATTATAGGCTGAGATGAAAACAACATTCCCTGGTATTGTAGCGATACTTCTAAAATTGATATTTACAGCAACAGCGATTAGCGCTCAGGATGTTGCGGAGAATAAGAATAATACTTTCGTTCCTAAATCGATATGGAATGATTCGGATGGCCAGCATATAAATGCGCACGGTGGCGGGATATTATTTCATGATGATACGTACTATTGGTATGGAGAGCGACGGGGCGAGCGAACCTCTTCAGGTGGAGTCAATGTCTATTCTTCAAAGGATTTGTACAACTGGAAAAATGAGGGGGTCGCTTTGACGCCTGTGGAAGATGCCAACAGTGATATCACCAAAGGATGTGTAATGGAGCGCCCAAAAGTGATCTACAACGCAACTACCAGGCAATTTGTAATGTGGTTTCATCTTGAATTAAAAGGTCAGGGATATGCTGCCGCCCGGGCCGCAGTGGCTACGAGCGCAAGTCCGGTAGGTCCATTTGAATTTGTGGAAAGTTTCCGTCCTAATGGTAACATGTCGAGGGATATGGGGCTTTTCCTGGACGATGATGGATCTGCCTATCATATTTATTCCTCCGATGAAAATTATGCCTTGAGGATTTCCCGGCTGAAAGATGATTATCTAAGTCCAACTACAGCGGACACGCTGCTGTTTAGAAATCATCGCGAGGCTCCGGCCTTGTTCAAACGCAAGGGAAAATATTACCTGATAACCAGCGGCTGTACAGGCTGGGATCCTAATGAGGCTAGCCTGCACGTCGCGGACAATCTTTTTGGTCCCTGGAGACTTCTTGGAGACCCCATGCGAGGGGCTGAAGCGAAAAAAACCTTCGGTGGACAATCCACTTTTGTACTACCCGTTCGGGGCAGAACGGACTCTTTTATTTTTATGGCCGATGAATGGCGGCCTAAACAGCTTCAGGATAGCCGTTATATTTGGCTCCCAATATCCTTTAGTGGTGACGATGTCTCCATTGAATGGAAGAACGAGTGGGGCTTGGTTGACTTCTAGCTACCTTTTCACCAGAAGTTTTATCTAGAGAAAGCAGCCTGCATAATCTAGCCGACTGCTTTCAGATGTTGATGTGATAAAAGGGTTGGAGAGTGTTTAGATGGTGTTTTCTAACTGCTCAAGTTGTGTGCTTAGGACTCTCATACTTTCAGAAAAGAGTTTATCTACCCGTTCCTTCGCTTGTAGCGCCGTTTTCCTCGCGCCTGCCGGATCGTTTGCTAGTTTGAGAACAGCCGGTAGGATACGTTTCACGTCTTCGGGTTTGTCCACATCGAAATACCATTCGTCCAGACCAATATCTTTCCACATTACGCCTTTAGA
>JBMDWN010000032.1:0-24471 GCA_048595275.1 Olivibacter sp. | reverse complement strand
CGTTCAATTTTACCTGGCAGCGCTGATGCTAATTTCAGAAACGGCAATGGCAGGTTTCCTGCTGCGGTTACCTTCAAACCAATTGGGAAATACTTTAGGGTTTACCATACGAATTCTTATGTATGAGGCATATTGTGTTTTGGGGAGTTTGATTGACAATTGGCGTGGCGTAGAGGATCCGCTTTCTACTGCTTCTTTCAAATCAGCCTGTCCGACCACTTGGTACTTCTTGCCGTCATCCGACACTTCGATGAACGCTTTTTTCGGTGGGAGTATATAATGCCTGCTATCTTCCAGGTATTCAACCGTTACTTCCAAAATCGACAATTTCTCCTTTAATCGAAAAGTAGCAATCAGATCGACACCATCAAAAAGTAGCCAGTTGATGGAGTAATCCTCGGTTCCTCTCAATCCGTCTGTTAACGTTGCAGCACCGTTCGCAGGATAATCAGGGATAAACGTGTTTTCCAATTGAGGGATGACATCCTGAACCAGAGACTTATTGTTAGTGACCTGCCCGAAGATCTTGTTCCAGGATTGCAGATAGTCTGTTGGTCCCGGGCCTTCTTCCGCCAATTCAGAGACGCCGGCTCTTTCAGAAGCTTCCGTAAAAGCCTGAACGCGGGGCGGCCATCGGGCTTTAACCCGAATAACTCCGTCCGGTTCATATTCAAGATAACCACCCTGTTGTTTTCCAAGACTTTTAGACTGCTCGAGTACCGCATATTCAAGCCCAAGCCTAACGCGCGCTACCCGCTGCTGAAAAATAATTTGTTCTTCGACAGAAGCTTCTGCCTGATCCAGTATACCGCTCAGACGATCAATGTTGACGTCAGATAAATAGTCTTTTCGGCTTAAAACCGGGTTTCCGTATATATCAAGGCGAGCGTGACTTTCATCCCGAAAATTGATTAAGGCTTCAAGATAATGTCCGATAGACGTTGCTGCCTTTCCATAATAAGCCTGAACAAAATCGTTCCGTAATTGCCGATCGTCAGCGTTTACGTTCCAAAGCAATTCTGCCTGTGTGTAGCAGGCCAGCTCTGCCATATCTCCGTAGGTATATCCGCTGCCCTGTGAAAAAACACCCTTGAAAAATTTAGAAAAGTAATTTAAGTTCGGCGCCCAGACATCATACATTGGAAAGGGATTCAAGTATGCCGTGAACTGCGTTGTATAGTCCCACAACAATAGGTTTTGTGTTATCGCCGACCATTCCAGAATTTGCCTGTTCAAGTTTTTACTTGCCGGATCCTCCGGAATGGCAATTTGTCTGTTGGATTCGATCGAACTGATAAAGATGGATACATTGGGCGCCGGTTTCGTTTTTTTTGGGGCATTTGCGCTATATCCATAGGCGAGTGTGGTGAATTTTTTATTTGAGAAATTCGAGGCGATAGTATTTACAAAACGTATGAGGCTCCCCTGAGGCCCTCCCTCTTCGCGATCCACAGCGGAGCATTCATCGCAGGTACAGTAGCCGCTCCCATCCATCGGAGCAATAGACCAATATGTCGCCTCCGGGCGGTCAACCATAAGGTTTTGCAGCCGATCTTTAACTAATCGAATCACTTCGGAGTTGCTCAGACACAGTTGGGTAGCCCGTCGCTGCCCCTCGGTAAATGCGTAGTATTCCGGATGATCATTAAAATACTCGTCTGGAGGAAGGAGCTTAAAGAAAGAATGGCCCCAAAGGCCCCATAGATCTTCAAAACGGTGCAGGCGGTGCCAGTCGAGATACTCGTTATCCAATGACGCGGGATAGAAGCTCTCCCGGTAAGCGAAATCGGGACTTTCAAATAGGCGGATGCCTTCCAGGATGCTGATGTTTTCCTGTTTAGGGACCTCTGCAGGGCCCTGGTCTAATTTTATGCAATGCAGGTATCTCTCCAAAAGTTCGTAGGCCGCATACAAACTACCTTTACCGGTAAGGCCAGCCAGGTATAACCTGTCTTTGACAGACGCTAAGGCGAATCCGTCATCCTTTACATCCAATGTTCCGATTTCTGATTCAAAAAAGTCCTTTCCAATGAAAACTCCAGTATTCTTAATCGTTTTTAGCCCGTCAACACTGACGCTTTCAACCGGTAGCGAAGCGCCGCTCATTCGTTTAAAATAATCTTGTAAAACTAAGGCTGCCTGTTTATCGCTTGATGATGCTTCAGAAGACAGATAAATAGCTGAAACGGCTTTCCCCTGATCGACCAGGTGAATCGAGGTTTGACTTCGACAGGCCATATGCAAAAGGCTCAAAACAATGAGGAGTGCTGCTTTCATCAGAAATTTCTTATGAGCGAAAAATATACATCGTATTGATTCAGAAACCGCTGGTCGGCAATCTTATGTGTAATCCAGGTTCCGTTTAGGCCTACGCTGGTTCTGTAATCAATTGATTTTCTGATTCCAGCACCGACAAATCGGGTTAGTAAGCCGCTAAGCTCGTTATAAATAACCAGCCTGCTTCGATCATCAGGAGAGGTTCCGAGGCCGACGTTAACGAAAAGATAATCCTGCTGTGGATTCAGGTAATAGCGTCCGGTCAGATTGAACGATGAATTTGTTTCACGCTGTTCGAAAAGTGCATAGCCACGAAGATTAAACCAGAAATCTCCGAAGCCGCGTGCCAATGATCCAACAAGGCCGCTTACACTTCCCGCTGAATCTGATCGCAGATAACGTCCTCCGATCTCGGCCTCCAGGCCATTTTTAAAAGTATGAAACAATGAATAAGAAGCTCTGATCTGGGGGAAAACCAATTGATTTCCGTAGGCAACAAGTCCGTAGGAGTATAAACGACGGCTATGGTTCAGGTAAGCTTCGAATTCACCCATGAGTCCCGTGCCGTTTTGCCTGCCCGCATAATTCACCCTGGCTGCTATCGTGGCCTTTTTGAAGGTATGGCGATACTCTATGGTCGCAATGTTGTAGCTGATGCTATCGTAATCGTAAGAAGTGTTCAGGTAATAGAGGCCAAATTGATTTTTCATGGCTTTACTCCTTGCGAACAAATAAGCTTTACGGTTAACTTCTGTGCTCTCCAGACGATAAGCAGTATCCAATACACCGCTGGCCTCCTCAAATTGCTGAAGTTCCATAAGCGCTGAACCCTTCCGGCTGAAAAAGTAAGCCCGCTCAGGATAGTACCGAATTCCTGTATTGGAGAGGTTCAGCGCTTCGTCGTAAGCTTTTTGGTCGAGCGCGCGGTTCGTGATGTTGGCTAAAGAAGTTGAGTCCTTTGGATCGACGGTCAAAATTTCCTCGTAGACTATATTCGCGCTATCGGGCTCGCGCTCATTTTTCAATCGCCTTGCTTCTAGCAGCATCGCGTCTTTGTAAGAATCCCGATAAGCATTTGTGTAGGGGTAGCGTTGCGCAAGAGCCAGGCTTTTGGCTGCGGCTTCCCGGTAACGACCTTGCTCCATGTAAATAGATGCCTCCTTCAACTGCAGGCTTCTGTTTTCAGGATAGCGCAACAAACCAGCCTGAACAATTTCCTGAGCGCTATCCGCTTCCTTTATGGCAGAGTAGCTATTAGCCAGATAATTGGTAACATCCACGTCATCCGGTTGCAGAATATGGGCTTGTCGAAGAGGAGCGATGGCTAGCTCCCATTCTTCGTTTTGCATAAGGGACTTGGATATGGCCACGAGGTTTTCGAAAAGCAAAAGGTTGAGTTCCGGATTGTCCGGGCTTTCCTTCAATGCCTCGCGGGCGCGACTGATGGCGCTTTCGTAATCCCCAGCTTCTGAAAGCAAAGCAATGCGACGGAATACCCATTCTGTGTTTCCCTGATCGAGCTCTGCAAGCTCATCCAAAACCTTTAACGCCTGGGTATACTGACGACGAGTGGTGAATACACCACTTAAAACTTCTAAAGCTTCTTTGTTAGCGGGTTGCAATTGAATTACTTGCTGCAATTCATTTTGCGCCTGAACATATTGCTGCTGGCTTAAATAGTAGCGGGCACTCTGTATTTTAAGCTCAGCCAAACGTTCCAGTTGAGCAGGTTGAGGACGTTCACGATAGAGCTCAGCCATTAGCTGGGCTGCCTCTGAATAGCGACGGTCGAACTCAAGAAGATCGACTTTCTGAAGACGCAACTGGACGTTTCGGGCATCTGTTCTTAACCCCCTGTTAACCCAGTTCAATGCCTCACGGTAGGCACCTCGTGCCATGCTGAGACCAATAAGTTTTTGTAAAGCTTCGGTGTTGTTACCACCATTGGATAACATGGACTCATATAAACTGTATGGGTCGGTTCGCGTGAAAAAAGTTGCCGCCTCGAGCTTGAGTTCAGTGCCGATTTCTTTCAAACTGGCATTTTGTGGCTGTTGATTGGATAATTGCTGCCATACGGTGATGGCTTCAGCGTAGCGATACTGATCCCGGAGTAAACTGATTTTTCTTAAAAGCAGATCGTAGTTGCCTTTCTGACTTACAAGTTGCTGCTCGATACGACTAAGGGCCTCAGTAGTATTTTGGTCCTTCGAGGCTATCTGATCAGCAAGCTCTTTCGCTTCCCTGTGCGCGGGCGAAATCTCAATAGCCCTGTTAACTTGACTGTACGCGATATTTTGTTCCCCTTGACGGAGATAATAATATGCATTTTGTACATAATGATTAGCAACGGCCTGACTTACCGAACGATCGTCTGGATATTTTCTAAGCAACTCTTCCCCATAATAATTTCCCTTTTGGGTTGCCTGCCATTCGTCGAAAATAGCTAGCTTTCTGATTTGAAGACTTTTATCGTGGGGAAATTTTTCAATTGCTCTATTTATATATCTCTCAGCCTCCTGATACTTCTTGCCCGCTAATTCAATATTAACCAAATAGGTGTATGCATCTTTGTAAGATTCATCGCGATCGAGGATTTCCAAAGCATACTTTTTAGCTTGTTGGTTTTGCCCGGCCAGAAGGTAGCCCCTAACGAGTAAAAGCCGTAAATCCAGGTTGTTTTTGTTTTTGGCAAGTCCTTCTTCAGCGACTTTTAAACCCTGCTGATATTTCTTGCTATCAATCAGTTGCTTCGCTTTGGTGTAGTACTCGTCAGAATTATCCTGTCGCCGGAAAACCTGTGCCTCCAATTTCTGCATGTTAAGAATCAGGGAAAATACGGTACAAAGAAAAAAAATAAAGGAGCGTATATACATCATCTTATCCGGTTGTAGTTGCTGTTTTTGCTTTATTTCCAAATCCTTGTCTTTGCATATTTCCCCAGGAATGTTTGCGTCCGGTGGCAAAGTTATAGTAACCTTTCAATGCGAAAAATACGATAAGTGGATGGTAAATCAACGGTTCAAGAAATGCCATGCCGCTTAACTGGACGACTTCATAACCGGTCTTGTAATGCCTGAACGTCAACTGGTCCCAAAGAATGGCGAGTGTGGTAATCATAACCGAAAAAAGGTATGCAAAAATAAGCAGAGCCAGTGCAAAAGGCCAGTTGATGTGGTTGTTCAGAATGAGGTAAATGTAATAACCTATTCCGAGTACTTCTATAATAGGAGCGAGAAATTCGAAGAGCAGGTTGTAAGGGAGTACGACAAGCCCTAGCCGGCCATAGCGGGGATTTAGAAGAATTTTTTTATGGATAGTCATAATTTCTGCAAGCCCCCTTCCCCAACGTGTTCGCTGTCTTCCAAATACCTTCAGCGTAGCCGGGCCTTCTGTCCAGCATTGTGAGCTCGGAATATATCGTACGGCATATTTCAATTTATTGTCGATCATATAGGCACACATGCGGGTCACGATGTCCATGTCTTCGGCAAATGACCTTGCGTCATAGCCACCGGCCTTCACAGCAATTTCCTTATCAAATAGGCCAAGTCCTCCGGAAACGTTCGGAACACAATTAATAGCGCTCCAACCCATTTTCCCAAGTACATAAGCCCGGATATATTCCATTTCCTGAAAACGTGGCAGTATTTTTTTTGGCGGACGTACCCGCGTAATGATGCCGTCTTCAACTTCACAGGAATTTCCCAGACGAAGCGTGGCCCCGGAGGCGATAACTCTGACCTGATCTTCTATGACATGTGTATAGCCGCATTCAGGGCACGGTTCACCAACCTGTTTGATTTTACGATCCTCTTCGTCCATGAACGGTTTGATCATTTTCAGGAGAGTATTTTTCTCAAGGATACAGTCAACGTCGGTGCATAGAAAATATTTATAAGAAGATGCATTAATGCCTGCATTAGATGCGTCAGCTTTACTTTTTCCATTTACCTTATCAATGACCAGCAAACGAGAATAAATCGGGTTAACCGATTTAAATATCCGCTTCATGGGTTGCGTTACGATCTTCTCATCGTACGCATATTCCACTTCTGTCATTTCAAATTCCCGTATAAGTTGTTCAAGTGTGTCATCTGTACTTCCATCATTTACAATAATGACCTCGAATTCAGGGTAGTTTAGCGTAAGAAGCGAACGTACGTTCATTATAATGCTAAGTCCCTCATTAAAGGCTGGTGCAATAACGGAAATCCCCGGCAGAAGCGGCGATGAAAGAAGCTTCGTATAATCCACGTATTCGCTTCGCTTTTTGAACCGGCGAACATTTCGAAAAGAAAGGTAGGCGAGAATAGCGTATATGCAAAGCATACAGCAGCCATAGATAAAAACTAAATGTTCCAGATAATCGACAAATTGCTCCATAATGCTTACTTTTTTCGGCCTCCAAAGCCTTGCCGCTGCATATTCCCCCAACCACTCTTTGTACCCAGGAGGAAATTGAGATATCCTTTTATGGCGAAGAAAACGGTTAAAGGGTGATATAACAAGAACTCCATAAATGGTGTGAGACAGAGGTAGGCCACCTCTTTCCAGCTTTTGTAATACCTGAAAGACCATTGATCCCAAAGAATCGCCAACGTAGAGATCATAATAGCATAGGTATATACGAAAACTAACAGAATAACAGCAAATTGCCAGTTGATCACACCTAGAATGGCCATGACAATATAAAAGATGATTCCGATTGCTTCGATAACTGGTGCTATGAGTTCAAAGAAAAAATTATAAGGAAGAACAACCAGGCCCATACGTCCATAACGTGGATTAAACAGCATGGAAAGATGAGCATACATAAGCTGTGCAAGCCCCCTTGCCCAGCGTGCCCGCTGTCTTCCGAAGATTTTCAGGCTTGCTGGTCCTTCCGTCCAACACAGTGTTTTTGGAACGTATCGGATGGCATAATCCAACTTATTGTCGCTTGCGAAGCGGCACATTCTAACCATCAGTTCCATATCTTCCCCGAACGACTGGTGGTCATAGCCCCCAGCATTAACGGCAACTTCACGGTCAAAAAGTCCTAAACCTCCCGAGACATTAGGCACACAGTTTAGCAGAGCCCAACCCATTTTCCCCATCACGAATGCGCGTATATATTCTACCTCCTGGAATCTGGGTAACAACTGCTCGGGAGGCCGCATTCGTGTCATCACACCTTCATCAAATTCGCATGAGTTTGCCATTCTTAATGTTGCGCCAACAGCGATGATCCGCTTAGTTCTTTCCATTAGCACAGGGCGGATTAATTCGAGAAGCGTATCACTGTGCAGTATGCAGTCGACATCTGTGCAGACAAAGTAATCATTTCCGGCAATGTTTATTCCGGCATTAACAGCATCCGCCTTACTTTTTCCATTGACTTTATCGATCACCAGGAGACGGTTGTAAGCCTCATTGGTAGATTTATAAATACCCCGGACAGGTTGGGTTTGAATACGCTCGTTATACGCGAAATCAACTTTAACGAGTTTAAACTGCTCAATCAGCTGTATAAGCGTAGTATCTGTACTGCCATCGTTAACGATAATGATTTCGAAGTTGGGGTAGTTCAGTGTAAGGAGTGACTTGACATTTGAAATAATGGTTAAACCTTCATTATAGGCAGGAGCTAATACGGTAATGCCGGGAGAAAGTCTTGAGGCGGTCAGATGACTAAGATCGTAAATCCTGTCTCGAACCAGGTAGCGTCTGACTGCTATGATCGACAGAAGGGCCAGCATGGCGTAAATTACGACTAAGCCAAAACCGTATACAAAAACAGTACCTTCAAAAAAATCCGATAGGGTGTCCCACAGGGTAAATTCCATTAGTTTTTAAGTAAAGGGTTCATGCTGTGTTTCAGAATTACCAGATTTTCTTTTGTTGCATTTTGCATAAGTTCCAGAAGGAACGGGTCATCTGATGCAACTGTATTCACAATCGATCTGGCGGCATTTTTTCGAATATCGAAATCGCTTGTAAAGAGAAATTCTCGTTTTAGGAACTCGAGTGCCGCTTTGCTTTTAAAGCGGCCGACGGCTTTCAGGATCTCCAATTGGCAGTGGAGAGGCTGATTGGGATAAATGTCGATTAATTTCTGCTCAATCTCGGCTACTTCGAGTTTGCCTAAAACATTAATGGCATCAGCACGAAGGAAATGATCTTTATTATCAAGCAGTTTTATGATCGCAGGAACAGCGGCTAATTGATTGTAATGGAGAACGAGTTTCAGACAAAAGGAAATAATGGACTTATTGGAGCTATAAGTTATCCAACGCGCAAAATTAGGTATAGCAATACTTTCCGTTGTTGTTATAATTCGAAAAAGCTCAATTTGGTCCCATTGAAGAAGAGGCTCGGTTACTACATCAAAGAATTTAAAAGGGTCATTTTTACTGAGTTTGATGTAGGCATGCCTCGCAGCGGATCGAAGATCCCGATGATTACTATTCGTCAATGGTAAAAGCGTTACATCCGCTACGGGGATATCCATTTCGACCAAGTCCTGAAGAGCGGATATCTGCGTGTTCCAACTTCTGGAACGTAGGGCTTTGCCATTTTGCTTGTCAAAACCCAATTGTATATAAATAGCCCTTAAGGATAACCCGATTGCTCCTCTAATATTTTTACGGTAATTGATCAGCTGACGGGCAAGAATTTTTTGCGCTGTTTTTTGTGCTGGAATTATCTCTTCCAGCTTTCGTCCAATTTCTGCTAGGTCAGCTAAATTAATACCCTCATTTGCTTCGGCATGCATAACGAGATCACCGATGATAACATCATCTATTATAGGCTTTAACTGGCCTTCCTTTCGTTCATAAAGTGCCCCACGCAAACGATTAAACAGAATGAAAAGGTACGCCATAGAAGTCCCGATTACCGCTACGACAATGAGCGATAAGGCAATTTGAATGGCCAAAGGGAGTTCCAGGAAGTGAGAATAAAGATTCATTTGAAAAACGCCAGACTACCGGTTCGAAGAAAAAAACAGTCGCTTAACGCGTATAAGAAGTTCTCCGGCCATAATAGGTTTTCTAATATAGTCGGATGCCCCCATACGAAAAGCTTCAAGAATCATGTCCTCATTAGTCAAATTACTTACTACGATAGCCGGAACTGGATTTTCCATATTTCGGATAGCATTCAAAATCTCGAAACCATTAGCGAACGGCATCATTACATCGCTGATGACTAAATCATATTTTTTTTCTGAATTGGCTAATCGCTCAAGGCCCATTTTTCCATTTTCTACTACGTCTACTTCATAGCCTTCTCTGCTTAAGATACTGGATACAAGTTTGCGCATGAGCTCTTCGTCTTCAATGTAGAGGATTTTTTGCATTTCGGATAAGTTGTTTTTTAGCAAAAATATATGGATTAACTGATTTTGTAAAATTTTTGTGATATTCGCTGTGCGAACGTTCGATATGTAGGTGTATAACAACGTAAACCAAAAGTAAGTTTTTTTTATAATTGTGAATGGTTTCGAGTTTAAATAAAGAAAAGCCGGAAATTAGATTAAGGGCATTCCGTGCGGTGGATGATCCTGACACTTGTGATGCCTTTATCAAAGGGCATACACAGGTACTTACCTCAATAGGTGTGACGAAAGTGACTTCATCCAAACACGAATGGGCGCAAAATCCTGATGCTTTTGTCATGGTAGTTGAGTCGCTTGACGGAAGTCGGGTTTATGGAGGGGCGCGGGTCCATGTGGCTGGGGGGCATCAGCTTCTACCCATTGAGCAAGCTACCGGTACTATGGACCCACGAATACATAACCTTGTTTACCAATACGCCCAAGAGGGTACGGGTGAATTATGCGGCTTATGGAATTCCAGGGAAATAGCCGGTTACGGGGTTGGTAGTATTTTCTTGATTTGGGTTTCAGCTGCAATTGCCAACCAACTTGGTTTGCAATCGTTATTCGCGCTTTGTGCGCCTTACACGGTTAAACCGGTTAAGGGAATTGGTATGGAACTCGTGCCGACGGTCGGAAACCAAGGCACATTTTATTATCCGAAACTTGATCTGGTCGCAACGGCGATGGTTTTGAAAGACGTTAATAATCTTCCTTTAGCCAATGATGAAGATCGCTCTTCGGTGATCAGAATCAGGGATTGTATGAATGGCGTTCGAGAGGAAATGTTACGGGGGAAGCAATTGATCATTCATTATGAGACAAAAATCCCTACATTGAACAGATGGAATTTAGACGAGGCAATTGCAAATACAACAAAGAATTTCCTGCAAAGCCAAACGGAAGTAAAAGAGATCAATTTCCTTTGATTAAAGTTTTAAGTCATGAATATTAATCGTTTATCTAACCTTATTTCTGAATCGCGGAAGCTCAATGAAACCCACCAGCCTGTATTTCTGAACCTGAATGAAGAGGAGGATGTAGAGCAATTTCAAGCACTGATCGGGGAAGGCCATGTCAGCATGGTACACGACAACTTTCATGATCAGCTTAGGGAGCTAATTAAGATTCAGCATCCCACGGTAAAATTAAAAAGCGAAGATTATACTCGCCTTATTGAAAGTCGCCTGGCTGGTAAAGATCCTATGATGGACGGTGTCTGGGTATACTATCCGTGGAGCAAAAAACTTATCCATATTCTGGATAAAAAAGAGTTTACGGAGGTTCGTACAAATCGGAATCGTTATAAAATCACCTTAGCTGAACAGCAGTCGCTTGAAAGGCGGGTTATCGGGATTATAGGGTTGTCTGTCGGGCATTCCATAGCACTGACAATTGCAATGGAACGCATATGCGGTGAGCTTCGACTAGCTGATTTTGATACCGCGGAATTAAGTAATCTTAACAGGCTGCGTACACCTCTGTCCAACCTGGGTGTAAATAAGTCTGTTGTAGCAGCCCGTGAAATAGCCGAAATTGACCCCTTCCTGCAGGTCAAAATTTTCAAAATGGGACTTGATAAAGAAAATATGCAGGATTTTTTTGTGGGAGATCAAAAAATAGATATACTTATTGAGGTCTGTGATGGTATCGATATAAAAATCCAAAGCCGCTATAAAGCGCGTGAATTGGGTATTCCGGTAGTTATGGACACGAATGACCGCGGGATGCTGGATGTGGAACGGTTTGACCTGGAACCAAAAAGACCTGTTCTGCACGGCTTGGCAGATGGTTTGGATCCCGAAACCATTAAAAACCTTAGTAACGAGGAGAAAGTGCCTTATATTTTGCGCATCATTGGGGCGGACACCATTTCAACCAGATTGAAGGCGTCTATGCTGGAGGTAGAACAATCGATTAATACCTGGCCTCAACTGGCCTCGTCGGTTACCTTAGGTGGAGCTTTGACAACTGATGTTTGCCGACGTATTTTGTTAAATCAGTATCGTGAGTCAGGCCGCTACTACGTGGACTTCGAACAATTAGTCGGTAATGATAATGGTAAGTATACCGAAGCAAAGGAGCTGGAAAACCCTCACAGGCCACTGGAAAGATCTGTGCAGGCCGAATTGATTGAAAAATATTTTCTGGACAACGCGCAGGGCACCTACACGCTTGATGATGAGCAACTGCAGAAAATCATCAGCGCAGCCATCGCGGCCCCCTCAGCCGGAAATAATCAACCTTGGTCTTGGGTTTATTCTCGAGACGTACTGTTCCTTTTTCATGATCAATATAGATCTTGGTCATGGGGCGACTATTACGAGATGGGGGCGCATATAGGACTGGGCGCAGCTTTGGAAAATCTACGTTTACAAGCCCAAGCCCTTAAGTTAAGGGATCAGGTAGCATATTTTCCGGGTGCGGAATACGGTCAACTAATAGCTGTAATACGCTTTGAACCTGCTGGCGATTCAAAAAATGAACAGCTAATCTCGCTTTCCGACCAATTGTTCAAACGAAGGACCAACAGGCGTGTAGTGCCGAACGGACAAATTCCTTCCGGCTTTTTTCAAAAAGCGGAAAAGTGTCTGCGTCTTTTCCCGGAGGTCAAACTTTACCACGTTGAAGACCGCGATAACCTGATTGAACTTTCGGACATCATCGCAGAGTGTGATAAGGTCCGATTGTTAAATCCGCTTGGGCATGAAGAGTTCTATCATGAATTGCGCTGGAACAGATCAGAAGCTGAGGAAAAGCGAGATGGTGTTGAACTAGAGGCGGTTGATATTCCCGCAAGTGATGTAGTTGGATTTAAAGTAGCCGCCGACTGGGATGCGGTCAGTCTTCTTTCAGAATGGGATAAAGGGGACGCCTTCAAGAAAATGTCGCACAAGGCGGTTCGCTCGGCTGGAAGTATGCTTCTCGTTACAATTCCGGAATTAGATCATGAACTACTTCTGGAAGTTGGTCGGGCCATTGAAAGATTATGGTTATTAAGTACGGCGGAAGGTATTTCTGTACATCCGATGTTATCGCCTGTATTTTTTTTCAATCGACTGATACACGGACAAGGCAGTCAGCTTAATAATGATACTAAACAGAAGCTGGAGATCCTTAGGGAAAGATTCACAAAGATTTTTCCAATAACCAAACCAGGAATACCGCAGGCGGAGATATTTTTGATGAAATTGGCTGTTTCCGAAGATTATGGGCCAAGATCGCTTCGTAGGAATCAAAAAGAGATGTTTGTTCGATTATGACATGAGGAAGCGCAAGAATTCGAGATTGTTTTCCGCACTTATATTCTCAATGCTGTGTAACGTGCTGCCAACGTTTGTAATGGCGCAAACAGTAATTCCTTTCAGGGGTGAAGTAGAGACCGTAGGGCAGAGCGTGGAGATCCTGGTTGATAGCACTGGTTCTATGCTCCTTGAAGACGCTATGGCCTCACATAACTTTAGAATAAGTGAAGAAGAGTTCCCAAACCTGGGGACTACGTCTTTTGGTTACTGGCTGAGACTTACTTTGAAGAACGAGTCTTTAGATAGTACGCTTGCGTTACAACTTACGCAGCCGATGGCTGATTCCGTATTTTTTTTTCAAATCGATTCGGGGAAAATAATTCTGGAAAACAGAAGTGGTCATAGAATGCCTTTCAAATCGAGGCTTATACCCCATCAAAGTTTGATTTATCCTATTTCGCTTAAAAAGGGGAAAGAAAGCACGATTTACGTCTACATCAAGAGCGGTAAACAACTTACACTCCCCTTATACCTTGGAAGCGCCTTACAGATTATTGAGCGCGCATTTGTTCAGGATTTGCTTTTTGGAATCTACGTGGGCATCATCCTGGTCATGATTCTCTATAATTTCTTCGTGTTCACAAGCGTGCGAGATAAGAACTATCTATACTATATTTTCTACCTTTTTATGGTATTGCTTGCCCAGTCTTCAATGGAGGGTTATATAGGACGATTTTTGCTGCCTGATTATCCGCTGTTCTCTGATATGTTTATTTACGTCGCTAGTGCGCTAATTGGCTTGTCCGCAATTGAGTTTGCAAAGCATTTTCTGGCTTCCAAAGATTACCTTCCCGGCCTGCATCGGTTTTCTTATCTGTTCTGGTTCCTATATTCCTTTCAGATCTTATTGGCATTTCTTGGTCTTTATAATCTGAGTTATACAATTATGCTTTCTACTGCTATGTTCAGTGCGCTTTACGTATTGTATATGGCGGTACGTATCCTCTTGAAAGGCTCGCGCTCGGCTAAATATTTTCTGATTGCCTGGTCTGTATTTATCGCATGTGTCGTAATTTATGTTCTGAAAGACTTCAATTTTATCGTCCCTTATAACGAGTTCACCAAGTCGGCATTGCTAATCGGTTCAGCTTTAGAAGCCCTCTTACTCTCATTTGCGTTAGCGGACCGAATTAATCTGCTTCAGGAAGAGACTGAACGGATCATTCTGGAACAAAACGAGCTTCTAGAAGCAAAAGTCACGGAGCGTACCATTGAGCTACAGGACACTAATCAGGAACTAATGCTGACGCTGGATGACTTGAAGCAAGCGCAATCTCAACTGGTGGAATCTGAAAAAATGGCCTCTCTGGGTCAGCTTACCGCAGGAATTGCCCATGAAATAAATAATCCGATCAATTTTGTCAGCTCGAACATAAACCCGCTTTCGCGCGACATTGATTTGCTTTTTGCAGCTTTGGACTCTTTCGAAAAAATTCAGCTGTCTCCGCAATCTTCGGAAAAGCGGGAGGCAGAAATTCTTGAATGGAAAAATAAGCTTGATCTGGATTATCTGAACGTTGAGATAAAGCAACTTCTAAAGGGTATTCGGGTGGGAGCAGGGCGTACCTCCGAAATTGTGAAGGGGCTGAAGCTGTTTTCCCGTCTTGACGAGGATGAGGCAAAATATGCAGACATTCTGGAAGGAATTGATTCAACTCTCGTAATTTGCAGAAATTTGTTCGATAACCGGATCAACATCTTGAAAGATTATGGACCACTGGAAAAAATTGAGTGCTTCCCGGGTAAATTAAATCAGGTTTTTCTGAACTTAATCTCCAATTCGGTTTACGCGATTAATAAAAAGTTTAATAAAAGTGCTGGGGGGGAGATTCGGATTTATGCAAGAATGGACGCCGATAAAGTTAGTCTGCGTTTTTCTGATAATGGAATAGGGATGGATGAGGAAGCTAGAAAGCGCCTGTTCGAACCTTTTTTTACCACGAAGGAAGTTGGTGAAGGAACCGGTTTAGGGATGTCCATCTCTTATACAACGATAAAACGGCATAATGGCCAGATATCAGTAGAAAGTTCTCCCGGAACCGGTACTGAATTTTTGATTGAACTTCCCTTAACATTAAATTGAAAAGATGGAGAAGGTAAAGGTACTATATCTGGATGACGAGAAGGAAAATCTTTATAGTTTTAAAGCATTGCTCAGAATGGATTATCAGGTCTTTATTACATCGGATCACCAGGAAGCCTTCGACATCCTTGAGCTTCATCCGGATATGCAACTGGTCTTCTGCGATCAGCGTATGCCGGATATATCAGGCGTAGAGTTTTTCGAGCTCGTCCGGGAAAGATTTCCGTTAGCAGTTAGAATACTAATTACCGGCTTCAGCGAGGTTGGGGTTACTGTAAATGCGATCAACAAGGGCAACATTTTTCGTTATATACAAAAACCCTGGCTTGAAGCCGATCTGTATTCCGCTATAGAAGAATCCCTGAAATTTTATAAAGCCACCTCTATGCTGGAAGTTAGTAATAAAGAATTGCAAAACGCTTATAATGAGCTTAATAAATTTGCTTACAGCGTCACGCACGATCTTAGAAGTCCGCTTACTACCATTTTATCAGCTATACATGTAGCAACTACAATGAACGATCTGGACGAGGTGAAAAATATGCTCGGACATATGGCTGAATCCGTTAATAAACTCGACGAGTACATTCTTAGCATGCACGACTACTATAGTGTGCAGCGGGGTGATCTGAGGATTAGTAACATAGACTTTACCCAACTCACAAAAGAATTAAGGTCGTTTTATGAGATCGGTTATACCGATACCGGGATGAAGTTAACCATGGATGTTCAGCAGCATACCGTGTTCCGCAGCGATCGAGAACTTATACGGTTAGTATTGAATAACCTTTTGTCCAATGCCCTTAAATACAGGGATCCGGAGAAAAAAGAACAGTACGTGAACGTAAATATCTACGAATATAGAAATGTAATGAATCTCTCGGTAGAAGATAATGGAATCGGAATTCCAGGTAATGATATTTCAAAGATATTTGATCTGTTTTTCAGGTCCAATCAGGAAGGTGCCGGATTCGGTTTTGGATTATACAATGTTAAAGGCGCTTTGACAAAGCTAGGCGGAGCAATAGAAGTGAAGTCCGGACTGAAGGAGGGTACCCGCTTCAATATAAGCTTACCGTCAATATGATCGCTAGGATAACAAACGCTGTCTGAGCATGAATTCGAGCTGATCGTTCGATGTGGTTAACTTATTGTTCAGGTCATCTACTTCGGACTTATCCAGGTATTTCCGGTAAGCGTTCTGAATGGTAGTGTCAAGTTCTTCTTCGTCCCATGGTTTAGCCAGATAATGAAATATTTTGCCTTTGTTTACAGCCTCAATTACGGCGTTAATGTCTGAGTAGCCAGTAAGCAATATCCTTACCGGATCGGGATGTTTCTTCAACGTAAGCTCGAAAAACTCTACACCGGTCATTTCCGGCATACGCTGATCACTTATAATAATTTGCACAGAATTTTTATCCAGAATGTTTAAGGCTTCCTGACCATTAGTGGTGATGAATATCTGGTATTTTAGACGGAAGGTAGCTTTAAATGCAAATAAATTATCCTCCTCATCGTCCACATATAAGATACTGATTTTTTTCTCGTCCATATTATGCTCATTAAAAACGCTGCTGCCTACAAATATCTAATTTAAAGAAAGCACTTTTCGTGCCCTTTTTATTACATCGCATAATATTTTTCAGGAGGAAGTGGATCGGGTATATCCTTTTCCTTCAAAAGTTGAAAGATATGAATATGTATATTCCTTGCTATGGTGCTCATTGCAGTATCAGTGACTTTGTTGTCAAATGGATCCTGCATGTACCTGGCGGTCTTTTCCAATAAGAAAAAGCTCATGGATATTACAACCAGTAAAGGTATTTCAAAAATGCTGTCAATTTCTCCCAGAGATATTGATAAGGTAACCACAAAAAGATAAATCATGAAATGCAGAAAAAGACGATACGTAGTTGGAAATACGGTGCTTTTAATACGTTCCGCCATTCCCATAGAATCCGAGAAACGTACAAGTGAGGTGTTGATCTGTACATGAAAGAATTCGCTAAAATGTCCCTCATTTTTCAGGCTGGCGACCTGAAGAGCATTTTGTTGAAGTAAACCAAGAGGTTTATTACTATGTTGGTCCAACTCGTTAAAATCTTCTTCAGAAATCAAATGCTGAATGTTCTCCTTTGGATCAAGCCCACGGAGACTTTGCCCAAGGCTGTAACACCAGGCAATGTGACGAAGTGATAACTGTCTCACCACACGTTCCTGCCCTGGAGACACGAAGGATTGCAGTTGAAGCACAAAGCTCCTGCTATCGTTTACAATGGCTCCCCATATTTTACGGGCTTCCCACCAACGGTCATAAGACTGATTAACATTAAAAGATAAAAGAACGGAAATGGCTGTTCCGATAAATGCCGGGATGGATATGGGCATCGGAGGAATGTAATCAATAAACCATACCGTTATAATGTATTTGACAAAAAAGCCGATTACAATTACGTAGAGAATTTCGAATTTAACTTTATTGAAAATGTAACTGAATGGAATTTTTCTGTTGATGAGCATAGCTAAATGTAAACGCGGGTTGTTTTACTTTTATTGCTTTGAAATTGCGAAGACCCGAAAATTCCGATTTCTGTTAGTTTGAAAGAACTGCATCGCTGTGAATACCTGATGTCGTAGGGACGACCATTATAATATGCCCATTCTTGTCAAAATTTATCTCATCAATACATACCTCCCGATGATAACCAGCGCGTTCACCCATTTCGATTCCTTCCGGACGGCTGAATCGATGATACACAATATACCATTGGTCTGTTCCTGGTATTTGTATAACCGAATTATGACCGGTACCAAATATCCCATCCTTTACGGATTTTTGAATAACTAAATTGCTTTCAGGTATTTCTATCGGGCCTCGCGGATTTTTGCTGGTTCCGTAGCGAACACGATAGTCTTCACTTCTCGTATCATTTTCCGACCAAAGAAAATAATACAAACCCTTCCGGTAAAAAACATAAATCCCTTCCCGGAACGTTTTATCCGGAGTAATAATCCGGGTACTGTTCTTATGAATGGATATCATGTCAGCTTCCAGCTCCGCAACGGCCAGGTAGCCATTACCCCAGTAAAGATAGTCTTTTCCGGTTTGTGGATCGTAGAATACATCGGGATCAATTTCCTGCCCCCCTTTAACACCTTCCGGTTTATCCTGGATAAGAGCTTTACCTATATCCGTAAATGGACCTGCTGGATCGTCACCTACAGCTACACCAATTTTCTGGGCCCCACTGTAGTAATAAAAGTATCTATAGTCATTCCCAATTTTCTTTTCAATAATTGCCGGAGCCCAGGCGTTCCGGCCCGCCCACGGGACATCCGTCTTAAGATTCAGTACTATGCCCTCATCCTGCCAGTCGATCAGGTTATCAGATGAGAAAGCCTTAAAGTAATACCCGCTCCAATTATCGAATCCGTCGCTGGTGGGATATAGGTAATAGCGTCCTGTCTTTTCCGAATACAATATTTCCGGATCTGCGTGGTATCCGGAGAGAACAGGATTATGATCGAAGGAAATGTTTTGGAGTTCATCAGGCGTTCCCCACTTATCTGTCAGCCGCTGCCATTCTTGCATGGTAATAGGGATAACCGTACCGTGGCGCGGATGAAAGTCCATGTCGATTTGCTGATCTATGACTTCAAAATTTTCCAGATCTTTACTTTTAGTAAATTGATACGATCCTTTACCGTATACGTCGTACATCAATATGTACTCTTCCTGTCCGGTAAGCTTGAATACACACGAGCCCTCAACAGCGTCTGAGGTCTGCTGCTTATAGTCGGCAGATTCATTCCATCGACCGGAAGTCAAATCGTTCGTGGTGGCCACTTTGATTCCATTTCCATGACCTTCCGTTTTGTAAAAAAGATGATAAAGGCCATCTTTGAACATAATATCGCCGTCAATACAGGACTTTCCATTTTTTGGAAAAAACAATTGTTTAGGTTCACTATCCAGATCCGTGAATTCAGCGTTGGCGTATGCGTAGTATATTTTATCGGGACCGTCACCATGTTTCATGGACCAGTAAATCAAATATTTTTTTGCAGAAGAGTCGTATATGGTTTGAGGAGCCCATACCCGTAATAAATCATCGTTGCCAGCGAACCGTTCCTGAAGATTAACCACGCTATGCGACCAATGTATGAGATCGTCAGTTTTGCTCAGCACCATGGCCCTATTGGAATCCCAACCGTTTCTAGAGACCATATCGGTGAGCACCATGTAAAATCCTGACCCGTCCTCTTTTCGAAGAATATGGGGGTCTCTCACGCCACCGGTAGAGCTGACTGTTTCCGAATCCATTACCGGGCGTCCCTGATTCAGCTTTCTATATTGATAACCATCAGGACTTATGGCGAAATGAACAGCCTCCTGATCTTTCTCGTTACCGGTGAAGTAAGCGAAAAGATAAGCCTTAAAGTCCTTCTCAGTCGCGGCACGATGATCATCCCTACGTTGACCGAATACTTCAGAAAAGAATAGTAAAAAGCAAAAGATTTGAGTAAGAGCTTTCATGAATCCATCATAGTTTTCGGCAATATAAAGCTAAATTCTATAAAAGTTTAATTGACACTTATTTTGCGGAACTATGATAGCTGTAAATGGTTATAGTTTGTTAAAATTCCGATCATATTAAGTTCATGTCATTCCCGGAAGTTTGCACGAACGTCAACAACACATACATGATTAAACTCAAACTAAAACACCTCAGCACTTTTCTTTTCCTGCTTTGTCTGGAGCTTAGCTCCGGACTTTACGCACAAGTCTACCAACTTAAAGGAAAAGTCACGGACGTAGATCAGTTGCCGCTTCCCGGAGTAAGCGTAAGGCAGAAGGGACAAACTCGAAACGGCACCAGCACTGACGAGAATGGTAATTTCGCTTTAGAACTAGTATCGGAAAATCAGCCAATCATTTTCTCCTACATCGGTTACGCTGAACAGGAGGTAGCTGTCCCTCAGACAGGCATTAACCTTGACGTCGTGATGCAACGTGGGGCTAACCAGCTCGACGAAGTTGTTCTGATTGGTTATCAATCCCTCCGAAGAAGCGATTTAACCGGGTCGATCGCAACGATTAAATCAGAAGAGATTAACGTAACTGCGCCAAATCTTGGGCAAGGATTGGTAGGAAAGGTGGCGGGAGTCCAAATTAGTCAGGTAAGCGGGGCTCCCTATGTCACGCCGAAAATCCGTGTCCGGGGTATTGGGTCAATCAATGCCGGAACCGATCCTTTATACGTCATCGACGGGTATCCTGCCGGCAACGACCTGTTCATTAATCCGAACGACATCGAATCCGTAGATGTATTAAAGGATGCTGCCTCCGCAGCCATTTACGGTTCCAGAGCAGCCGGAGGTGTAATCCTGATAACCACTAAGAAAGGGCGATCAGGAAAGATGCGGGTAGATTACGAGTACCAGGCGGGTATAGATCAGCTTGCGAAGAAAGTAGATCTGTTAGATGCACAACAGTTTACCCAGCTTCATATTGATGGCCACAATGGAGCTTATAAAGATCTGGTAATAAACGGTGGCGGTTCATGGGAAGACGCTATGTACAGCGACGATAACGCCACACGTGTGGCACGAGTGGGGAATGCATCTTCCGTTAGCATACCGGAAGAATTGTATGATTTTGCGACGCAGACGGCGAGGACACCTTCTTACAATACGGACTGGCAGGACGAGCTTTATAAGAATGCTGTATTCCAACGGCATAATCTGACTTTCTCTGGTGGGGGGGAAAAGGTTCGTTATCATCTGAGCGGAGCATATCAGGATCAACCTGGAATTATTGATCCAACTTTTCAAAAGCGAATTAACTTCAGGTCGAATATTGACGCGGATCTGAATGATCGCTTACAGGTTGGTATGAACATATTCGTAACCAATACCGATAACCGGGAGGTTCAGGAAGGACGTTTTCATCAAGGGCCGATTATGGGTGCGTTGATATATGCTCCAATCTTTCGCGCTTATTTACCGGATGGTTCTCTTGCTAAAAATGAGATGGCGGCATGGGGGCCAAACTATGCTATGCAGTCGATCGAAAACCCGGTGGCACTGGCTAGAGAGACGGAAGTAACCCGACTCGGAAACCGGGGGACTTACAACGCCTACGGCCAGTTAAAGTTATTGCCTGGCCTCTCTTTTAAAACCAACCTCGGTTTGCAAACCTATCATGAGAAATATGAATTTTACAGGCCTACCAGCCTGAGTAACGGCGTTTATCCGCCTTTTTCTCCCCAGGCATTAAATAATGCCCTATCTCAGGCCAGACAGACCAATTATATGGATCGCCTGGCAGAATTTACGCTGACTTATCAAAAAGAATGGAACCGGCACAACCTGAATCTTTTCGGCGGCTACACCATCCAATCGACAACCAATGATGTATTAAGCGTTTCTGCGCGCGGTTTCGAAAATGACCGAATCACCGAGATTACAGGTGGGGGTACAGATCCATCAGACTTTTTTTTGAATAGAAATACGGAAGAGATCGGCGGATTAAATGGTACAGGAAAGGCACAGTGGACATTGATCTCTTACCTCGCAAGAGCTATTTACAGCTTTTCAGAACGTTATTTTTTAACAGCCGCATTTCGTACGGATGGCTCGTCTCGCTTCGGTCCGCTGAATCGTTGGGGTACTTTTCCTTCCGTTTCTGCCGGTTGGACCGTCTCTAATGAGGACTTCTACAAAGATTGGTTCGGAAACAGTTCTTTGTTGAAATTTAGAGCGAGCTGGGGTTTGAGCGGTAATAATAACATTGGAAATTACAGCTACAGGCGTACGCTCGGCACGCCGACAGGCGTGGTGTTCGGTAGTAGCGGAGCAGTCGCTACCGGCCAGATTCCGGGAGCTATTCGTAATCCGGCCCTGGGCTGGGAGACAACATCCCAATTAAACCTCGGAGTAGATGCATCGTTTTTTAATGGAAGACTTTCTTTGATAGGAAACTACTACAATAGCCGTTCTTACGATTTGCTTTTCGAACAGCCTATCCCGGCCTTGTCAGGCAATGAAGTCTGGCTAACGAACCTTTCGGATGCCGTGGTCAGGAATCGCGGGATCGACCTGCAGCTTGACGGACGAGTCGTACAGAAACAGGATTTTTCTTTGAGCCTGAGCGGCAACATCAACATCAACCGGAATAAGGTCCTCGATATGGGAGGCGCGAACACCATTTTATCCATGGGAGCTGAACGACAATACATCACCCATATAACCGAACAGGGATCCCCAATCGGTATGTTTTATGGTTTTCAGGTGGCGGGTATGGTCAGAGAATCTGATATAGTAGACGGGGTTGCGCAGGGTATAGCGCCTTCGGCAGCGCAGAGCAACCCACTGAAACCGGGCGACCTTTATTTCGCTGACATTAACGGAGACGGCATGGTGAACGATGCCGATAAAACGGTTATCGGTAACCCTCATCCTGATTTTACTTACGGCTTTTCCATTTCGGGTCGCTATCGTTCGCTTGACTTTAGTGCCGCCTTCAACGGTGTGAGCGGTGCGGACGTGCTGGACGGACAGTCCTACTATATCTACAACATGGAGGGGTCGGGAAATCAATATTCGGTCGTCGAGAACCGTTATCGTTCCGAAGCAATGCCGGGTGATGGATATCATTTCAGGGCCTCAAGAGCGGGAACGCAAAGCAATAGCACCCGGCTATCCTCTTTTTATTTGAGGGACGGTTCTTTTCTGCGATGCACGAACATATCAATAGGATACACGATTTCAAATTTGTACGAACGGACGGGCCACTCCATCCAGCAGGTGCGGCTTTTTGCCGGAGTCAACAATCCGTTCACCATTACCAATTACATGGGCTACAATCCGGAAGTAGATTATAATAACGGCTCTAATTTGACACCAGGGGTCGATTATGGGAAATATCCTCTGGTGCGTTCATTTAATCTGGGTGCCCGTTTCACTTTTTAACCTATAGTCATGAAGAATGTCAAAAAATATATTTTTATGGGCACAGTGATGCTTGCCCTCTCTTGTGTTTTTTCCTGTAGAGAAGATTTTCTGGATCAGGCGAACCCAAATGCAAGTGATCTTGATCGTTCGGTGGAGTCCGAAAGCGATGTGAGAAGTTTGTTGAATGGTGTATACGAAGCGCTGCGTAATGGAGATATCGTAGGTGAATCGAGCGGCTTGTACACCGATGAACGATCGGATGATGGGGGGCGGAACGACAATCAGTCGAATGCCGGGGAGCCCTTTCAGTTCAATGATTTCTCTTTGTTACCGAGTAACTCTTACTTAAAACGCCACTGGTTAGGGCTTTATCAGGCCATAACACGAGCAAATTTTGTGATCGAAGCGATGCAACCTGTCGAGTTTGGCAGCGAAAGCGAAAAAGCTCAGGTCCAGGCTCAAGCGAAATTTCTAAGGGCTTACTTCTATTTTCATCTCGTCCGTAAGTGGGGAGACGTCCCATTGGTCGTCCGTCCGCTTAGAACACAGGAAGAAATACAGGAGCATACTTTTCGCTCTCCTCAGGCAGATGTCTACGCGCAGATCGTGGCAGATCTGACCGATGCAACAGAAAGTCCGCTTCCGGACCAACAAACAGGAGCGAGCCTTGGACGGGTTTCCAAGGCAGCCGCTCACGCCTTGCTTGGCGAGGTATACCTGACTATGGGGAAAAGGCTTGACGATGGCAGACAACAGGAACATTTGCAACAGGCACTGCGGCAACTTATGGCGGCATATCAACTGCGCAGTTTTAATGCCCTTACAGAGATACCTTTCACGGACGTTTTCGACGTTGATCGCCAGTCTACCTGTCCGGAAATTGTCTTTTCCGTCGTCAACATACAAGGCGATCAAAATTTTTCTTCCCGCATCGCCGCAAATTACCAGGCGATAGGAGAAAACATCAATTCAAGACGTCCGGGCACGGGGGTGGGAGCAAGGGCAAGTCTTGACCTGATAAAAGATTTTGAGGCGGGAGATACGCGGAAGGACTTCACCGTTCGTTTTGCGGAACATCCGGCTGCAAACGACTGGTTCGTGACCAAGTTCCGGGACGCCAGTGAAGCAGCCACTGAAAATGGTTTCGGTGGAAACGATTGGATACTGATTCGCTATGCGGACATCATACTTCAGCTTGCAGAAGTTCATGAAGCGCTTGGTAATGCTTCCGAAGCGGTACGATACCTGGATATGGTTCGTATTCGTGCAGGTCGCCCCGGCTATACGGCTATGATGCAGGATGCCAGCTATATTTCTAAGTATCCCAGCCTGAAGCTGGCGATATTACATGAACGCCGTTCGGAACTTGCCTTTGAGCATAAGCGCCTGTTTGATCTGTTACGCTTTTTTTCCACAGACGAGTTCGTCAACTTTATACAGGCCAAAAGTCAGGCAGATTATGGAATTGCCAACCTCAGGAACAGCTC
>JBMDWN010000031.1:0-17559 GCA_048595275.1 Olivibacter sp. | reverse complement strand
CGGGAAGACCCATCCCGTCGAAAGGAGAATTGCGCATTGTAACGATCGTCATAAGAGTAGTTACCATTAAAGAACATGGATTGAAAAGCGTAATCGTTTTCCGATCCACCAATGCTCAAAGGAGAAGAGGCAACATCTATTATTTGGGCCCCAGGAACAATCCCTATACCGTTTGCACTTAGATTATTGAAATTATAGTCACTGAACTCGTAAGCAACCAAGCCCTTTACATAATGCTTCCCAAACTGCCGGGTGTATTGCAGCATCTGGTTGGTAAATCGGGTAATGCGCTTGGCCATGGTATTTCCGATTTGTCCTTGATTGGCCAGACCACCATTAGATCGTGGATCAGTATAGCTTTTGGAGTCGCTGTTGAAGTAAGTGACGTTATTAGTCGAGATAAAACTGAAATGCTCGTTAAACTTGTACTCAAAATCAACATTAGCCAAGATGTTGAACGTCGCCGTCTGACTATTGTTCCACTGCAAATCGTATAAATAATTCCGGTTATCCCTTCCATACCAGGTCATTCCTCCGGCTTGTGGATTCACCAATTGCCCGTTAACACCGTAAGGATTGTCCCAGGGCATATTCAGGTACATATCGTAGATGCTGTGCTGCCGGTTATCGGTGGTTGTGTAGGTCGCGGCAATTCTTGGTTTTAACGTCAGCTTATCCGTAATATCGTAATCGATGTTGAACCGCGTGGATAAACGGTCGTAATCCAACCCTTTTACCGTTCCTTCTTCACTGAAGTAATTCCCGGTGGCGTATATTCTTGCCCGACCGCTGCTTCCCATGTAAGATAAATTATAGTCGTGAATCATACCATTCTGAGAGCCGACGTCCCGCCAGTTGGTATTTGTATTCAGCAGTTCTTCGTTGTAATAATCCGGGAGGGAGGAGGGGTTACCATACTGCCCCCAAAGATCGTATAGCTGCGGGGAATCCATGAGCTTAAATTCGCCCGTATTGAAAGCGGCGAAACCCGTCTTGGTGCTCACATTGATGTTGCTCATCTCTCCGCTGGCGGATTTAGTCGTCACCACCACGACTCCATTAGCACCCCGGGAGCCGTAAAGGGCGGATGCAGCGGCGTCTTTCAAAAGCGAGATACTCTCGACATCCTGAGGATTCAGATTGGGTACGCCGTGCCAGATCACACCGTCCACCACCCAAAGTGGAGAAACGGAAGCCTGTATAGAGCTCCTTCCCCGGATTCGCACGGAAGGTGTCGCACCTGGTTGACCGGTATTGGTCGTGACGTCTACCCCAGGCGCCTTCCCCTGCAGCATATTGCTGATGTTCGGCGAGGTAATATCCTGCAATTCTTCCGCACTAACGGTGGCAATGGAACCGGTAATATTTCCTTTTTTCTGGGTGGTATAACCCGTTACCACGACCTGCTCTAGCGTGGAGACGTCCTCGCCCAGAATGATATCAAGGACGGTCTTTCCGGCAACGCTGACCTCCTGGGATTCATAGCCGATAAAAGAAAACACCAGGGTATTGGTGGTACCTTTAAAGGCCAGGGTAAATTTTCCGTTTTCATCTGATTGCGTACCGTTATTCGCTACGCCCTTCTCCAGTATGGACACACCGGGTAAAGGTTCACCCTGACGATCTTTCACCGTTCCTGTTATGGTGCTTTGTTGCGCCAGTCCGACGCTGGCCATGGACAGGAATAGTAAAAGAAATGTTAGCCATCTTTTCATACGTTTTGGTTTGTTTGTTTGTATTGTTTAAGTTCTTGCTGCGCAGATCATGTATTCATAAACCCAACTTGTCCCTCAGGTTAATTGGTAGTCGGTGTAGCGTTAACGCAATATTAAGAACCTACAGAAGCTTAAGCAACTGCAAAACAAACGCAACCGATTGCGCTATTTCACGCAATCGATTGCCCTAAATCCCTGAAAAGATGTGATTGATTATTGCTGAACCGGCTCGATGTGGAAGAGTTTATCCCAGTTCTTCCCGGTAACCAGTAGCCGCTTTCCGCCACGGTCATAGGCAATACCGTTCAGTACGTTGGTCTCGGGCTTTTTATCCGCTTGCGGCAGCAAACCGATCAGGTTGATTTCCTGTTCCACCTCGCCGCTTTGGGGGTCAATGACAACAAGTGCATCGCTGTAATAGACATTGGCGTAAACCTTCCCATCTATGTATTCGAGCTCGTTGAGGTTTTCGACTTTGCTGTTTTGATTATAAACCTCAATGAAACCTTCTTCCCGGAAGGTATCTTTGTTCAAAAAATAAAGCCGGTGGCTTCCGTCGGATTTGATCAACCGCTCACCGTCGTAACAAATGCCCCATCCTTCGCTGCTGGACTGGTACGGAAACTCTTTCTCCAAGCCGAAGGTTGACAGGTTATAAACAAAACCCACTCCTTCCCGCCAGGTCAGCTGAATGAGCTTATCTCCCACAATCGTAAGCCCTTCTCCGAAATACTTTTCCGGCAAATCATAACGTTGCAGCACCTTGCCGCTATTCAACTCTACCTTACGAATACTGGATGATCCATTTTGTCCTGTGCTCTCATACAGAAACCCGTTGTGATATTCCAGCCCCTGGGTATAGGCTTTTTCATCGTGCGGGAAGGTTTCCACAACCTTAAATCCAAAGCGCTGAGGAGCCTTAGAGGCCACGACTACGATATTTGAATGGATGGTTTGCTCTTCTCCGCCCGCATAGACGGTGGCCGACAACTGCCGGCTACCCAGTTTCGCGTCCTCGCTCCTGTACCAGATTGCGGAGGCACTGTCCCGTTGCGTGGCATAAGGTGTTCCGTCGACATCAAACCGGATCGAATCTGCCGTAGTGCCATCCGGCAAGGCAATAGCCAGGCTCAGGCTATCCCCCCTTTTCAACAGGGTACCCGCTTCAAATTTTTCGAAATTCACATATTTATTGCCGGATGAAGCATCCTTATCGGAATTACAGGCCGCAACAGAACACAGGCCCGCCAAAAAAAGCAATACAAACTTATTCATAAAAGCCAAGCTAACTACATAAAGGAAATGCGTCATTACAATTCCAGCTATCTGGGCCAGAAAGCATCCGCAATGTGGCGGATGTTGAACTGGCCGTCTTCATTTGCAAATATGGAAATAATATCAAAACGAATTTCGCCCTTGAAAAAGTTTCTGCTGATGAAGATCTCAGCAGCCCGAACCAGCTTCTTCTGCTTCCGCCAGTCGACCGACTCGAACGGCAATCCATAAGCTGCAGAACTCCTCGTCTTTACCTCTACGAAAACCAAGATGGGTCCATCCTTCATAATCAGGTCGACCTCCAGGTGTTTATGACGCCAGTTCTGTTCCTGCAATCGGTAACCTTTGCCAAGCAGGTAGCCCAGCGCGGCCTGCTCCCCTTTTCTTCCTGTAAGGAGGTGCTGTGTCATTTTACGATAACCGTACCCAGAAAATGTGTCAGCTCCCGTTCCATGTTTTTCAGCTTTCCGTATTTGTCCATCAGGATCAGCATGTTGCTCTCCTCTTTCTCCATCTTCATTTCTTCCCGGATCGTCTGCATTTGCTGTTCCACCTTACGTTTTTTCATCCGGTAGATTGCGCCAAGCACTGCGTTTTTAATGTTATCTATTTCTGTCGCCACGTAAATCTTTCTCTTTTCGTCGTTCCAATTCGGGCTAAGGCTATAAGGCGACGTTAGGAGCGAGATTGCTAGGTCTGCTACCTTCGGATCGCTGTGGCTGATGAAGAAACGTTCTTCGGGCAGGCTTTCTTTATCGATAAACCCGAGGTAGTCCTCCGTAATCTTTTTGCATATCGGGTCGGTAAACTCAATATCCTCCATACCGGCAAAAATGATGTAGGCGATGGGATAATCCTGTTCCCATTTCGCCGGCAGGTGTCCATAGTTCAACAGGAGGCGGATAATCTCCTTTTCCTGAAGAGCCGCCGGTTGGGCCAAAGCTTCGGTGCCATCAGTGGGGGGTGCCTCCGAGCCGGGTTCCTGATCTTCGAAAAGATTTGCAGGCGGCTCATCGCCCGTTCCTGAAAAGGGGCTTGTTGTCCGGACCTCTCTGGTCTCCCTGCGGTCGGCTTTCTTATGGTTCGTTATCCGGATCTTGTTCAGTTCGGCAATCAGCAGCGGCTCTTCAATATCCAGTAAGGAGCTGCACTCCCGTAAGAAAACAGAAGCCTTGATTCCATCGGGAATCAAGGCGATGCTCGCTACCACATCCCGGATAACCTGAGCCTTTTTTATTGGGTCGTCAGCGGCATCTTTCAGCAGAACCGACGTTTTGAATAAAATAAAATCCTGCGCTTTGTCCAGGTGCGCTTTAAAAGCATCCGGCCCTTTCCGCTGGATGAAAGAGTCCGGGTCGTCGCCATCCGGAAAAAGCAACACGCGTATATCCATGCCTTCTTCCAGTAAGAGGTCTAAACCCCGCAGGGAAGCCTTTATACCGGCGGCATCTCCATCATACAACAGGGTCACCTGCTTCGTATAGCGACGGATCAAACGGATCTGTCCGATGGTCAGCGAAGTGCCAGAGGAGGCAACGACGTTCTCCACACCGGCCTGGTGCATCGAGAGGACATCAGCATACCCTTCCACCAGGTAACAACGATCCTGTCCGGAGATTGCCTTCTTGGCCTGGAACAAGCCGTACAACACGTCGGATTTGTGGTAGATCAGGCTTTCCGGAGAATTGACATACTTAGCGGCTTTCTTATCGTTCGTCAGGATTCTCCCTCCGAAGCCCAATACCCTTCCCGTCAGGTTGTGAATCGGAAACATTACCCGCGCCCGGAATCGGTCGTAGACTCTGCCGTCCTCTTTTTGCACCACCAGCCCGGTTTCCGCAAGAAAGTCCGTCGAATGCCCCGCAGCTTTTGCTTCGTTAGTCAGCGCATCCCAGGCATCACTTGAATAACCCAGCTCAAACTTTTTGATGATGTCCTCCCGGTAACCGCGCTCTTTGAAATAGCTCAGGCCAATCGACCGCCCTTCTTCACTTTCCCAAAGGCTTTTCCGGAAAAACCCTGCCGCCCAGTTGGTGACGATCATCAGGCTTTCGCGGTGATCCCGCGCAGCCGTCTGCTCTTCACTTTGGACCTCTTCTTCAACCTCGATGTTGTACTTGTTGGCCAGATAACGGAGAGCCTCGGGATAGGAATATTTTTCCACTTCCATTACGAAACGGACGGAGTCCCCGCCAGCACCGCATCCAAAGCATTTGTAAATCCCTTTAGCGACAGAAACGTGAAAGGAAGGTGTCTTCTCGTTATGGAAAGGACATAGACCGATCAGGCTGGTACCGCGCTTTTTGAGGTCGACAAAGTCGCCTACGACCTCCTCGATATGAGCAGCATCCAGAATTTTCCCGACGGTCTCCTGCTTGATCATAACTCTTTTAGCGGCGTTTCCCGGCTGATCTGCAATTCGTTCGCAAAATCTACTTTAAAAGTATCGGATCCGCTTTCCAATTCAAAGACATTCAGATCAAAGAAGGGCACGGAAGCAATAAGATGGTCGAAGATATCGGCCATAATGTATTCGTATTCCGCCCAGTTGACGGTATTCGTGAAGACATAGAGCTCTAGCGGAAGCCCGTTTTCCGTAGGCGCCAGCTGGCGAACCATCAGCGTCATGTCTTTATGAATACCCGGGTGGTTGTTTAAGTACCAGTCTATATATTTCCGGTAGAGGCCGAAATTGGTGAAGTTCCGCCCGTTCAGGGCAAGGCTCCTGTCGGCCCCGATCCGCTCATTGTGTTGCCGGATTTCCTCACTACGGCTCCTGATGTAGTCTTGTATTCCCTGAATCTGCTTAAAGCGGGGCAATTCTTCATCTTTTATAAATCGAATACTGGATTGCTTGACAACGATCGAACGCTTGATCCGGCGGCCGCCGGAATCCTGCATCCCCCGCCAGTTCTGGAAAGAATCGGAGATGAGGGTATACGTGGGAATAGTCGTGATCGTCTTATCGAAATTCTGGACCTTCACCGTGGTCAGGTTGATCTCCATAACATCCCCGTCCGCCCCGTACTTCGGCATCGTAATCCAGTCACCGATCCGCACCATATCGTTCGTGGTGACCTGTATGCTGGCTACAAAGCCCATGATCGTATCCTTGAACATCAGCAGAAGGATAGCTGAAGCGGCGCCCATAGCCGCAAAAAATGCTGCGGGAGACTGACCCGTTATGGAAGAAAAAATAGCCACCGCCCCAAAAAGGAAAAAGATCATCCGAATAACCTGAAGGTAGCTCTCCATGGGTTTTGCATGAAAGGCCGGCCTCAGTTTCAGCACATCCGACCCCGAACGAATCAGGGACATGATGATCGAGATAATCATGAACACCATATAAATTTCCATCAAGACATTCAACGGCTTGATCAAGCCTGGAAAATCATCGAAGACGACTGGTATGGAATTCTTCACAAGGCTGAAAGGGGCGATCAATGCCAGATAATGGGGAAACCGATTGTTGAGCAGAAAACGGAAGAAGTCCAGATTGGCGGTTTTCGCCAGACGTTGCAAACCGGCTTTAAGAATTCGTCTGACCAGATACTGAACGATGTAAACTAAAACGATTAAAATAAAAAGCAGCACAAAGAGGTTGACGTAAGCAGCAATGCTTTGGTCTACGCCCCATTTGACCAGCAGATCATAGGAGTAACGGCTAATAATGTTGGAGGATTTTTCAATACTTGTTTCCATGGATGACGATGGTTTATCTACATTCTATTCAAGGAAAACAAAGGTAAAAAAAATGCCCTGTCGAACCAAGGCAGCGCGGTGGTGATCAGGCTTCGCTAAGTTGCTGAATGGCCAGATAAGCCATTAAACCGGTACTCGTTTTCAGGGCCTCTTCATCAATATCGAAATTCGGTGTGTGTACCGGCGCGGTAATCCCCTTCTGCTCATTGCGGATGCCCAGGCGATAGAAACAGGCATCGGTAACCTGCGAGTAATAGGAAAAGTCTTCTCCCGCCATCCAGAGGTCGAGATCTTCCACATTCTCCTCACCGAGATATTCTTCAGCATAATTCCGGATTCTGGCGGTGAGCGCCTCGTTATTAATCAGAAAAGGATATCCCTTCCGGATATCGAAATCGCAGCTGGCTCCCATGCTTTCGGCAATGCCTTCGGCCATTTTCTTCATCCGCCGATGCGCTTCCTGCCGCCATTCCTCATCAAAGGTCCGGAAAGTTCCCTGCAAATGCACCTCATTGGGAATAACGTTGGTTGCTCCCTCGGCCATAATCCGTCCGAAAGATAAAACGGTGGGCATCTTAGGATCTGCTACCCGGCTTACAATCTGCTGCAGGGCGGTGATGATATGTGCGGTAACCACAATTGGGTCAATGTTCTGCTGAGGTTGGGCGCCATGCCCGCCGCGGCCGGTAACGGTTACATGCAGCTCGTCTGTAGAGGCCATATACTTCCCGGAACGAAAACCGACCTTACCGGCGTCTATCAGCGGCATAACATGCTGCCCGAGGATCGCTGAGGGCTTTGGATTTTCCAGGACACCTTCCCGGATCATCAGACTGGCTCCGCCGGGAAGCTGCTCCTCGCCGGGTTGAAAGATCAGCTTAACCGTGCCCGTGAACGAATCGCTGAGTTTTCTTAAAATCCTTGCGGTGCCCAACAATGAGGCCGTGTGAACGTCGTGCCCGCAAGCATGCATGACCCCCTTATTTTGCGAACCGTAAGTCCGCCCCTCCTGCTCCTGTATAGGCAGCGCGTCCATATCCGCGCGGAGTGCAATGACCTTTTCCGATTCAGCGTCCAAGCCTCCCTTGATCAGCGCCACCAGGCCCGTGCCCGCCATTTCCTGCCAGGTAATGCCCATATCATTTAAACGTGCTTTTATGAAGGCAGAGGTATTAAATTCCTTAAAAGAGAGTTCCGGATTCGTGTGCAGATGTCTCCGAATGGAAATGATTTCCGGAGCGATCAACGCGGCAAGTTCCTGGATTTCTTTTTTCAAGGCAGCGGGCATCGGTGCTAAGGTTCTAAGTTTACCGTTTCAGAAAAGATAAAAACCGAATTAAACTTCTTTTTGAGTTCACTGGATAAAGCCTGCGCTTCGGAACGACTGGTAAAATCACCGACTTTCACCCGATAATTGGGCTGCTCGTAGCTGACATAGGTCCCAAGATCTTTAAAAACCCGGCGAAAGCGGGCCTGGGCAGCATAAGCCTCTTCCCGGCTTGGGCCCGAGTAAATCTGAACGCGAAAACCCGGAACCGATCGGCGTTCACCGTTCGGACTCCGTTCTCCTTCCGTTGCCGGCCGGCTCAGCCCGCCTGAACGGGCCAGGGAAGCACGCTCCTTCTGCAACGCTTCGATCAACGGGCTTTTGTTTTCCAGCACCCTTTCATCCCCTTCCTGAGCACGGGAGGAAAGGAAGAAACCAAGAAAAACAACAAGCGAAAAAGCAGCGCGTACGTAATGCATAAGCTTATTTTTATCTAGCCGTTAATACCGTGGCAGTTTTTATATTTTTTACCACTTCCGCAAGGGCAGGGATCGTTTCTTCCGACCTTGTTTTCGTTACGGATCGGTTGTGTTTTCTGAATCTCGCGGGTATCTTCAACCGGTGCTCCGCTTCCCCCTGCTCCCACGGCTGCCAGCTCCGGTTTGGACACCTGAACTTTTGGCTCCTGGCGGGGCTGCGGACGTGCCTCCCGGACTTCCTGCGGCTGCTGTTGCGGAATACCTCCCTTAAACAGGAAGGCCACCATATCCTTGTTCAACGTGGCCAGCATCTGCTTAAACAGGTTGAAGGCTTCCATTTTATAAATAATGATCGGATCCTTTTGCTCGTAAACTGCATTCTGAACAGACTGCTTCAGGTCGTCCATTTCCCGCAGATGCTCCTTCCAGGCTTCATCGATCAACGACAGCACTACACCTTTCTCAAAGGATTTAAAGACTTCCTTACCTTCCGACTCGACGGATTTCTTCAGATTCGTAGCCACCTGCAGCCCGCGTATGCCATCGGTAAAAGGAACCACGATGTTTTCGATCTGCTCGCCCCGCGTAGCAAAAACGTCCTTCAGTACCGGCAGTGTTTGCGCAGCAATCTGCTCGGCTTTGCGGTGATAGAACGCAATGACTTTAGCGAAAAGTTCGTCAGTCAGTTCGACCGTATTTTTATTACTGAACAGGTCCTGGCTCAATTCAGGATCAACCGAGAAGATCCGGATAAATTCCAGCTGAAAGTCTTCGTATGTCCCGGCATCTTTATATTCAGCGACAAGATCTTCCACCACATCAAAAATGGTATTGTTCAGATCCAGGTCGAGGCGGTCACCAAATAACGCATTCTTACGCTTTGCATAGATCACCGTACGCTGAGAGTTCATCACATCATCGTACTCCAGCAGGCGCTTACGGATGCCGAAATTGTTCTCCTCGACTTTCTTCTGAGCCCGTTCGATGGATTTGGTGATCATGGAATGCTGGATCACCTCCCCTTCTTCAATACCCATGCGGACCATGATGTTTGAGATCCGTTCCGATCCGAACAGCCGCATCAGGTTATCTTCCAGGGAAACGAAGAACTGAGAAGATCCCGGATCTCCTTGACGACCCGCACGACCTCTGAGCTGACGGTCAACGCGCCGCGACTCATGCCGCTCAGTACCAATGATGGCCAAACCACCGGCGTCTTTTACACCGCCGCCAAGCTTGATGTCCGTACCCCGGCCCGCCATGTTGGTAGCGATGGTCACCGTACCGGCCTGACCGGCCTCCGCAACAATATCCGCTTCCCGCTGGTGCAGCTTTGCATTCAGCACGTTGTGCTTGATGCCGCGCAGCTTAAGCATCCGGCTGAGCAGCTCGGAGATCTCGACGGAGGTTGTACCCACCAGTACCGGCCTTCCGGCCTCGGTAAGCTTCTGAATCTCCTCCGCTACAGCATTGTATTTCTCACGGGCAGTCCGGTATACCATATCCTGGCTATCGTCCCGCTGTATATCGATGTTGGTTGGAATTTCAACCACATCCAGCTTATAGATCTGCCACAACTCTCCCGCTTCTGTAACCGCCGTACCGGTCATCCCGGCCAGCTTATGGTACATCCGGAAGTAATTCTGCAGGGTGATGGTTGCATAAGTCTGGGTCGCGTCTTCCACCTTTACGTTCTCCTTGGCTTCAATCGCCTGGTGGAGCCCGTCGGAATAACGCCGGCCATCCATAATCCGTCCCGTCTGCTCATCCACAATTTTAACTTTGCCCTCATCGATGATGTATTCCACATCTTTTTCAAATAAGGTATAAGCTTTAAGCAGCTGATTTACGGAGTGTATACGTTCGGACTTGATGGAAAAGTCGCGCATCAGCTCATCCTTGCGCTTCGCCTTCTCTTCCGCAGAGAGATCCATTTTTTCGATTTCGGCGATTTCCGTTCCCACGTCCGGCATAACGAAAAAGTGTGCGTCTTCTCCGGAACTGGTGATCAGGTCAATGCCTTTTTCGGTCAGCTCAACCTGGTTATTCTTTTCATCGATCACAAAAAAGAGCTCCTTATCTACCTTCGGCATATTTTTACTCTGCTCCTGCAGGTAGTAGTTCTCTGTTTTCTGAAGCACCTGACGGTTGCTTCCCTCGCTCAGGTATTTTATCAGCGCCTTATTTTTCGGCAAACCACGATGTGCCCGGATCAGCGCCATACCACCACTTTCGACATCCGTATCCCCACCGTTGATGGCTTTTTTCGCCTCGTTCAGCACGGTATTGATGTATGCTTTCTGGGTATTTACCAAACGCTCGATCCGCGGTTTCAGGTCATAAAATTCGTGCTCATCGCCTTTTGGAATCGGGCCGGATATAATCAGCGGTGTACGCGCATCATCAATCAATACGGAATCCACCTCATCCACCATCGCAAAGTGCAGCTTGCGCTGTACCAGGCTATCCGGCGACTGCGCCATATTGTCACGCAAATAGTCGAAGCCAAATTCATTATTCGTTCCGAATACGATATCTGCCGCGTAAGCATTTCTTCTGGCGGGTGAATTCGGCTGATGCTTATCAATACAGTCCACCCGTAGACCGTGGAATTCGAATAGCGGACCGTTCCACTCCGAGTCACGCCTGGCCAGGTAATCGTTCACCGTAACAATGTGTACACCCTGCCCGGAAAGCGCATTGAGATAGGCCGGTAAAGTACCGACCAGCGTTTTACCTTCACCGGTAGCCATTTCTGCAATCTTCCCTTCATGGAGCACAATACCCCCGATCAGCTGCACATCGTAATGCAACATATTCCAGGTTACCGGCGTACCCGCCGCCACCCAGGTGTTCTGCCACAAGGCTTTATCCCCTTCGATCTGCACGTTCTGCTTTTTAGAAGCCAGATCCCGGTCCATTTCCGTGGCGGTAACTTCCAGCACCGGATTTTCCTTCAACCGTCTTGCCGTATCTTTGACCACGGCAAAAGCTTCAGGAAGGATCTCCATCAGCACCTCCTCCAGTTTTTTATCCCGGTCTTTGGTTAACTTGTCGACCTTATCGTAAAGCTCGTTCTTTTCGTTGAGTTCAACATCCGGTTGTTCAGCTTCTTCTTTAAGCTCCTCGATCTGACGGTCGATCTCCGCCAGGTATTCTTTTATACGCTGCTTAAACTCCTGCGTTTTAGCCCTCAACTCATCATGACTCAACGCCTCCAACTTCCCGTATTCCTCCTTGATCTTTTCTACCAGAGGACGAATGTGTTTTATATCGCGATCAGATTTACTTCCGAAAATTTTACTTAAAAACCCTAACATGCTGAAATTTTGTGAAAACTATAGTCATTCCCCGTCAATAAACACACCAAAGGACATTTCCGGTCAAAATGACATTTCAGCACAAACTTAGATAAAAATGTGAGGAACTGCAATTTGATAAAAAACTATGTCTATTAATTAGTAAATTAACCGCCATTTTAAACATCTACGATAATCAGGATAAAGATGGGGGAGCTTTCGAACCTGGCCAGACAAGCGATGAGGCAGCCGCAGGAGGCTATGCTGGCACTCGAAAAAAAGAAGAACAGCCTAAATATCGGCATTCCAAAAGAGCTTAGTTTTCAGGAGAACCGCATAGCGCTCACCCCGCTTTCCGTAGCCGTTCTCGTTGCCAATGGGCACCAGATCATGCTGGAGAGCGGATCCGGGGAAGGAGCAAACTTCCTGGACCACCATTACAGCGAACAGGGAGCCACCATTGTGCATGACCGGCGGCAGATCTATGAATGCGACATCATCATCAAGATCAGTCCGCCAAGCATGGAAGAGATCGAGCTCATGAAACCTGGAAAAGTATTGCTTTCGTCCCAGCAGCCCTCGCTCCTGAAGCTGGAGCACCTGCAGGCCATGATGAAGCGGAAAATTACGGCTCTTTCCTATGAATATTTACGCGATGAAGATCAGATCCTGACTGTCGTCCGTGCCATGAGCGAAATTGTCGGCGCCACCTCTACGCTGATTGCCGCCGAGTACCTCAGCAACGTCTTCGACGGAAAAGGACTTATGCTCGGAGGCATAACGGGCGTTCCTCCAACAGAAATCGTCATTATCGGTGCAGGAACGGTCGGAGAATACGCTGCACGGACCGCGATATCGCTGGGTGCGCAGGTAAAGGTGTTCGACAGTTCCCTGCACCGGCTCAGAAGGCTTCAGAATAATATCGGAAGGATGGTTTTTACTTCCGTCATCCAACCAATTGTGCTGCAGAAAGCCGTTTTATCGGCCGATGTCGTCATCGGTGCGCTAAGGGCAACCAATGGACGCAGTCCCTGCATCATCTCGGAAGACACCGTCTCGCACATGAAACCGAATTCCGTTTTGATTGACGTTAGCATAGATCAGGGTGGCTGCTTTGAAACGTCCCAGATTACGGATCATGCGAATCCCACATTCCGCAAATATGATGTTATCCACTACTGTGTCCCGAATATTGCTTCCCGGGTTGCACGGACGGCAACCTATGCACTGACAAACATTTTCACCCCCATATTGTTGGATATTGGAGAAAAGGGAGGCCTGCTGAACCTCATCTGGAATCGCCCGGGAATTCGTAACGCCGTTTACCTGTATCAAGGGCAGCTTACGAATAAGGATATTGCAGACCGGTTCAATTTACCTCCCAAAGACTTGGAATTACTCGTCATTTCCAACCGGTAAGCGTTACTCATCTGCTTCTTCCGAGAAAGGGTGCTGGAAACGACGCCCGGCTGAAAGACATGAAGAAGCAACATGAAAATTTTTAAAAAACAGTTCTACAAAGATTCTTTCGAGGTCCTGAAAGCAAGCGCAATTTCGTTTGGAGACGACAAAGTATCCAAAATGAGTGCATCGCTCTCATATTACACAATTTTTGCGCTCGCACCCCTCATTATCATTGTAATGGCGGTGGTCGGTTTTGTTTGGGGGCAGGATGCCGCCCAGGGCAGGATCTTTCAGGAACTGAATCAATATATGGGCGCGGATGCCGCTGCACAAATCCAGTCCCTGATTGAAAACCTCTCGGTCGGTCAAGGCTCGATCATCGCAACCGCCATTGGTGTGGGTACACTCATCTTCGGTTCCACTAAAGTATTTATCGAGATGCAGGATTCCCTGAACGACATCTTCAATGTTAAACCAAAGCCTAAAAGAGGTTGGGTAAAACTAATCGCTGACCGTGCGATTTCTTTTTCAATCGTTTTGATCCTGGGTTTTCTACTGGTCGTATCGCTGATCATCAACGGGGCAATCAATGCGCTGACGACATCAATAGCGTCCTACCTTCCTGATTTTAAAATCTTCGGCTTCGATTTATTTGACGAGTCTACGGTTATCGTTCTTTACATTCTCAATAACCTCATCACCTTCTTCGTGCTTGCCGTACTGTTCGGATCTATCTTCAAATTTCTACCGGATATAAAGATTCGCTGGAAGGATGTCCGGGCGGGCGCCTACTTCACCGCTATTTTATTCATGATCGGCAAATGGGGTATCGGGCTATATATGCAATACGCAGCTCCGGCTTCCGGATACGGTGCAGCAGGCTCACTTATTATTATACTGCTGTGGGTATACTACACCTCCTTTATTTTATTCTTCGGAGCGGAGTTTACCGAAAAAAATGCAGAAATGCTTGGAGCTGGCGTGAGGCCTTCGGAAATAGCCGTTAAAATGGTCGAAAAAGAAGAAGTGATGAAAGACCCAGCAGTTGAAGAGGTAAACGCGCTGACAAATAAAAATGGTTAATCAATAAATCAGATAAAAGAACTCAATGAAAAAGATGTTAACAGGAATTGTGCTGATGAGTCTGGGATTCGTCGGCATAAGCTACGGGCAGCAGATGCAACCCGTAACGAAGAGTGCCACCAAACGTGTCGTGGCCGATTCTGCGCAAAAAAAGTACACCGGGATGATTCCACAGGATATGGTGGACGCCATGGATTTAAACAAAACGCAGCAGGATTCGATAAGCAAGTGGTATAAGAACCTGCAGGAGCAGGAAGACCTCGCGGATGCCCAGGTGGGATCAAACGGCTATGCGCCAAACCAGATCGAGACCATGAGAAAAGAAACCGATCGTAAGGTAATGGGTGTACTGGATAAATCGCAACGTAAAACGTATAAGAAACTGATGAGTGAACGCCTTAAACGGGAATTAAGCGATGACAACATGTCTAACATGCCCGCCCCAAGGCCGAGCTCTATTGAGAAGCAACCGGTCGGCAGCGTGAACCGCTAGAACAGAAGATCCGTCATTAATCCAGGTTGATGACGGATTTTCGCTTTTGTTCTGTAAACCGTTTCGGAACAGCGACCATAACCTCCTCTTTTAAGGCCTGAATCAAACGCTTTTTAACGAAATTTTCCCGCACCAGCAAGCTGATTTCCCGCACCGGTTCGGGCGATTTAAAATAACGGACATTCTCCAGCTCGTCTGCCGAAAATTCTTTGATACTCAGTTCAGGCAAAATCGTGGCCCCTGCATTGGTATCTACCATACGCTTCAAGGTTTCCACACTTCCTGTATTGTACTCCAGCGCTTCATCCGGGGCGGCAGATTTCTTCCGGCTACAAATATTGAGCACCTGGTTGCGCATGCAGTGCCCCTCATTTAAAAGCCACAGTTTATCTTTCAGAATATCCGATGCCGTAACCGTTTTTAAAGTCTGCAAGGTGCTGGCAGAAGACAGATAGGCCACGAAGGGCTCGTAAAACATTGGGATCTCTTCCAGGCCGCTGGCGTTTATGGGGGTTGACAAAATACCACAGTCGAGCGTTCCCTGACGAATTTCGCGTATTATTTTCTCCGTGGTATATTCCCAGACATGCAAATGAACCCTTGGATAGCGTTCGATAAAGCCCCCCAGCACCTTAGGCAGCAGATAGGGCGCAACCGTGGGAATGACGCCTATCCGTAGATCGCCCTCCGGTTCGCTCCCGCTGTCCGAGACAATATCCCGCAGCCGCTGACGCTCCATCAAAATTATACGTGCTTGATGAATCACTTCTCTGCCAATATCGGTAGGAACTACAGGCTGCTTGCTGCGATCAAAAAGGCGGGCACCCAGCGCTTCCTCCAGCTTTTGGATCTGCATACTCAGCGTGGGCTGCGTAACAAAGCAGTGCTGCGCCGCTGCAACGAAACTCCGGTGTGTATCTACGGCTATAATGTATTCCAGCTGAACGAACGTCATGGTTTGCTAAAAGTAAGATTATAAAGAAATCATCAAAACAGCACCAACAAGGCCTTGGGTCCCGGTTACGAGCGGCATGACAGCGGATATTTATAAGAAACCCGCTCGAAAGATGCAGTCTTACCGCCTTCCGTGCGCTGACGTGGTGCACTTGGTGTTTTATTGTTGATGCAAAAATAGCACATTTATTCCCGCTAACTAAACCAAACCATTATGGCCATACAAAACAACAAAGGTAGAACCGATCACGGAAGGAGCCCCCCCTTTCTTTCTTGAGGAGGATTTAACGAAAATCAGGACATTTATGGAATCTTCCTCCGATTAAGGTATTGCTTTTAGCTATAGTCGTATAGAGATTAACAATTTCCAGTGATGAACCAAAGGCCTCATATTTGGTTATCTATAAACAAAACGATAATGCTAAACAACAGGATAAAAACATGGAAGAGAAAAGAAGGCTGACCACGGCATCCGGCATCCCGGTAACAAATAACGAAGATAGTATGACAGTAGGTCCGCGTGGTCCGGTATTGCTGCAGGACTTTCACCTGCATGAGAAGATGGCCCATTTTAATCGGGAGCGGATTCCGGAACGCGTCGTGCATGCCAAGGGATCCGGCGCCTACGGCACCTTCAAAGTAACAAAGGATATCAGCCGGTACTCCCGAGCCAAAGTATTTAACGAGATCGGGAAAGAAACCCGGGTCTTTCTTCGCTTTTCCACAGTAGGTGGCGAAAAGGGCTCTGCAGACACTGAGCGGGATCCGAGGGGTTTTGCGATGAAGTTTTATACAGAAGATGGTAACTGGGATCTGGTTGGAAACAACACGCCGGTGTTTTTTGTCAAGGATCCGAAAAAATTCGGCGACTTCATCCACACGCAGAAAAGAGATCCCCAGACCAACATGAAAAGCGCCACGATGAAGTGGGATTTCTGGTCGCTGAACCCGGAAAGCCTGCATCAGGTACTGATCCTGATGTCAGATCGCGGTACGCCTTATGGTTATCGTCACATGCATGGGTTCAGCAGCCATACCTTTTCAATGGTGAACAGCAACAACGAACGCGTATGGGTGAAATTCCATGTCAAAACGCAGCAGGGAATCCGGAATTTCACGGATGAGGAGGCAGAAGAAATGCGCGGAAAAGAACCCGATTTTGCACAGGATGACCTTTTTCACGCAATCGAGGAAGGAAACTTTCCGAAGTGGACGGTTAATATCCAGGTGATGACGGACGAACAGGCAGAAGCTTTTCAGTGGAATCCATTCGATTTAACGAAGGTTTGGCCACAAAAGGAATATCCATTGATTGAAGTAGGTGAAATTGAGCTGAACGAGAATCCGGATAATTATTTCGCGCATGTCGAACAGGCGGCTTTTGCTCCTGCTCACGTGGTAGATGGCATTTCCTATTCACCGGATAAAATGCTGCAGGGTAGAATTCTTTCCTACCCGGATGCTCACCGTTATCGCCTTGGTGCTAATTACGAACAGATCCCGGTTAACCGTTGCCCTTTCATGGTATCTAACTATCAGCGGGACGGCTATATGCGCGTTGACGGAAACCAGGGATCCGCGCCGAATTATTTCCCGAACAGCTTCGATGAGATCTATGAAGACGAGTCGCAAAAGCAGCCAGCCTGGGAATTACACAGCAGCACGGCCGATTTTTACGACCGTAATGCGCCGGGCGAAGACGATCACTATACACAACCCGGGAATCTCTACCGCCTGATGGATGAGCAGGCGAAGAAGAATACCGTGCATAACATTGTTGGGGACATGAAAGGTATAGACGGCCCGAAAAAAGAGCTGATCATCATGCGCCAGCTGTGCCACTGGTTCCGGGCCGATATGGATCTTGGGATGAGTATTGCGCAGGGAT
>JBMDWN010000030.1:0-5890 GCA_048595275.1 Olivibacter sp. | reverse complement strand
ATAGATGCCGTGATCTTCGATTTGTATGTGGTCTCCCTGAAACGTGGCTGTGATAAGCTATTCTATGGGCAGAAAAAGTACGACTTTGATGAGGGGTTAATGGCTTTTATGGCACCTGGTCAAATCCTCCGTGGTGAAGACAATGGCGTGCCGCATAACCTGGAAGGATGGATGTTGTTTATTCATCCGGATTTCCTTTGGAATACTCCTCTGGCAAAAAAAATAAAGCAATACGACTATTTCCAGTACTCAAGTCATGAGGCGCTGTTTCTTTCTGACAAGGAGGAGCAGATGATCAATGATATCATCGCCAACATTATGGGAGAATACCATGCGAACATCGATAAATTCAGCCAGGATGTAATTATAGCGCAATTGGAATTACTCTTCACTTATGCCAAGCGCTTCTACGAACGGCAGTTCATTACGCGCAAAATAATTAACCATGGTGTTTTGGAGAAAGTGGAAGAAGTATTAGCAAATCACTTTAATCAGGCCGACCTCATCACCAAAGGCTTGCCAACTGTGCAGTTCGTCGCCGATGAGTTAAATATGTCATCAAAATACTTGAGCAGTCTGCTGAAGCAGTTGACCGGTCAGACTACCCAGCAGCATATTCACGAGAAGCTAATCGAGAGCGCGAAAGAAAAGCTGTCTCTTACAGACCATTCCATTAGTGAAATTGCATACGAACTAGGTTTTGAGCATTCGCAGAGCTTCAGTAAATTATTCAAAGCAAAAACGAAACAAAGTCCGCTGGAATTCAGGGCCTCCTTTAATTGAAGGAGCGCCTGAACGCTAATGGTGATAATTTGGTCTTCATCTTGAATAATTTATTAAACGATTGCGGGTGCTCAAATCCGAGGGCGTATGCAACCTCGCCGACCGAAAGCGTTGTGGTCGACAGTTTTTCTTTCGCTTTTTCAATTAATTTACCATGAATATGCTGTTGCGCGTTCTCGCCCGTCAGAGTCCTGAGCATATCGCTTAAGTAGCTTGCTGAAAGATTCAATTGCTCAGCAAGTTCATGTACCGTAGGTAAGCCTTTATTCAACGATTGCTCACTATCGAAATATCCGGACAGCAACTCTTCGAATCGTTCTAAAAGATCATTGCTGACGACCTGTCGCGTAAGGAATTGACGTTTATAAAAGCGGTCAGCATAATTCAGCAGCAGGTCGACCTGCGCAAGGATAACTTTGTGACTAAAGTCATCTATCCGGCTATTAAGCTCGTCGTCCATAATACTAAACAGTGAAATTATGGTAGCTCTTTCTTGCTCGGATAGGTGCAATGCTTCGTTTGTAGAGTAAGAAAAAAAGCCGTATTGATGAATGGTTTTCGCTAAAGAATGACCCAGAAAAAAGTCAGGATGGATCAGTAGCGTATATTCTGAATACACGGTTCCTTGCGTTTCTCCGGCACCTACGACCTGTCCGGGGGAAGCAAAAAGCAGTCCTCCCTCATCAAAGTCGTAATAACCCTGGCCATATTTTATTTTACCGCCCAATTTCGGCTTATAAGATATCTTATAAAAGCTCAGAACATGATTGGGCAGCAAATCCGGCCCTCCTGACCAGCATGGCGCTGCTTTCACCATGCTGATCAGAGGATGCTTCGGTTGCGGCAGTCCGAAAGCCTTGTGCGCATCTGACAGTGTCAGAAACTTATGAGGTTTTTTATTGCTGTTTTTCATGCCGAGCTGTATCTCCTGATTCAAATATAATTATAACCCAAAACAGTTGTTACCGGTTATGCCAGGAAATTACTCAGAGATGGCTTGAGCTGAACGGGAAACAGTATCCCATTCCTCCCAGATCGCCAGACGTTCTTCATAAGCCTTCCGCACCCAGGAAAGATTATCGCTTCCGAGATTGAAACGCAAAGGCGGATTCTCGGCATCGATGATCTGAAAAAGCGCCTGAGGCGTCGCCTTAGGATCACCCTGATTTGTTTCTTGCAGACTTTTTCTGAATTGCTTTTTAAGATCGGAGTAGATTTCCATATCCTTAGCGAATTTCAGCGAATCCTGGCTCCCAAATTCTGTGGCGTAGGCTCCCGGTTCAACGATCGTGACCTTAATACCAAAGTCTTTGACCTCTATGGCAAGGCTCTCATGAATAGCTTCGAAGGCCCATTTAGAGGAAGCATAGTAACCGATGACCGGTAACGTAACGTGACCGAGATTACTTGATGTTCCAAGGATGTGCCCGCCACCTTGTTCTCTTAGAATCGGTAACGCTGCCTGAATAACAGCAATGGCCCCGAAAATATTTGTATCGTACATGGACTTCACCTCTTTCGCGCTGGCTTCTTCTATGGTGCCGACTAATGAATACCCGGCGTTGTTCAGGACTACATCCAGTCGCCCGAAATACGCTTTGGCTTCATCGATAGCCTTCTTGGCAGCTCCATCTTTTGTTACATCCAATTGAAGGGTTAAAACATGCTCAGTATATTTTTCTTTTAAATCCAACAAACTCTCTACATTTCGTGCGGTAGCAGCTACCAAATCTCCGCGTTCTAAAGCGGCTTCAGCCCATATGCGTCCGAAACCACGTGAAGCGCCCGTAATAAACCAAACTTTTGCTTTTTGTGTATTTTCCATTTCTCTTTTGTTTTTTAAATGATGACACAAAGATCAGGTGGATGGTTCGGGTATTTGTAGCTTAATTGAGGACTTTTGTAGCTAATTTCAGGATCGACCAAAGCACTGCCTTTTTGGCTGTTCAGGTATGGATCTGGTCCCTACTGCGGATAGCCTAGCCAATTAATCCTTTCAATCTGATACCGGAGCGGGTTGTCACTAATCTTTTTTGCTCCCAGCCTGGAGATTGCGATCTGCGAACGAACATTTTCTTTTCCTACCTGAAAGTTTACTTTACGTACGTATTGGAAAAGATAGTCGATCAGCATTCTTTTAAGCGTTTGATTCAAGCCTGTTCCCCAATAAGACCGTGCATAAAAGGTGAAACCGATAAAAATGCTGTCTTCGGAAGCATTGTAGTCGTATATCCGCGTAGTGCCCACGATTTTCCCAGTAAGGTTATCAACAACCTTGAGCGCACCTCCGCTAAGCATTGCCTCATCGAAAAAGCGCTTAAATACGTCCTTTTTCCAGCGGTCATGACTGGGATGCTGAGCCCAAATCTCCGGATCTGAAGCAACGAGGTATAAGGCTTCAAAATCGCCTTGTTCCAAAGGCAGCAAATTAGCGACGTCACTTTTCAAGCGGGGCTGATTGTTGAAATGCATTGGTGGGTGTAAAACTATTGTGTATAGATTATGGCTTCCGCTTTTTGATAACTCTGACTATTTTTTCCGCCACTATTTTCGATGCCTGTAATAATAATGGCATGCGCGCCAACTTCCTGTGCTTTTTTTACGATCGCTCTTTTTGCTCGCTCTTCTCCGTTCAGTGCTCCAATTAATTCTGAAAGGTGACCTATTACTTTATATTCTTCTTTAACGTCTTTACCTGCGTAATAGATATCAACCTTACTGGTGGGCTGATAGCGATCGCCAACGTAGGATACGGTCATGCAGGAGGTAAGAAATAGAATAAGGCTTGTAAAAGAAAGAAAAAGGCTTGATTTAAAATTCATAACTACAACTTTGATCGTTAAGATAGCTTTTTAATCCGATTCATATCGCCATTTTTTGAATTTTGAGATTCTACCCCTTCCTTCAATTAACCTTTTCTTAACATATGTCTATATAAAACATAATCTGTTCTTAACATTCAGTTTACATGATGTGACGTCCTTTGTAGGGTATTATTACACACATGAACACCAAACAATATTTACTTTTTGCGCTAACCCTCTTTTCAGCTCCGGCCATAGTGGCTCAGCAGAAGGGAACAGTAAGCGGTATCGTAACCGATGCGACACTGAATGATGAGCCGATGCCTTCCGTTTCTGTACGCGTTGAAGGAACTCAATCGGGCACCAATGCAAACGTTCAGGGCGAGTACAGTCTTTCCTTAGAGGCTGGAAGACACGTCCTAATATTTTCATATATAGGTTATGAGACGCATCGGGATACGGTAAACATGCAGGACGGTCAGAACCTGACGCTGAATGTGGGGATGAGAACGGAGTCTAATCAATTAAACGATGTTGTCATCACAGGGGAAGCTAGACAGGATACGGAGTCTGCGCTTTTGAGGCGCCAACTTAATGCAAGTGTCACTCGTGAAAATATCGGTGCACAGGAAATGAGCCGGAAGGGAATTAGTAACGCCGAGACTGCTTTAACAAAGGTTGCGGGAATATCTAAGCAGGAGGGAACCAGCGGGCTTTTCGTAAGGGGTTTAGGAGATCGCTACAACATCACTTTCTTGAACGGTTTGCCATTGCCTTCAAATGAACCGACGAGTAAAAATGTTGCATTGAACTTATTCGGTAGTGATGTAATCCAATCAATCGAGATCAGCAAGATCTACACTGCTGAAAACTTCGGAGACATGGGGGGAGCTTCTGTAAATATCTTTTCAAAAGAACATGTCGGAGCTCCAACACTCGAAGTTCATTTAGGAACAGGACTGAACACACATGCTGTCGGTGCATCGAACTTCAAGCAGGCATCGCATATACAAAAAACTGGTTTTTACAACATTCAGGCGCCCAACACGCTTGATCAATATCAATACGCAAGCAGATGGACGCCAGGGACGACCAACCTACCTTACAATATGAATTTCGGTATTTCCGGAGGAAGGTCTTTTGATGTAGGAAGTGGGTCACTCAGTATCTTTGCAAATCTGGCTTTCGAAAATGATTATGTGTACAGAAAAGGATCTGAACGTATTGTTGGAATTTCTCAGGACATTATCAATGCGGATTATTTCAGTATTGACAGGTATGCATACACCAGTCATACCACTGCGTCGTTTAACGCAAAATACCGGGTTAATTCAAGAAACACCCTGAAATTCAATTCGGTTTTCATAAACGGTTCGTCTAGTACTGTAAGTGAATTTGACTACCAGCTTGTTAATACAAACCCTCAAATATCACGTCAGACATTAACTGTTCAGAATCAGCTTTGGTTAAACCAGTTGTTAGGCGAACATCAATTGAATGAGCGCTACGAATTTGAATGGGGTGCTTCTTATGGAAGGGTTAATGCGGATATGCCGGACCGTATAACCAATGTGCTTACTCAACGGAACGACGGAAGTGGATATATTTACGGAAGCGGTATTGTGTCTGAACACAATAGACTCTACCAATATATTAATGAAAATGAGTTTGCTGCAAGGGCTGCATTGAAGTACAAACTCTTTGCTAATAATGACGGAGAATATAAAGGTATCTTATCACTAGGCTATACAGGAAGAATAAAAGATCGTGACTTTGAAGCTATCCAGTTTAATACAAGTATTCAAGGAATCATTTCCGCAGATTTTAATGACTTAGATGCCTATTTAAATGCTAACAATTTTAATCCGGTTAGGCAACCAGTTTCAGGCCAGTTTAGATTACAGACTTTGCGAGGTACGAATCTGACTCCTCAAACCTATACAGTGAACCAGGCAATTCACGGAGGTTATCTTATTTTGGAACACGATTATAACGATCGCTTAACCTATACCCTCGGTGCGCGCGTAGATAAAATAAATAAATATCTGGAATGGAACACGACTTTCCCTTTAGCAAATATAACGGCTAGCGACGTAGACATTGATCAACTATTCGTATTGCCCGAATTGACATTAAGATATAAGATCAAGGCTGACCAAAACTTTCGCTTAGCTGCGAGCCGATCGTATACGCTACCACAATTCCTGGAGCAAGCGCCATTCCTTTATGAAGACGTCACCTTCCAAAGCGTAGGTAATCCTTCAGTGTCGCCGTCTGATAATTACAATCTTGATCTAAAATGG